>DOWV01000214.1 GCA_003519375.1 Bacteroidota bacterium
GTCGACGGCACGAACTTGTCTGGTCCGGCTCCGATGCCGCTGAAGCGGTTCGACGTGGAGATTAGGGAAAACAGGGTAATCTTGTCGGCTTCGAAGGTCGATAATGACGAGGCGTTGGAATAGTGGGCATTGGTTCATAGATTTTGTGTCTTATAATATGCATTATGTAAAGTCATACGAACGCAACAAAGTGCGCGCTTCTGCCTGCTCTTCCTATCCCGTCTCTCCTACCGCGATTGAAATGGCGGATCGGTAAACCCCCCGAAGCTCGGCAACACCCAGGTCAATCCGATCTCGAATACTCAGCCTGGGATTATAGTCCACTCTTCCGATCTGCGTAAGTTGAACCCCGTGTCTATCCGCGGCCGTTCTGAGGCGATCGAAGTTGGACGGATTGCACGACGCGATTATCCTGGACTGCGTCTCGCCGAAGAGCGAAAAATCTGGTCTCATCGTCGGATCTGGGAAGTTTGTGATCGTAGCTCCCAGGTCCGATGCGGACTCGATTACTGCCTCGGCCAGGGCGACTGCCAGGCCACCCTCGGCGCAATCGTGAGCAGAGTTGATCAGTGACTTGGCAGAGAGTTCTATGCACAGGGCTTGAAGTGATTTTTCAGCGTTGAGATCCATAGCTGGAGCATCGCCGAGTAGTTGCCTGGACTGTTGAAACAAATACTCTGACCCGCCAATCTCTCCAAGTTCCTTGCCGAGCAGCAGAATCAGGTCGCCTGAGGACTGAAACGCCGACGGTACGGCCTTCTCCGCGTCTGACAGCAGGCCAAGCATTCCTATGACAGGCGTTGGGAGTACAGCCGCATCTGGACTTTCGTTGTAGAAGCTGACGTTTCCACCTGTTACCGGAGTATCGAGCACTCGACAAGCATCACCGATCCCTGTGACAGCTTCTTTGAACTGCCAGTAGACCTCGGGATTATACGGGTTGCCGAAATTGAGGCAGTTCGTGATGGCTACAGGCGTGGCACCGGTGCAAGCGACGTTTCTGGCTGCTTCAGCGACCGCAATCTGGCCACCGCGACGAGGATTCAGATAGACAAATCTCCCGTTGCAGTCAGTTTTCAGCACAATCGCCTTCTTTGTCCCCTTGATTCTTACGACCGCGGCGTCATAGCTTACCGGCACTGTGCCAGTTCGGACCATCGAATCGTACTGATGATATACCCAACGTTTGCAGGCTACAGTTGGCGATCGCAATAAGTCCATGAGGACCTTGTTGTAATCCTTGGGCAAGGGTAACGATGTGGGGTCGAATGAACGGACCTCCTTCAAATACTGCGGCTCCCTGGCTTCCCGCGAATATACCGGTGCTCCGCCACCGAGCACAAGCGTCTCAGCAGGAACATCAGCTTTGAGTTCACCGCGATGATAGACTTGCACCCTTCCTCCCATTGTAACTTCACCTATCGTAACGGCATGTAAGTCCCACTTATCAAATATCTTTTTAAGCGCAATTTCATCCTTTGGTTCGGCTACCAGGAGCATTCGCTCCTGCGATTCGGAGAGCAGGATCTCGTAGCTCGACATGCTCTTTTCGCGCAGTGGCACCGCGTCGAGATCCAACCGCATGCCGCTGCTCCCCTTGGCACTCATCTCCATGCTGGAGCACGTCAGCCCCGCTGCGCCCATATCCTGGATCCCCACAATCAATCCGGCACTGATCGCTTCAAGCGTCGCCTCCAACAGCAGTTTTTCCGTGAACGGATCTCCGACCTGGACCGAAGGACGCTTCGCTTCAGACTTCTCCGAGATTTCCTCAGACGCAAACGTGGCACCGTGGATTCCATCCCGGCCCGTCGATGATCCGACGATCATCACAAGATTCCCAGTGCCCTTGGCAATGGCGCGTGCCATCTTTCCCCGCTCGACAACCCCAACAGCCATAGCATTCACGAGGGGATTATCAGTATAGCTGGGATCAAAGTATACCTCACCCGCGACGGTCGGAACACCAAAGCTATTGCCATAATCACCGATTCCCTTCACAACACCCTTGAAGAGATATTTGACCCTGTCGTTGGAGAGTTCTCCAAACCTAAGGGAATTCAAGGCGGCGATCGGGCGAGCACCCATCGTGAAGATGTCACGAAGAATCCCCCCTACACCGGTTGCAGCCCCCTGGTATGGTTCGACTGCTGACGGATGGTTGTGACTTTCGATCTTGAATGCGATTCCCAAACCGTCGCCGATGTCCACAACACCGGCGTTTTCTTCTCCGGCCTCAACGAGCAGCCGAGCTCCGGAACGCGGCAGAGTTTTCAATACTGCAATCGAATTCTTGTAGCTGCAATGCTCGCTCCACATCACGCTGTAGATACCCAACTCGGTGTACGATGGCACACGACCAAGAATCTCCAGAATTCGCTTGTACTCTTCCTCTGTGAGCCCATGTTCCAGGGCTAGATTCAAATCTACGTCAGGCTCATTATGTTCTTGTTGTTGAAGCATTTATATCTCGCTGGATTAACGGTTTTCGTGGATGGAGATGTGGTTCATTCGCTGCTAATGATGACAAGTGACTCTCCCTTTTCTACGATCTTGCCTTTGTCTACGAATATCCTGGTGACCTTCCCTCTCGTGGTCGACCGGATTTCATTCTCCATCTTCATCGCTTCCAGGACCAACAGTCCCCTTCCAGGAACAACCTCATCTCCGACGGAAACTTCCAGCCGAGCTATAATTCCCGGCATAGGCGCCCTCACGGTTTGATGGTGCGATTTTGCAGTCGATCTGGCGAACAGGGATTTGAGTCGATAGGTCCGCGCATCGTCTAGTTGAACGGTTCGAATCTTCCCGTTGAGCGAGATGACGATCTCCCCTTTGCCTGTCGGCGGCTCATTGTTAGGAAGCGATGCAATCACTTCGTAGCATCTGCCGTTAAGTATCAGTGAATACTTGTCATCCTTGATGAGCACGAAACTGTAAGAATAGCTTGAGCCATCTATGACTGCGCGATTGTCTCCGGAAGCATTGATTGAAAAGGTCTTCTGGCCTATCGTTGCAACAACCTCGTTGTTCACGCTCTGTAATTCTCCAGTCTGCCTTCGCGCCACTTGCTTGGTGGCGAGTCGTTCTGGCGATGATTGCTGGAGCTACTATTCCTTGAGACCAATGTCGCACTGAGGGCCATTGCCATCATCTCATCACTCGAGATTTGACTCAATATAGTCGGATCAAAGTACTTATCAACAAATGAAGTATTGAACGTTCCCTCAACAAATTGCTTATGACCCAAAACATATTCACAGAAGGGTATGGTCGTCTTCACGCCTTCGATTCTGAATTCTCGAAGGCTCCGTTCCATAGCCGAGATGGCCTCCGGGCGGCTTCTCCCCCAGGCTACAACCTTGGCAAGGAGCGAGTCGTAGTAGACCGAAATCTCATCCCCGGCCCGAAACCCATTCTCCACCCTTATCTTGCCTTGTGGAACTTCGTAGTGTGTAAGGACACCGGTTGACGGCATGAACCCGTTTTCCGGATCCTCCGCACAAACGCGGCATTCGATAGCGTGGCCGCGATGCTCAATATCATCCTGGCGAAAAGGAAGGTTCTCGCCTTCGGCCACGAGAATCTGCTGTCTCACGAGGTCGATGCCTGTGGTCTCTTCGGTGACGGGATGCTCCACTTGCAGACGAGTATTCATTTCCAGAAAATAGAATTGGCCTTCAGCATCGAGCAGGAACTCCATCGTTCCGGCATTAGCGTAACCAGCCTCTTTCGCCAATCTGACGGCCGCATCCCCGAGCTTTTGCCGCATCTGGGCATCGACAGCAACCGAAGGCGATTCCTCTATGACCTTCTGGTGCCGGCGCTGTATGGAACACTCGCGTTCACCGAGGTAGATGACGTGTCCAGATGAATCGCCCAGAATCTGCATTTCGATGTGACGCGGACCATCGAGATACTTCTCGACGTATACTCGATCATCACCGAAGGCACTTCTTGCTTCCGACTGAGCGGTTCGAAAAGCAGAATCAAACTCTCCAGCCGATCGCACGACACGCATTCCTTTGCCGCCCCCGCCAGCCGCAGCTTTGAGCAAGACAGGGAAACTCAGTTGCTCGACTTCTCTAAGGCCCTGAACTGCATCCTGCAACGGCTCAACCGTGCCGCTGACAGTTGGTACTCCCAGCCGCCTGGCGACTTTGCGAGCTTGGGTCTTATCCCCCAGCATCCGAATTGCCGTGGGATCTGGGCCGACGAAAATCATCCCGGCCTCTTGAACTAGTTCGGCAAAATCAGGGTTTTCTGCCAAAAAACCGTACCCGGGATGAATTGCATCAATCGATGCAGCACGTGCGAGCTCAACGATCTTCTGTTGGTTCAGATAACTCTCACGCGGCAAGGCGCCGCCGAGCGGATATGCTTCGTCGGCACAAAGCACGTGAAGCGCATTCCGGTCGATGTCAGAAAACACGGCAACCGATTTGATGCTCATTTCCCGGCACGCCCGGATAACGCGCATGGCAATTTCGCCTCTGTTGGCGATCAACAATTTCCGTATTTTTCGCGTTCGAGCGACCATAATCATGCCGACAGCTGGATTCTAGCTCAATTCGACTACTGTAACACCAGTACCCCCCTCATTCCACTCCCCAAGACGAAAGGACTTTACGTGAGGATAGGTTTTCAGGAACTCAGTAATGCGCTTTCTCAGTGCTCCAGTCCCTTTGCCATGAATGATGTCAACCCGGTGGAGTCCACCCACGATGGCGTCATCCAGAAACCGCTCGGTCTGCGATATTGCCTCGTCGCCGAGCAATCCCCGTAAATCTATTTCTGTTTTTCCTTCAGGTGTATAAAGGGAACCGCCTATGCCATCTGTTACTACCGGCTTTGGCGGAGCAATTTTTTGAAGAAATTCCAATCTCACTTTCAACCTGGCGTTTCCGGCCAGCACCGTGCCGAAGGGGATCTTGAGCTCGACAAGTTCGCCTTGCTGAGAAGTGTCCTTCACCCTGACCATATCTCCCACTTCCAGGATCTGAGGAACCGTCGGTTCTTCATCATCCTGGAGTTCTCGGATACGCTCCTTCATCTTCTCAATCTCAGTGCGCGCTGCCTGAACCACCACCTTCTCTGCCGACGATTCACGAATGTCACGGACGGCTTTTTCGACCAATGCCTGAGAGCTCTTGAGAATTTCTTTCGCCTCGTCGACTGCTTTTCGCCGGATTGACTGAATCTCCTTCCTGAGATCCTTCATTTTTTGATCGTAAAGCTCGATTTGCGCACTGAGTTGGTTTTTCTCAGCAGACACCTGCAGGAGTTGCTCCCGATACTGCTGTGTCTGGCGATCGAGTTCGGCAAGAAGAGTTTCAAGTTTTACTTTCTCATCGCCTACGAAATTCCGGGCCTGATCGACGACCGATTTCTGGAGTTCGAGGCGCCGGGCCAATTCCAGAGCGTAGCTGCTGCCCGGGATCCCAAACCGGAACCTATATGTCGGCTTCAGCGTTGCCTGGTCGAATTCCATGGAAGCGTTCGACACACCGTGAGCCTCGTGCGCGAAGGCTTTCAGCATCCCGTGGTGCGTGGTGGCAATCGTTGTCGAACCTCGGGATGTCAACTCGGTAAGGATCGCGGCGGCAAGCGCTCCGCCTTCCGCAGGATCAGTGCCTGCTCCGATTTCATCGATGAGCACGAGGCTTCGCTCATTCGCTCCGTCGAGAATGTCTCTCATTTTCAGAAGATGCGAACTGTAGGTGCTGAGATCGTTCTCGATCGATTGTTCATCGCCGATATCGACAAAAACCGAGTCAAAAACACCGAGTTCTGAGTCGGGCGCGACAGGGATATGGAGACCCGCCTGAGCACACAGCGCAAGAAGTCCGATGGTTTTCATGGCCACACTCTTGCCGCCGGCGTTCGGTCCCGTTATGACGAGGGTGCGCGTGTCTCCTCCCATTTCGAGGTCAAGAGGAACGACCTCTTCCATGCGATGACGCTGGAGGAGGACGGGGTGGCGGGCCCGGACAAGTTTGATTCTTGTCCCCTCAGAGATCCCGGGCGGATTGCCATGGATTTCTATCGAATACTTCGCTTTTCCAAAAACGAGGTCAAGTATCGCCAAAGTGGCGAGTGTCGGCTCAAGCTGGAGGCGGATCGCCCGAACCTGCGCGGTGAGCTCGGTAAGGATACGAACGATTTCGCGCTGCTCGCTGAGCTGTAATTCCGTGAGGGCGTTGTTGAGGTCGAGCGTTTCGGCAGGTTCGATGAAGACGGTCGCGCCGCTGGCAGAACTTGAGTGGATGAATCCCGGAACATGATTCTTGTGCTCGGCCTTCACGGGCACCACCATCCTGCCGTCGCGCGTGGTGACGATTTCCTCCTGCAGAAAATCCTTTTCCGATACGCGTTTGAGGATCGAGGCGAGCCGTTTCCTCAGCGTGTCAGAGGTCGAGATCATTTCTTGACGAATGCTCCGAAGCTCCTTGCTCGCGGAATCGAGAAGGTGCCCATCTTCATCGATGCACTCGGCGATGTTGTATTCGACAACTTTGTCGCAGTAGAGTGTGGCGGCCATGTCTCCCAGCAAAGGATACTCCTTGTGACGCCTGGCTACGAAAGAGGCCAGCGTGCGGGAGGCCCGAAGTGTAGAGGCGATGTGGAGAAGCTCCCGGCTCGTCAGCACATGGTTTTCTACGCCGGATCGTTTGAGGGCTGGAAGGATGTCCTTGATGCCGTCGAGCGGAGCGACTCCTTCAGCTATAAGGAGTTCTTTCGCCTCCGAGACACGCTGAAGTTCTTCGCGGATGTGGCCGGCGTCTGTGAGAGGTGTGAGGTGCGAAGCGAGTTCGCGGGCGGGATCAGAGACAACAAATTGCTGCAGTCGATCGAGGATTCTGTCGAATTCGAGTTTGTGGATCGGGATTGAGAAATCGACCATCAGGGGATCTCGTTCCTCAGCGCCCGTCGTTCTGAAGAGTCGAATCTACCGCTCCGGGCGATGCCGGCGCAACGGAATCAGCGGGAGTCGTGCTTGGTGAAGCGACGTTCTCGAGCGCTTCTTGCGCTGCCGGGAGAGCAGTAGAGAAGAGATCTATGATCTGTGGCGCCACGGCAGCGACGGGGGCATAGAGTCGGGACTCACGCATCGTCTGCGGACGCGGCGGGCCATCCTTCATCGTGAGCAGGAAAATTAATACACTGGTGAAGATGACGCCTTCGACGAGGCCTAAAGGGACGGCGACGATTTTGTCCATGATCGCCCCCCCTCCCTCCTGCGCGAACTTGTAGTTTCCTGTCACAAAGCGATAGAGAACAAGTTGCAGCATAAAGAGTACGAGAAAGATCGTGAGGAATGCTGCAATCGGTGCTGTAGCCGGCTGGTAGTTGAGTTTCTCCACAAAGAATTTTCCGATTCCATGCATGAAGGTGTGGCCGAGAAACATACCCAGAATGATAACCGCAATCGCCACGAGCTTGCGCGCTGAACCATCCCGAAATCCCAACACAGCGAATCCAATCAAGGGGAACAGTAGTATTATGTCGAGAACCACGGTCAGCCTCCCAGTTTTGATTTGACCAGCTCTTGCACCAGTTTTCCGTCAACCTTACCCTTCAATTCCTTCATGGCCAACGGCATCACCTTGCCGAAATCCTTCGGTGTGGATGCACCTGTCTCACCAATGATACGGTTGATGATCTCAGCCGTTTCTTCCGGCGAAAGCTGCTTCGGAAGGTAGGATGAGATAATATCCGATTCCGCTCGTTCCTGCTGCGCGAGATCGAGCCTTCCCCCCTTTTCGTAGATTTCAATTGCCTCTTTTCTCTTCTTCATTGCCGTCATCAGGACAGAGAGCTCTTCCTCGGGAGTGATCGTTTGTCCTTCCCCGCGTTTGGAGAGTTCGATAAAGTGGGCCCTCAGCAGCCGAAGGGTGTTCAATCGGGTTTTGTCTCCCGATTTCATTGCCGCTTTAAGGTCGGTATTGATTTGTTCACTCAGCGTCATCGCCCATTCTCAAAATGAAAAAAGGCAAGCGATGCCAACGCCTGCCTTGGGTTCAAGTTTACCATTTGCTCGGCATCTCTGATTTCTTCTCCCCTTTGAATACCATATCATATTACTCAATTGAGTGGGGAAAATCAACACAGGGCACTATGAACCTCCGGGAAGTCTGATGGTTGTGCCGTTTATCACACCCGCCGCCGGCGAACACAGATAGCGCACAAGCTCGGCGATCTGGGACGGGGAAACCCACCGACGGATGTCTTCTTCGGATGCTCCGACCCGGTTTGCGGGCGTGCTGATGACTCCCGGTGCGATCGCGTTGATGGTGATGGCAGACGCAGAGACCTCTTTCGCGGCGAGCTCTGTCAGCAGCGAAACGGCGTGTTTCGAGATCGCGTACGGAATGCGGCCTGGAGTCGGCTGAAGCCCTGTCATCGCAGAAATATTGATGATGCGTCCATAGGCTTGGCCATTCATCCGCCGGAAAGCCTCTCGGGTCAGGAGGAATGCGGTTTTGAGGTTGCTTTCCATCATGAGATTCCACTCGTCGAGTCCCACGTCGGACAGAGTCTTCCCGGGCAAATATGCACCCACGGTGTTGACCACTACGTCGATGCGGGTAGATTCTTCTACGATTCGGTCAAAAAGGCCAAGCACATCGGTTTCGATGGTCACATCGGCCTGGAGTATTCTCACTGAACTCCACAGTGGATCGGAGATGAGTTGTCGGTGATGGTCGGAGCGGGTTGTTGCGTACACCCTGCCTCCTTGTCGTGCAAAGTCGATGCAAAGCTCTGATCCCAGGGCACCGGTCCCTCCGGCAATCAATGCTACTCTCCCATTCATTCAGTCCCTCCTTTTCATTCAACACGAAGCCGCTGTCAATGTTTGAATCTGCTGAGGATCCAGGTCACGAGGAGGAGAACGAGCCCCGTCGTAACGGTAGTCGGTCCCGCCGGCAAATCAAGTTTAAAGGCAAGATAGAGCCCGATGACGGGTGGTATTGCAGCGTACAGGATGGCGAGCAGGAAAATATTCTTAACCTTCCGGGCTGTCAGAATGGCTCCCGCTGCGGGGATTACCAGGAAACCGAAAACGAACACATCGCCGACGACGCGGGTGGCGACGGAGACGGCAACTCCGACGGTAAGGTAAAACACCATCTCCCACACTCTCGAATTAAATCCTTGGGTTGTCGCTGTCTCGGCATCGAACGATACGAAGATGAATGCCTTGTAGAAGACAAGATGAATCAGCATCAAAACGATGAACACTCCAAGGAGAAGATGGAACTGTTGTGCCGTTACGAAGAGAATATCCCCCTTGAGAATGGCGTCGATTTCCGAGACCTCTGCGGCAGCGCTTTTCTGTATCATCAGGATTCGAAGCGCAATGGCCGCGACGAAGCTCGCGCCCAGAACGGTGTCTCGCGGCACAGACTTGCTCTGGAGCATCCATGCGAAGAGTAATGTCACGAGGACAGTGAAGACGATTGAGCCGTACAAGGGTTCGAAATCCGCGAACGGGAGATGAGAAAAAGCGATGCCTGCGACGGCGACCTGTGTGAGTGTAGCGCCAACGAAGACGACGCGTTTGGAAACGACGTACACCCCCAGGTAGGCGCAGAGCAGTGCAGCGACGAGGCTTCCAAGGAGAGCATACGGGAACTCCGTAACGATCGTGCGGAATATTTCGAGGTCAGACACTCTTCCCCCGTGCAATAATGACTTTGGTTCCCATCCATTCCCCCACCATCACAGGGAGATCATACACGCGGGTCAGGTTTGCCTCGGATAAGATTTCTTCCACACTTCCGACCTGAAAAAACTGGGGCTCCACCAACATGATCTTTTTCACATAGTTCGCGACATCACTCAACAAGTGGCTCACCATAAGCACGGTCATTCCATGTTCGGCATGAAAGTGTTTGATCAGCTCCATGATCGCCGTACGCGAGGCAAGGTCCATCCCGTTCGTCGGCTCGTCAAGGATCAGCATATCCGGTTCAGCTGCGAGGGCGCGTGCGATCAGTGTCCGCTGTTTCTGACCGCCGGACAGATCCCGATAGGAGGAGGCAGCTTGATCGAGAAGATCGACATGTTTCAGGGCCTCGATGGCAGCTGCCCGGTCTTTGCTCGTCGGTCGCCGGATCATCCCGAGACGGCCGTACCGGCCCATGATGACAACATCACTGACTGTGAACGGCATAATCGGATCGATGGAATCTCGCTGAGGAACGTATCCAATTCGCAGCCGTTCTGACGAGCGACCTCTTACCCGGATATCTCCCCGCTGCGGCTTAAGAATGCCCAGTATGGCGCGGACAATCGTGGTCTTTCCTGACCCATTCGGTCCGACGATGCCAACGAACTCCCCTTCTTCAATCGAAAAGGATATCTCTTTCGCAATGACATTGCGACGGTAGCCGAGTGTTACATTCTCAAATTGAACTAGAGCCTGGGCCTGACTCTTCATGTCATGGTAGAGTGTTGATAAGAAGTGAAAAACAGGTAAAGCTGTGAGGAATCGCGTCGCAATCTAAGAACCTTTCACGGCCGAAACAATGGCGCGGACATTGTGGTCGATGAGCTGAAAATAGTCCCCGGTACCATCCATTCCGCCTACCGACGTGCAGAGGCGAATGAGTCTGGCACCTGCCGCGATGGCAATCTGCCCGGGAGTATTGTCTTCGTAGTACTGTTCCAGCCCGACAATTTTCACACCGGAGCTTCTCATGAGCTGAATGAGCTCAGTTGAGTGGGAAGGAGTTGGCGGGATACCGGGCTTTGGCTCGACATATCCGACCACGGATAGGCCGAACCGCTCGACGAAATAGCTGAAACTCGTATGGTAGGTCACGAGCTTCGTGCCTTTCAACGGACTCATGAGGAGCATCCATTCTGCCATTTTCGCATCAAGCTTTTTCATGTACGCCTTCAGGTTCGACTTGAAATACTCGGCATCGGCCGGCGATACTTTGACCAGATTGTCCAGGATCTCCTGGAGAATAGCCTTCACGTTTTCGGGATCGAGCCAATAGTGCGGATTGCCAAACGGGTGAACGTCACCCATGCTGGCATCCACTTTCACCGACGGCACCTCGAGTTTCTTGACGTTTTTCGAACAATCGACGACGATCAAAATCGGGTTTCTTGACCCGTCGATTATTTGCGGAGCCCAGATCTCCAATTGCATGCCGATGGTCACGAAGAGATTTGCCGACTTGAGCTTGAGCATATAGCTTGGCTTGATTTCGATATAGTGCGGGTTTTGGGATCCGCGCACGAGGAAATCGACCTCGACTTTGTCTCCGCCGACTGCCTTCGTGAATTCCGCAAGATCACTCAGGCTTGTCACAACCTTGATCTTGGCTTCCCCTGCAGCAGCCAGTCCCAGGAGGATGGTCAGGGTCAACATCAGTTTTTTCATGAAGGAAATCCTCTGTTCTTGTATCCGCGTTGTCAAAAGGGATGGGCTTTGTGCGGTCCCATGGAGAATATGAATTGAAGTGCTATGGAGTTTACGGCCCGCGTTTCACCGCCCGGCGGCATCCATCGTGTGTGTTGATACTGAAGCCGGAAGGCTGCGGTCTCTTCGACGGGATAGAAACCGATAAAGACCGCTCCGCCCTCTGCCTTGTCCGTGGTGCTGTAGGGAGACTGCGACCAATCGTATCTTGCTCCGATACTGAAAATCTTGCTGAACTGGAGGTCGCCAGAGAGGTAGAATCCGCCTGAGGAGAGGTTCTGGAGGGATCTGCCGCCTCTTGCGTCAGTATCCGCGATCATCTTGCGCGAGTTGAACAATCCCTCACCCTGAAGAACAAACGATGTGTAAGCGCTGGGCTTCCATTTGTACTTGAAGTCAATGTTTGAGTAATAGAATCTCAGCTTCGCATATGGATCATGAATACCGGTCAGGCCGCTGACTCCGATTTCGAGATCGCTGTTTTCGCTCAAGGGAAGAAACATCATCAGCCGGCCGGAGTTTGCGTAGAAGATCTCTGATGAGAGCGTGTCGCTTAATCCGGGTCCCCCCGATCGCAGATCCGCAGCCGGGTCAATTGTCGAAATCGAATTGCCCCGGAGAACATCGATCGTCAGTCTGGTATACAACACGTCACCGGTCGGAAGAAGCACGCTGGCGGAAATCCCAAGATCGTTGATCCCCTCTTCACCCAGAAACCTTTCAAGGCTCAGAGGCTTCGAGAGGAACGGCCACGCGTGAGGATGAAGCATGTTGAGCTTCCCGAAATCTGCCAGGTATTTCCCGATGCGAACATTCAGGCCAATCGGTAAACCTCTGAGGAATGTGGCGTATGCTTCTTCGATTTCAATCGGCTCGTCTCCCGCTCCTGCCTTGGCCAGGAAGACGTCTGCGCGGGCGTAGGGGTTGATGTAGGACTGGATCGCAAGTTCGAATTCCTCGATCCTGAACTCCGGCCGGCTGAAGATACGTCGAGCAGGAAGTTGCCCGCCGTCGTCCGATTCGAGGCGAAACCTCGGGAGAACGCTGATTTCCGGATTAAGCGAAGTCTGTGCATTCAAGATGGGTATGCAAGCGCATACAAAGACAAGAGTAAACGCTTTGAGGCGGTTGGTGATCATACGAAGCCTTTGAGGGCAATGCAGAAAAGAACGGAAGCGGTGCTCCAGATTGCAGCACTCCCGACGTCGCTTAGAGAGCGAATGACTTTCTAGGAATGGAAGATCGGAGGGCCCCGCTTCGGGCAGGCCAGATCGTCGCTCTCAACGGGCAGACGATCCGCTGTCGTCATGGTTGCGCCAACGGGGGCAATTCGAGTACTTACTCGGTCTGCGGAAAATGACGCGACGAATAATCCGGCGCGCAAGCAAGCAAGGCATGTGTCTCCCGCGGGCAGATCTTGATGAACATCTTTTGTGTTGCAGGTATGTGACTGAATTGCAAGACGACCGTCTCCGCCGGAAATAAGATGGTGATGCGAAGTCACGACAAAGATCGGTGTCGAGACGAGCAGTATGATGAGAACCGCGATCAAATTGCAGAGGCTGATGGTCTTCAGCATGATGTACAAAGTAAGACCGTCCCGAGTGAAATGCAACCGTTGCGAGTTGTTTGCATCTATGGAGCTTTACTGGTATCTTGGGAAAAAATGGGAGCCAATAACCATGAAAACGATCCTCTGTCTTGTTTGGTTCCTGGCTGCAGGACTGATGGTCCAGGCGCAGGAGCAGAATCCCCCATCCGTGGGGGATGCCGCGCCGGATTTCACATTGCCGTATGCCACAAAGGACTCTATCGCAAAAACTCCGCTGAAGCTCGCGGATTTGATCGGGAAACGAGCGGTTGTGATTGCGTTTTATCCGGCAGACTGGAGCACGGGTTGCACCAAAGAAGTGTGCACGCTAAGGGATAATTTCGGTGCCCTGCAAAGCCTGGATGCGGAGATCCTCGCGATCAGCGGGGACTATGTATGGTCGCATCATGAATGGGCAAAATTTCATTCTCTCCCCTTCCGGCTTCTCAGCGATCACTCCCATGCTGTTGCGCGTCTCTATGGCAGCCTCAATGAAAAGTCACTTTATAACAGGCGCACGGTGTTTGTGATCAACAGACAAGGGAAGATTGCCTACGCAAACCTCAC
>DOWV01000057.1:0-1157 GCA_003519375.1 Bacteroidota bacterium
ACGCCGCTCGCCTAGCTCCGGGGCATTCAGCACGTAGAGGCCGAGCACGCCTTCTTCCAGATGTTCCGTTGATCTTGTCACTTGCGTTTCCATCCTAGTCTACAGGGTAAGTAGATCACAACTATCACGGTGCAGGTTGCTCGCCCCTTGTTCTTGCTAATAGTCCCCGTTTTGCACTCCTGACAAAGTGCTCAAGAATCGGTTTATGGCGGTTGATATACTCCTCCTTCGACAGACCAGGTATGCGGTCCTTGAGGTACTCGAAGTAAGGCTTGCAATCATCTCGCCCCTTTAGTACCAGATCTGAAAGAATGGCCTTCGTCGCCTGAAGGTACACCTCGAGCGCATTCTCCGTCAGCTTCCCGCTTCCTACATAGTGCGGCACCATGTCCCTGTGAAGGTCAGCGCACACGGCCTGGACCATCCGCGCCCCGTCCTCTTCTTCGAGACTTATCAGAGAGGAATTCTCGGATTCCGGTTCAGACTCTGCTCCAAGCGCATAGACTTCTTTGAGCAGCGTCCCGACGCGGACAAGCGGAATGGTTCTCTGAAACTGCTGCTGGTCCAAAAGAATATCGTACAGCTTCTTCAGCATCGCGGGCATCGAGTCCTGGATGAGGACAATATGCGAGAGTCGTTGTCTCAGGTATTCCAGCGGTGGGCCCGGAAGGTGCAACAGCAAATCTGAATCACAACACGCCAGCATTGTTTCGCCAAAACGGACAAACTTCTCAAAAAGGCGGCCTCTCGTCAGGGCAACGTCGAGGTTGTGCAGTATTTTGCCGAACGCCGGGTCGGCTCCGCTGTGAATCCGGATAATGTTGGCGCTCACCTTGCCGAACACAATGCGCCGGAGAGTTTCAATCAAGAGCGCGTCGGAGCACCGATGGGTGTCTTCAATTTCCTTCCCGAAGAAGTTTTCAATTTCCGTAAAGTGGCCGGTGTTGTCCCGGATGAAGAGATCCGCGATGCAGTCGTAGACAACGTCGTTTTGATTCAGACCCAGCGCCTCAAGGTTGATTTTACCCTGACTAATCCTTTTTCGAATCAACGGAAGCGACAACGTGTAGCACAAACGCACGAATTCCCTTACGTCAGCGGGCGTGTACACCCCTGAAAGGATAGATTGAAGAATTGTTCTCTGGGAAGAAGTGAGA
>DOWV01000057.1:1367-2525 GCA_003519375.1 Bacteroidota bacterium
CTCGGCCCCACTGGATCAGTGCAGAAGCTCGTTCGGGTTTTTGTAAGAAAGCACCGGAATTGACCCCAAATGCCTCCTCCTCCGAATTCAAACGAAAGTGCCCGGTACAAAGCCCCGTGAGACGAGGCAGGCCGGGCGACTTATTTCTTTCGCGTTTTGCGCGTCTCCCGCTCTTCGGGATCACGCTTTATTCATATTGTTGTTGTGGTGGCGGGAAAAGCGGACCGTACAGCGGGGCAGGCAGGAGCTCTATGGCAACGGTCAATGACCATCATATGTTCAGGGCGACTCTCTTTACCCCGATATCATGAGCGAACTCCGCTCCATCTGAACAGGACGAGTTGAGGTCTTTGTTGCAGGTTCAAGCCAAGGGTGCGATGCGGTTTCTACCCGGGAACTTTCTCCATTCCTGATGCAAATGTCACAATCAGACTCTTCAACACGTCTGGACTGCCATCACGCTATTGGATTCGGCTGGTCTTCTCCTGTCGGCGGTCGCCATGTACCCGACAACTGATCCGACATGTTCCACTTCATACTTCTCAGCAGCTGAAAAATCCGCCACCGCCTGGCTTATGCGGGTCGCCGCTTCTTCCATCACCGTCACACGGTCAAGCACTGACCTATTGCCAAGGGCTTTCCGCCGGGTAGCGCTGAGAGCGAGAGAAATGATCGCCAACGGATTATTAATTCGGTGCTGGAATCCTCTCGCAACTTCGTGCATGGTATCCAGTTGAGTTTGTTTCGTTTCGAGCTCCCGGAGATTCAGGATTACCTGTTTTTCCGTTCTGTGCAACTTTGTCCGCGTTTCGATGATTTTCACCAAGGCTGATGAGAGCAGCCACATGAAGGGGAGCGCATCAAAGGTCTCGTAAACATCATAGAGCTCAACCCCCCCGGATTTCGCCATGAGAAAAATCCGCATCATAGCGATAAACAGATAGCTGTAGATGATATATCCTGACAACACCGCAGGATATTTGGCTGAGAACTCTTTCATGAATCTGATGAGATTTCGTAATGCGGTCATGGCACTTCCTTCCTTGTACAGTCTCTTCGAAATCAATTCAATTACTCGGCAAATTGTCGCGCGTGCCGCGCC
This sequence comes from Bacteroidota bacterium, assembly GCA_003519375.1. Lineage (GTDB taxonomy): Bacteria > Bacteroidota > Ignavibacteria > UBA10030 > UBA10030 > UBA9647. Next base: position 2,470 of record DOWV01000057.1, read on the forward strand.
AGAGTCTTTTGCTCTGTCAGGCGAATCGAATTGAAGCCGGGGGCCGATACGCGCGC
>DOWV01000057.1:2685-4453 GCA_003519375.1 Bacteroidota bacterium
TCACGCCGATATCGGCAAGTATACTCGAACGGTCAGCCCCTGCCCGGAACTATTGTCAAATTCCATTTTCCCATCGTAGAGCTCGGTGAGCCGCTTTGCGATCGCGACACCGAGTCCGGCACCCTGCTGTTCGTGGAACTTTCTGTCGAATTGAAGATAGGCTCCTACGTTTGCGATCTGTTCAAGTGTCATTCCCCGTCCGCAGTCGGAGAAGCTGAACACAAGCCTGTTGTTCTCGACAACGCTCGTCACAGTCACCCTGGTGCCTGCCTGAGAGAACTTGAAGGCGTTGTCGAGCAATTCCTCGATGATCTTCGTAAAATGCTCTTCCGAGACAGCCACGGAACGCTCCGATAAGTCCATATGCAGGTCGTTACGACGCCCGAAGAGGTCCGCTTTCGTTGCGCCGACGATCCTGGCAACGAGCGCACTCTCCAAGGGAGGCGATCGTCTTAACATTCGGACCTTTTCTGCGTTCGCCGAAATTACCTCGATCTGACTGAAGCTCACAAAATTCTCGACCAGCTTCTGCAACCTTTTTCCGGATTTGTGCAGTAAAGCACCGCACTGAACGACCTCGGATCCCGCGAGCTTGTCGCCTTCATCACGCAGAATTTCAGCAAAACCGATAATACTCGCTAACGGAGTGCGAATTTCGTGGGGCATTGCGAGACTTATGCTCGATCGTAACTGAGCGAGCTTCCTCTCCGACTCCGAATGACCCTCCTTGTGTTTCGCCAGACGTGAGTCAACAGCCGCTACAAGCTCCGCGCCCGTGAACGGCTTCACGAGAAAGTCATCCGCTCCAAGCGTCATACCCTTCCGCATGGTCTTCTTGTCGGAGAGGCCCGTCACGAAAATGAAGGGGATTGTAGAGGTCGCGGGATCCATCCGGACTCTTTCAATGAATCCGAATCCATCGAGATTCTCCATCATGACATCGGATATGATAAGCTCGACCGGTTGGTTCTGCAAAATGTCGAGACCCTTCTCGCCATCCTCCGCCTCCACCACTTGATACCCGGACTGGCGCAATACACTGCTGATTGTGTTTCGGTACATTTCTTCATCGTCGATGACGAGAATCGGTTTCATGCTCTTCTCCATTGATAGCGTTTTCGATGTGGCGTGTGTGAAAGTCATTCTTCGGAAGGTTTCGGAAATCGTCAGCTTCGGAGAATCTCAACGCGACTGGAACAAACCCCTCTCCCCATTCATCCTGAGGACTGAATGTACGCGTGTCTTCAAAACCTGTGAACGTCCTGAGCTTTTGTACCGGCGTCTTTCCATCCAGCCATGGGACGGATCGAAAGTTGTTGTGAAAGAAGACAAACCGGGTGAGATCCCTCTGTAACTCATGTGTGGATGCGAAATGCGCCAAACTCGCAGCCGAATCCCCGAACACCGTCTTCGATGTGATGGAAAAGAGGGCATCACTGGATTGGGTATTGACGAACGAATGCAGATAACCCCGCTCACCGATCAGTGCGCGAAAGTCCCGGTGCGGCCGCTCATTTTCGGGGTTATGGAACGGCGCCTCTTTTCGTGTTTTGAATTCGACAATCGGAAACGGAAAGCTGCGCGCCACAAAGTCGGCGAAGGACAACGCCGCGGCTGACGTCATCGCGAAGTGAGCTTGACCGATCTGCAGGTGAGTCGTGGCGTCGACGGCTGAGAATATCACGGGCGCCAGTCCGCTCAATCGCGTGCCCAGCGTCGTCGTGTGCAGGTAGATGACCCGACCCGGCGTCGGTGCAACCTCACCGGC
>DOWV01000216.1:0-288 GCA_003519375.1 Bacteroidota bacterium
ACCGGCTTCACTTCTCATGATAGCGACATCCTCAAGAGTTTTCTCGACGATCGCTTCGGAGGCATCATTTGGGCCAACGATGCCAGTTTGCTCACTAGCATCATCCATTATGTAGCCGCTAATCCAGTATTCAGCTCGTATAACGCAACAGCTGTGGAACCGGGCGGTTGGTTCGACGGCTACTTCCAGACTCTTCCTAATACCTACAAATACGCTGAGGACTATACTGCTGCATTTGCGATGACCGAATTGAAATACGGAAACCTAATGGTCGTGGGCGGTGCGCGC
>DOWV01000216.1:342-5637 GCA_003519375.1 Bacteroidota bacterium
GAAACCTGATGGTCGTGGGCGGTGCGCGCTATGAAAAGAACAAGGGAGTCTATGATGCGTACGTTCTGATGGACGGACGTGATGTGAGGAGCCAGAAGTACTTCGATGTGAGTGCGCATCCGACAAATGAATTCTTCCTTCCGATGATTCAGGCGAAATACGATGTAACGGACTGGTTCGATGTCCGCGCCGGTTATACGCAGACTCTGGCCCGTCCGGATTATCATCAGCTTTCACCAAGCTACACCATCAGCTACGGCCAGGGCACGGTGCGGTCGGGCAATCCCAATCTCAGAACGGCCCATGCCTATAACCATGATCTTATACTGACTGTCCACACCAATGAATTGGGACTTCTCTCAGTCGCCGGTTTCTACAAAGAGATAAAGGACTTCACCTATTCCACACAATATTCGCTGTACACCACTGCACCCGCAGGAGTCATGACGGTAGGCGATTTCAGTATTGGAGGAACTTCGCCGGTCAAGGGAGCTACGTTATTCACGTATATGAATACTCCGTACATCGCGTTTGTCAGGGGTGCTGAAGTGGATTTTCAGACAAGGTTCTGGTATTTGCCCTCGCCGCTCAACGGAGTGTTGCTCGGTATCAACTATACGCGGATCTCTTCGAATGCCATTTATCCCTGGAGAAACGCCAGGACGACGATCATTGGTCCAAGACAAACAATTACGGAAGTCTTTGACAGCACTCGTACAGGACGTTTGGTGAACCAGCCAAATGACATCGTCAATGGTTCTCTCGGCTACGACTACAAAAACTTTTCAGCCCGTTTGTCGGTTGTCTTCCAGGGTAATTCAGTCAGCAACATTGGCAATTTCCCCGAGCAGGACGGCTTTACCAGAGACTACTTCAGGATGGATGCGTCGGTACGACAGATTCTTCCGTGGTTTGGCATCGAGATCTTCCTGGACATATTCAATCTCAACAACAGGAATAACGCAGCGGCTCAGCAATCAATCCAGGGCTTCACGAGTCAGCAAAACTATGGGCTTACAGGCAATTTGGGACTCAGATATCGGCTATGACATACTCAATCATTCATTCTCCAACAAAATACGTGGAGGAACAATCATGAAACATCTCTTAACCACGCTATGCCTTCTCGCGACCTTGTGCACATCGTTGTACGCGCAGAAGCAGGTCGTTGAGGTGAAGGACTATTGGGAAACAAATACGGAAGGAACACTGAATACTGCTGTGACAGCGGCAATCAATGCAGGCACGTTGTCGAATACTGTTTTCAAATTGAAGCCGTATGGCACGTATGTTCTTACAGGATCGATCATTACTCCTGCGGGACAGACGCTCGAAATTACAGCAGATGACCCCGGGACCACACAGGCAACTGCCGTTCCCATGATTTGCTGGACCGCCAGTACCGCTCCCAGCAAGACGTACTTGTTTGACATCGCCGGGGCGGTCAAGATGAAGAATGTTCAGATCACATGGGCCAGTCTTGACGGTACACGATTTACCTCGACGATCCGCGTAGGCGATTCATCCACGGTCTCCGGCGGCCGCTGTGAATTTGAGAATGTCACATTCGATTACGTACAGCAGGCTTCCAGTGGTGCCATTCAACCGTTTGCCACTCATTTCAAAGGCTTTTTCAAGAACTGCTATTTTAGAAATTGCACGGATAATCACTTCAGATACTACAGCAGGGCCGTCTCGGTTCCTTATGCGGCTCAGGGAATACACACGGACAGCCTTTCATTCGAGAATTGCACTTTCGCAAACATAGGCTATGTGTATATGCAGGAAGCCGGTAATTATGGAGACAACGTCTTCTTTAACCACTGCACGTTCTATAACGTTGTGATGTTTCCGCTGGAGTCGGGATGGTGGTATAAGATGTATGTGACGAACTCCTTGTTCATCAATACGTTCATGTACGGCTACATTCCGTCGGCACCCGGAGGAATCAACGGCGGTACCATCACCATTGCTCCGATCGATAGCGGCGCCATGGGAAATGGATTCGGATTTACCGTCCCCTTCACGGAACAGGACCGTCGCATTTTGTTCGCGAACAACAACTACTGTATCGAACAATGGCTCGTCGATTGGATGGGTTATGGACCGAACGGCAACCCCTACAGCATCGACAAACATAGAAACAGACTCGACGACGAAATACCACTTCCGATGCCGATGCTCAACGGTGTCACCAGAACATTCTTCGATTCAACTGATGCCCAGGGAAAGAAGGTTTGGCCGTATATGAACAAAGCCAACCTGGATAGTCTTAATCCCGGTTTTATTAACCCGCCAATCAATCAAGATTCATTGAAGACATTCCTGTATAACAAGTGGAATGACAACGCCGATCTTCCCTGGGAATGGGATCCCTGGAATGGATACAACCAGATATGGCCTCTGAAGGAAAACCTGGCGTACACCAACACCACGCTGCAGACTCGTGCCATGGGCGGGTTCCCATTAGGCGATTTGTATCATTGGTGGCCGGCACAGTATACCCAATGGAAGGCACAGGCGGCCGCAGAGAATGCAAGGATCACTTCCTGGCTCATGAACGGAAAAGACCCTCTGGCGTCAGCCGTTGAAAGCGCCGAGGGCGCCATTCCAAGTGAATTCACACTCAGCCAGAATTATCCCAATCCATTCAATCCCTCAACACACATTCGATATTCTGTACCGATCAGACGACAGGTCTCCCTGAAAGTGTACAATCTCCTTGGTCAGGAAGTGCTGACGCTGTTTGACGGTGCCCAGCAACCGGGCAATTATGTTGCGACGTTTGATGGAACGGGATTGACGAGCGGCATGTACTTCTACAGGTTGGAATCGGGTAACGTCAGCATTACCAAGAGACTCATATTGATAAAATAACAACTAAACCAAGCTTGTGCAGCTCCTGGACCGGGAATTCTTCACCTGCTCCAGGAGAGCACAGGCCAGAATATAAGACCATGACATTCATAAAGAGCGAATCCATGAAAGGAGGCGTACTGAAGGTTACGAAATTATGGTATTGTCTAGCTGTCATAAATTCAGTATTCAGTACAAATTCACTGAAAGGAGCTGAATTGTTATGAAGAAAGCAGCATTCATGTTCATCGTCCTGGTATCAGCATTTCTCATTGTCGTGGGAGATACTGTCCAGGCGCAAACCCCCGTCGCTCAGTGGGGTTTCTTAGGCGGCAGACAGGGCAACTGGAGCTTTACGCCGGGAACCACGGCGGGTAGTGCCAGTATCGGCGGAACCGCCAGTCTTTCAGTAGAATGGGGAGCAATCCGCGGGGGATTCGACGCTCCCCTTACCGCAACGACTGCAAATGCCGTTGTCGTCACCGGCACGATAGAATTTGTCGGCTCCGGCATTGACACATGGAGCGGGTTGCGTTACGGTTTGTTTAATCATACGGCAGCAGGCTCACTGATTACCTCACCAGTGGATTCCACGCGCTGGTCTGGAAGTGAGTCCAGTTGTTCAGGTTACATGTTCTCGCCGAAGAGCGGCACAAACCTGCCTACGGACGGGGTCTCCGGTGGACTTGCAACGCAGTGGCTACGAATTAGCGGGAACTATATAAGCACGAGCTCAGGCAGCGGCCCGATTGCTCCGGCCGGTCTCATCAATCAAAGCCCTGTGCGTGCCGTAGCGGGCCCCGGAGTGTATGAGTTTGCATTCTCCGTTCAGCCGCTGGCAAATGGAACCAAGGAAGTACGATTCTACCTGATAAAAGGGACCGCTGCGCAGAGCACGAGCTCTACGTATTACTTTGGCGGCTCGTTTATCGATACATCAAGCATAGCTCCGACATTTAACGGTGTTGTTTTTGCAGCTCACGCAACGGGTAGCGGTCCAAATCCCAATCTCAGAGGGGTCAAGTTGTCCAATGTGAAAGCCTCCTTGGGCACTCCGATCACGGTACCGGCGGCACCCTGGTCACCGTTCTATGTTGATAACTGGGGGGTTTCGACTCGACCTGATGGGCAGGCCTGGAAGACAAAGAACGACTCTACGTATCTCGTCGGAGATGCCATGATGTCCGGAGCTTCGCTATCAACGACGGGGGCAAGTCTTAGTGGAGGTTTTGGCGAAACGATCCCGGTAGCCGTCGGCGAGGCGCTCATCGTGTCCGGTTCACTTGAGTACGTTGGCGGTGGTGCAGGTCCGGCCTATACCGGCCTTCGCTATGCTCTGACATTTCAGGACAGTATGAAACTGAACTACAAGCTGACAGACTCCGCAGCGTGGGTCACCTCCGCACCAAGCGGTGCCACCAAAGGATCCGACGGCTACGAGTTCACACCACGGTCAGGCGGTACCGACATGGCAAATGGTGGAGGTGGATCAGGTGTGGTCTGGACAGTCAAAAATGGCAATTGGAATAGTACCTGGAGTAATAATGGCGGGCCCATTTTCTCAATACTTCAATCTCCCCGCCTTGCGGTAATTTCGATGGGCGTTTATGATTGGGCGATATCCGTTCAACCATTGGCTGATGGCACAAACGAGGTACGATTCTATATAGAAAAACAGCATGCCGCGAATCAACAAGCCACATACTGGACGGGTGGGACCACCATTGACAAAGCACAAGCATCCAAAAAATTCAATTTCATTAATTTCTGGATCAACAAAGATATAGAGGCCACCACGACAGCCTTCAAGGTCACCAACGTCAAGGTTGACAAGAAGACCACGCCGATTACCGTTACTGCAGCTCCATGGCAGGCCTATTATGTTGACCAGTGGGGCTTCATTGGCGGCAGGATGTACGGCTGGACCTTTATTCAGGATCCCGACAGGATCGTCGGTAACGCCGGAATCGGTGGCACCGCTCCGAACCAGAAGTGGGGTGCAATTCGCGGCGGTTTTGATCCCGTTACGCCCAGCACCACAAAGGCCCTGCTTGTGACGGGCAAAGTGGAATTTGTCGGCGGCGGATTCCAGGCGGCGAATTCACTCCGTCTGGGATTATTCTACAGCACTCAGGCAGGAAAGGTCATCCTCGATACCGCGAAGGCCACGCTGCCAGATTCCTCCCGCTGGGATGGACTTGAAACCTATACCTCGGGATACCTCTTCATACCGCCGAGTGGCACGAACGGTCTTGCGGACTGGACGGGGCTCAGCCTGAAAGCAAGCTCGGGCGCGGTTGTCAACGGAGCGTGGCTGCACAATGACTATCCCGCTGCCGGAGGGAGCAACATGACGAGCAACTATACGCTCGGTTCGGAGCTTCAGACACCTGCGAACGCAGTCGCCGGAGCAGGCGTGTACAATCTGACGATGTCGGC
>DOWV01000216.1:5827-18315 GCA_003519375.1 Bacteroidota bacterium
GCGGCGACCAAGTTCAACAGCTTCAATCTGGCCATCGGCGCCGGCGCTTCAGCGACGGCAGTCAAGCTGACCGACGTCAAGATCGACTATGTCGATGTCGCGACTGTCCCCATCACCGAGTACAGTGCCGGTGTCACCAGCGTCGAAGCCGCGAGTCTGCCCACGGAGTTCGGATTGGCACAGAACTATCCCAATCCATTCAACCCATCGACAACGATCAGCTACGATGTTGCGAAGACCGCCCACGTCACGATTCGCGTTTATGACGTGCTTGGTCGTGCGGTCGCACAGCTCGTCGATGCGATGCAGAAGCCGAGCAACTACACGGTTCAATGGAATCCGGGCAATCTGAGCAGCGGCACCTACCTCTACCGGATCGATGCACGGTATGAGGACGGTTCCGGCACGTTCAGTGCAGTGAAGAAGCTGATGTATATGAAGTAGGTTTTATTTTCACTCTTCTGCGGCCCGTCCGTGCATAACGGGCGGGCCGTATTTGTTTTAGGGCACATATTCATGATCTTCATGTACGCATCTTTTGCAACCCATCTCAAAAACGAAAGATAAGAATCACGCCAAGTCGCAAAGCCGCCAAGATATTGAACATTTGGACTGTTCTTTGCGTCTTCGCGCCTGCCTGCCGGCAGGCAGGTCTTTGCCTGTCCCGCTTTTCGGGATCCCGTACCACGGGACCCGCCTTCCAGAATTCTGTGGGGCAGGCGGGCGTGAGTATTCTTGAGATGACTTCTAGTATCATAGAGAGTGGGGATGTCCATGCGCCGACGGTTCTTCTGTGTTGTTGCGACATCTGTGCTGTTGATTACCGCCTTCCTCTACCAGGCTTCCGCCCAGCCGCTGGCAACCGGCAAGGAGAAGTTTCTCGGAAGTTGTATCGGGAGTATCCGTTCCGATTTCACAAAGTATTGGAACCAGGTGACGGCCGAAAACGCAGGAAAGTGGGCAAGTGTCGAGGGGAGCAGGGACGTCTACAACTGGACCCCTCTCGACAATATCTACAACTTCGCGATGGCTAATGGATTCCTCTACAGGCATCACACCCTCGTGTGGGGACAGCAGCAGCCCGCATGGATTACGACGCTCGACTCAGCGACACAGCGGGCACAGGTTGAAGAATGGATCCGTCTCGTGGGCGAGCGGTATCCAAAAACCACATTTATCGATGTTGTCAATGAACCCTTCAACGCGCCGGCTGCATACCGCAATGCTCTCGGAGGGAACGGCTCAACCGGCTGGGACTGGATCATCACAGTGTTTCAATGGGCGAGGAAGTATTGCCCGGGTGCGCAACTCCACCTCAATGAATATAACGTCCTCCACAGCAATACCGTCACCGACAGATACATTGCTCTGGCCGAGACGCTCAAGGCAAGGGGACTCATCGACGGCATCGGGATCCAGGGCCACTACTTTGAATTCAAGGGCTCGAACTACACGTATTCGGTCGCCACGATCCGGAACAACCTGAACCGACTGGCGACGACGGGTCTCCCGATCTATATCACAGAGTTTGACATCAATGAAACGGACGACGCTATTCAGTTGCAGAACTACCAGACGTACTTTCCGATCTTCTGGGATAATCCGGCGGTCAAGGGCATAACCTTGTGGGGGTACGCTGAAAATGCGATATGGAGACCCTATGCGTTTCTCGTCGATTGGAGAAACGCACCCCGACCGGCCTTTCAGTGGCTCAAAGCATACGTTGCTGGTCCCTCAATCCCGACTCTCATGTCACCAACGGCGGCAACAGTAGTGCCGCGCAACCCGAAACTGATCTGGCGTTCCTCCGCATCTGCTTCCTCCTATGACGTCCAGGTCTCAGAAGACAGTACGTTCACGACTGTCGTCACCGATGTAATTGTAACAGACACGGTACACCAGCTCAATCCTCTGCGGCCGAACACTCCCCACTATTGGCGCGTGAACGCTACGAACCAGTATGGCACAAGCAGCTATTCGATTATAGCCGGATTCGTCACATCCTCCACGGTTGTTGGCGTCGGAGAAAGCGGGTACACCCCGGAAGAGTTTGCGCTGCACCAGAATTATCCGAACCCGTTCAATCCGGCAACAGCGATCAGCTTTCAGCTTCCTGCCCCGAGCGGAGTCGAGGGGTCAGCGGTCAGCTTCGTCAAGCTGAGTATCTACGATGAGCTCGGCAGAGAGGTCGCGGCACTCGTCAACGGAACGAAGTCGGCAGGATTGCACACGGTGAGCTGGGACGCGCGGGATGTTCCCTCCGGTGTGTACGTGTATCGACTCGCAGTAGGAAATCGCGTTGAAAGCAAGAAGATGCTTCTGGTCAAATAAGGATCGTTCCATGCGCTGCGGAAAATCGTTTGCCGTTATCATGATTGTCATCGTCGGACTGTTCTCCGCGCGACTGCAGGGCCAGCCGCTGGCGCAAGGGAAGAGCATGTTTCTGGGAGCCAGCACCAGCAGCCCCGTCGGCAGGTTCTTCACCAAGTACTGGAATCAGGTGACCCCCGGCAACGCAGGAAAGTGGGGGTCAGTTGCACCTGCACGCGGACAGTACAACTGGATCAACCTGGACACCATCTACAACTTTGCATTGCAGCGCGGACTCCTGTACAAGCACCACACATTGGTATGGGGGAGCCAGCAACCCGGATGGATCAGCGGACTTGATACAGCGAGTCAAAGAGCAGAAGTGGAAAACTGGATTCGCCTCGTCGGACAACGCTACCCCAAAATGGACTACATCGATGTTGTGAATGAGCCGCTCCATACTCCACTTCCCTCTTACAAGACTGCCCTGGGGGGCGATGGAATTACGGGATGGGACTGGGTCATCACAGCCTTCCAGTGGGCACGACAATACTGCACTCCGGGCGTCAAGCTTATCCTGAACGAGTACAACGTCCTCGGAACCACCGCCAACACAGACACCCTCCTCACCATCATCAATCTCCTGAAGGCCCGGAATCTCATCGACGGGATCGGCGTGCAGGGACACTATTTCGAGTTCAGGAGCGATATCGGGGCTTCGGGTGGCTACATCTACAATCTCTCAGATATCAAGTTCAATCTCAACAGACTTACAGCGACCGGCCTCCCTGTCTTCATGACGGAGTTTGATATCGATGAGCCTGATGACGCCAATCAGCTCGCTCAGTACAAGATCTACTTCCCCATCTTCTGGAGTAATCCGGGTGTCAAGGGAATCACCTTTTGGGGCTATATTGACGACGATGTCTGGGGATCGCATCCCGACACGTATTTGCTGCGTTCAGATGGCAGGGAGCGTCCAGCTCTTCAGTGGCTGCAAACGTACGTCGAGATTCCAATCTCACCTACGCTCGTGTCGCCTGTTGCAGCCAGCGGCACACCGCGAAATCCGCTCTTTGTGTGGCGTTCCTCGGCGCTTGCGACGGCCTACAATGTTCAGGTTTCATCGAGCAGGACGTTCGCCGGATTTGCGGTCGACACAACGGTCGCCGACACTACATTCCAGCCGGCCCCTCTCGCCACGAACACAACCTATTACTGGCGCGTGAATGCAGTAAACTCCAATGGTGCGAGCGATTATACATCGATTGTGGGTTTCACAACAGGAGATGTTGTCTCCGGCATCGAATCATCAAACGAGATTCCGTTGCAGTCTGGACTGTCACAGAATTATCCGAACCCGTTCAATCCGACAACAAGTTTCGAGTTTAAGGTTTCAAGTTTCGGGTTTGTTTCGCTGAAAGTGCTTGATCTCCTTGGGAGAGATGTTGCAACGCTTGTACACGAGTACCGGCACCCGGGAGTGTACAATGTGCGATGGAACGCATCGGGACTGCCCAGCGGAGTGTACTTCTGCAGGATGGTGGCCCGCCCAGCAGATGGCGGGCAGGCCGGAGATGCTTCGACAAGCTCAGCACGAAGTTTTGTAGACACAAAGATGATGATGCTTACCAAATAAGCAGAAGCTATCTCAAAGTCCGGGGCAGGTGAATTGAGAGAACACCTGATGAGTGACACAGAGTTCCACAGAGAAAGGAACGAGTTCCACAGAGCGATTCTCTCCGTGTTTCTCTCCGTTCCCTCCGTGTCTCTCCCTGCCTGCGTGCCGAAGGCACTTCGGCAGGCAGGTGTGTAACGCTTTTTCACCAGGCCTCGCATTCATCAGATAAGTTCTAGGCTGTTCCAGCGGGGGCCGGATTCAGACAATCAGGAGGTTCTATGTCGGGCACAAGAAACAGTGGTCTCGTTCTGGTGATTCTATTCATGTCAGTGATCGTCAATGCTCAGACGCTCGATGGCGGTATCCCCCGTCTGCAGAGTCAGGGAAACGCAACGCAGTTGATCGTCGACGGCAAGCCCTTCCTCATGCTCGCGGGTGAAACAGGAAACTCCAGCGCATCCGACCTGAAGTACCTGGATTCGGTCTGGCCGAAAATCGTCAAGATGAATCTCAACACGCTTCTCGTCCCGGTGTACTGGGAACTGATCGAACCCGAGGAGGGAAGGTTCGATTTCGCGCTCGTGGACGGCGCTATAAAAGGCGCAAGGAAGCACAACATCAAGCTTGTCTTTCTCTGGTTCGGAACCTGGAAGAACAGCATGTCGTGCTACGTTCCGCTCTGGGTCAAGACGAATCAGGAGAGATTCCCGCGGGCGAGAGACGCACAGGGCCGGGCGCTCGAGATCCTGACCCCCTTCAACGATGAGAACCTGAAGGCTGATGCGAAGGTATTCACCGCACTGATGAAGCATATCAGGAAGATCGACGCGGTCCATCATACGGTCGTGCTGGTTCAGGTGGAGAATGAAATCGGCATGATTCCGGATGCCAGAGACCACAGCAAGGAGGCGGAGAAGTTCTTTGGCACAAGCGTTCCGACAGAACTGCTCGGGTACCTGCAGAAGCACAAGGAATCTCTGACTCCTGAACTGAAAAAGGCGTGGGGAAACAATGGCTTTAAGACATCCGGTACCTGGGAGGAAGTTTTCTCCAAAGGGCTGCAGACAGATGAGTTGTTCATGGCGTGGTACTTTGCGCGCTACATTGACGCTGTGGCAGCAGCGGGCAAGAAGGAATACCCACTCCCGATGTTTGTGAACGCGGCGCTGATACGTCCGGGTTACAAACCCGGTCAATATCCGAGCGCCGGGCCTCTTCCCCATCTCTTCGATGTCTGGAAGGCAGGCGCACCGGCGATCGATTTCCTCTCACCCGATATTTACTTCAAGAACTTTGCCGAGTGGAGCACCCGCTATGATCGTCCCGGAAACCCGCTTTTCATACCCGAGGCACAGAACATTCAGAGCATGGCAAATGCATTCTTCGCGATCGGGCAGCTGAACGCGATAGGCTACAGTCCGTTTTCCATCGAATCTCTGGACCATCCCGAGAACAACGACGTGTCACGGGCGTATGATGTCCTGAAGCAGCTCACTCCCCTGATCAACGCGAACCAGGGGAAGGGAACGATGGCCGGGGCGCTGCTCGACAGCGCAAGTCACAAAGCCCGGATCGAACTCGGAGAGTTCGTCTTCAATGTGCGTCACGAGTACAGCTGGCCGTACGGCGCGCGGAATCAGGGAGAAAATCCACGATATGGATGCATGATCATCATGATCTCTCCAACCGAATACTTTATCGCGGGCAGAGGAGTCGTTGTGACATTTGAACCGCGATCCAATGACGGCTCGACCGCCGGTATCGGCATTGTGGACCAGGGGCGGTTCTCCGGCGGGAAGTGGATTCCCGGCCTGCGCATGAATGGGGATCAGACCCATCAGGGAAGGCACATGAATCTTCCCGGACATACGTACAGCATTCAGAAGGTGCAACTCTACAAGTATAAGTAAGCCCTTGCGGAAGATCATTGCTATGCACCGGGCGGGACGCTTCAAGTGCGGCCCGGCATCAAGGACGATGGAAAAAAGGTTTCGGAGAAATGAAAAGAACACTCATCGGCTTGTGTATTCTCTCGACGATGGTCTTTGCCCAGGAGCCTCCGATCCGATCGGAGTACCAAATCAGCCCTGTGAGCATTCAGGATGTAGTGCTTCGGGACAACTTCTGGCTGCCGAAAATAAGGCTGATTCAGGACACCACGATTCGCTATGCATTTGATAAATGTGACGAAGAAGGACGCGTTGACAATTTTCTTGTGGCGGGCGGAAAGAAGAAAGGTCCCTACAAAGGGAAAATGCCCTTCGACGACACCGACCTGTACAAGATCATCGAAGGCGCTTCGTATTCTCTCATCAGCCGCCCTAATCCTGAACTGGACGCCTACCTTGATTCGATCATCGCGATCATCAAGATCGGACAGGAACCCGACGGCTACATTACTACATGGTTTACGATCGACAGGCAGAAACCACCGGCGAGATGGGTACGTCCTTCGGCAACCAGGTGGGAGAATGAACGAAGCAGTCATGAGCTCTACAACAGCGGTCATCTGTTCGAAGCAGCCGTTGCACACTACCAGGCAACCGGCAAGAAGGATTTCCTGGATATTGCGCTCAAGAACGCAGATTTGCTCGTCGCTCATTTCGGCCCCGGCAAACTGGCAACACCGCCCGGACATCAGATTGTCGAAACGGGATTGATGAAACTCTACCTCGCGACGCACAACACTGCGTATCTGAGCCTTGCAAAGTTCTTCCTCGATTTGAGAGGCGATTCGACAACTCATACACTGTACGGCAGCTACAGCCAGGATCACCTGCCGGTTACAAAGCAGACAGAAGCCGTCGGACATGCCGTACGAGCGCTCTACATGTATGCGGGAATGACGGATGTTGCAGCGTTTCTCGGAGATCCCGGCTATCTCAATGCAGTCCATCGCATCTGGGAGAACATGGTGAACAGGAAGATGGACATCACCGGTGGTCTGGGTTCAAAACGAGAGGGCGAAGCGTTCGGTGATGATTATGAACTGCCAAACCTCACTGCGTACAACGAAACCTGCGCTGCAATCGGAAGCGTCTACTGGAATCACCGGCTGTTTCTCATGACGGGACGGTCACAATACTATGATGGGATCGAGAGGACTTTGTACAATGGATTGATATCGGGCATCTCGCTGGACGGGAAGAACTTTTTCTACCCGAATCCAACCGAGTCCGACGGTCAACACCAGTTTAACATGGGCTCCGGTACACGACAGCCCTGGTTTGACTGCTCCTGTTGCCCGACGAACATGATACGCTTCATTCCATCTCTTCCCGGATTGATCTATGCGACTGACAACAATTGCCTCTATGTGAACCTGTATGCCTCCAGCAGCGCACATGTTGTGGTGAACGGCGGAAAAGTCGAAGTGAATCAAGAAACAGGTTATCCGTGGAGCGGGCGTATTACTGTTACGATCGCGCCGGAAAAGAAGACGACATTTGCATTGAGACTCCGCATTCCGGGTTGGGCACAAAACAAACCTGTCCCCGGCAATCTCTATTCTTATTTCGACAACAATGAAGCGAGGATTTCATTGAGCGTGAACGGAAAAAAAGTCGCCCCTGCTCTGAAGGAGGGCTACGCCGAAATCACGAGAGAATGGGCTCAGGGAGATCACGTTGAGCTTGTCTTGCCGATGTCTGTTCGCCAGGTGGTGGCAAACCGGAACGTCAAGGAAGACAGAAACAAAATCGCGTTTGAATATGGCCCGGTTGTCTATTGCGCCGAGGAAATCGACAACGCCAATATCTCATCCATTTCAGTTCCCAACGACGTGAAGCTGCGTGTTGAGAACAGAAGGGTGTCGTCTGAAGATGTAATGATTGTTGAAGGCAAATCAGTTCATGGAGATCTCACGCTGATCCCATACTATGTATGGTCGAATCGAGGGGCGGGCAAAATGCGGGTCTGGTTCGAGCGAAGCAGTAATTGACAAGGGTACCGTAAGGGACTTTAACGGGGCAACTTCGTCGGAGCAATTCAGAACATGCGGTTTAAATCGAGCAAAGCAGCGATCTGTACATTTGTGATGCTCTCGTTCCTCGGAACGACACCAACGGCGTTCTTGTGTGCACAATCCTCAGGCACCCTCTCTGTAGAGGCGACAAGGACCACCTGGAAATCGGATAACGGCAACGGGACGTTTACCAATCCCCTGTTCTTCGATGAGTTTTCCGATCCCGACCTGATCCGGGTCGGCGATGACTACTATCTGACTGGCACGACGATGCATGCCATGCCCGGCCTGCCCGTGCTGCATTCAAGAGATCTCGTCAACTGGAAGTTTCTCAGCCACGCGATGGAGCGGCTGGACCTGGGTCCCGAGTTCAGACTGGAAGACGGAAAAGAGATTTATGGTCAGGGCATTTGGGCGCCGAGCTTTCGCTTCCACGACGGGAAGTTCTACATTTTCTCCAATGTCAATAGAAAGAAGACACAGCTCTTCACGGCAACTAATCCTGCCGGACCGTGGACGCACACAGAGATGAAAGTATCGCTGCACGATCTCTCTGTTCTCTTCGATGACGACGGCAAAGTCTATGCAGTGTGGGGATATGATGAGATTCGGATGGCGGAGCTGAACGAGGAGCTGACCGATATCAAGGCGGGCACCGAGAGGATTGTTATTCCCAAAGGAAGCGGTGCCGGAGAAGGAAGTCATTTCTACAAGATCGATGGGAAGTACTTCATCACTCTGACGAACTGGGATCCTGTTTGCTATCAGGTTTGCGCGAGAGCCGATCATCCCTACGGCCCATACGAGATCAAGCTCATAAGCGCAGAAGAGAATCTCGGCATCGGAACGGGCTGGAGACTCCCCTATTCAGAAAAGGATGCGAGATTTCTTCTGGTCCCTCCACGCGAGAATCATGTCGGTTGCATTACGCTGCATCAGGGTGGAATCGTGCAAACACAAACCGGCGAATGGTGGGCGTTCTCGATGATGGACCACAACTCCGTCGGCCGGCTCACATGCCTCTCTCCGGTCACGTGGACGAACGGATGGCCATATCTCGGGTTGCCCGGCAATCCCACGAGAACTCCACGCACATGGGTTAAGCCCAGAACCGGTTTCACGTCAAAACCCGAAGCACCCTACGAGCGCAGCGACGACTTCTCCGGGCCAACGCTCAAGCCCATCTGGCAATGGAATCATGTGCCGGCGGCCGGGAATTGGTCACTATCAAAGCGGAAAGGGTATCTCTCCCTGCAGTCGTTGCCGGCCAAGGATTTCTGGCATGCCCGCAACTCGCTCACGCAGCGGGCCATTGGTCCTGAATCGATAGCGACAACCGACCTCGACGCCGAAGGATTGAAGGATGGGGACATTGCCGGTCTCGCGCTATTGAATTATCCGTATGCATGGATTGGCATCACGCGCGCCGATATGAGATATGAACTCCGGCTTTTTGATCAGCGCACAAACCGAATTGAAACCAAACCATTGAGTACAACACGCGTATGGCTTCGAATCCAGTGCAACTTTGACACAGAGTTCGCACAGTTCAGTTACAGCGTCGACGGAAAGATTTTTCTCCCCCTTGGCACTGAAGTCATCATGGCGTTCCAACTCAAGACATTTCAGGGGGTGCGGTTCGCCCTCTTCAACTACAATACACAAGGAGTGGAAGGCGGCACTGCTGCGTTTAACATGTTTGGCGTAAACGAGCCCCGCCCGTACGGTCTCACAAAACCAATTCCATGCGGTGAAACTGTGACATTGATGAGCCTTGCCGATAGTACTGTTCTCGTAAACTGGAAAGACTTCGTTCGACCGGTATCGGCCTCCCACGATCTGGCAAAAGGTCCTGCCTCTCATTTCAGGATTGTTGACCGGGGGAACGGCCGAATCGCTCTTCAGTCGGCACTCGACGGAGGCTTTGTGACCGTGACCGGCAGCGGAAGAATGAGCGAAGTGCAGATTGAAAAGGATGACAAAGGAGACGCCTCAACATTCCAGTGGCAGGATATGCTGCGCGGCGATGTGATGCTCATGTCTCTGCAGTCACATCGCTATCTCTTCGTTGATCCAGGTGCGGGAAGTCTTTGCTCGGCCAATTCAGCGGGCTGCAGGCCTGACCGAAAGGACGGCTCTTGCTTTGTCTGGACCAAAGCTGGCAGTCGGGAGTAGACCATGTGTGTTCCCGGTTAACTTCATTGCCAAAAACTGCTGTTTGATCAGATGAAGGTACTTATGCAACACCATTGTGGTAATCATGCAGTTTCTGTTGTTCCCACGGCTATTCTTGTTATCGCTGTGTCGATCGGAGGTGCGCTGACCGCTCAATCGCAGACGTTTTTAGTACGGGGGAATGTGATCGCATCAAGATTTCCCGTCAAGAATGCTTCGGTGAGCTTCATTGATAACGCCGACACCACACACCGATTCTCTGCTTTGACAGACGCCTCGGGCAACTACCAGATTGGCCTGCCGACATCAGTAGAATCGGATGCAAATGCTACTCCTGCAAGATTCGAACTTGCTCAAACTTATCCAAATCCGTTTTCTTCTTCAGCGGCGATTCCATACCAGATCAAGCAAGCATCTGATGTTGAGATTACGATATATGATATTCTTGGAAGGGCGGTGAAAACGTTCAACGTCGGGCAGCGAGCTGTCGGTCTGCACAGTGTGCTCTGGGATGGGCGCAATAGTCTTGGCGAGAGAGTCGCGAGCGGAGTTTACTTTTACAGACTGTATGCGGGCAGCGAATCGCGGGTGAGGAAATTGATCCTCAATCAAGGCGGTGGGAGCATGGGTCCGCTTCCGCTGATCCATTCCCCACAAACAGCCGAAGTGCATTTGTTTGAGAAGAACGATGTTCTGGGAGGAACTTATACCATTCGTGTTGAAAACACATCCTCCAGTTCTCCTTTCATTGTTCCCGTTGAATTCAAAAACGTCATGGTGCAACGCGATACCACAATTTCATTCTCCGTTAGCTATCTGCCGTTGGCAACCATGAATTTTGACAGCGCGCGCCAGATCATACGGGGTTTCGGGGCGGCAAGTCCATGGTACAGACCCGTGATGACGCTCTCTGAAGTCGAAAGCGCCTTTGGTACAGCCGGCGGTCAGATAGGATTTTCGATTCTGCGGATAACGGTGGAATCTGACAGTAATCTCTGGAGTAAGTGGTTACCATCTGCAAAGAAGGCACAGGATATGGGGGCGATCGTCATCGCCTCGCCCTGGTACGCTCCGACGAATATGGTAGAAAGAATAAATAATGTCAGCAGAGTTCGGTACGATATGTACGAAGCATATGCCGCACATCTGAATTCGTTCACTAGATTTATGAAAGCCAATGGTGTAGCTCTCTATGGCCTGTCCGTTCAAAATGAGCCGGATATTACTGACCAATGGACCAGCTGGACTCCCGCCGAAATGCTTGCTTTCATGAAGCAAAACGCCGGTGCCCTTACAGACACAAAAGTCATGGCTCCCGAATCATTTCAATTCAGGCGAAATATGTCCGATCCGATATTGAATGATTCTGTCGCATGCGCGAATACAGATATCGTTTGCGGGCATATTTACGACGGTGGTTTGAGTTCATATCCATTGGCGATATCGAAAGGAAAAGAAGTGTGGATGACTGAGTACCTCATGGGTGAGAATAATTCGGGTAATAACTGGCCTTGGGCTCTCAAACTCGCACAGAACGTCAATGATGTGATGAAATCTGATATGAGTGCTTATGTGTGGTGGACGATTGTACGATATTATGGACCGATAGGAGATGGGGAAAAAGCCGCCAGCCCTCAAGATCCAAATGAAACTTACCCCAAGAAGGGGGAAGTCACTAAAAAAGGTTACGTCATGTCGCAGTTCTCCAAATTCATTCGCCCCGGATATTACAGAGTTGAAAGCAGCATATATCCTCCTGTCATTGGAGCCGGGGTTGACGTCACGGCTTACAAAGACCCTCTTTCCTCTAAAGTCGTTGTTGTTGCAATCAATACGGGCTCTACTCCGGCACAGTGCGCTTTGAGATTGAAAAGTGGAACAAGAATGACTTTTACTCCTTACACAACATCTGAAACGAAGAACCGTGTTCAGGGAAATGTGTTTGACGTAACAGACGGCAGCTTCACTTTCACTGTGGAAGCGTCGAGCATCACAACATTCGTGTCTAACTAATGCGGAAACAGCGGTCGACAAGAACGGCAGTTTCAACTTCACGCCGGAACCGCTCAGTGTCACAACATTTGTCCTGAACTGATCCACCTTATGTCGATGAGGAACATCACACGGTTCGCGCTCGGTTGCCTCCTTTTGGCGATGAATCTGGGGTACGGGCAATCCCCGTCCTTCAAGACGTTCATGAATCCCGTGATCCCCGGCGACCATCCGGATTGTACGGTAACAAAGATCGGCAATCACTTTTACACAACCGGCTCATCATTCAATCCAACGCCGGTCATCTATCACTCGACCGATCTCGTCCATTGGGAGGCGATTGCGCAACCAGTGAGCGCTGCATGGACGAGTTATGGTGATACACCATCAGGCGGCTGCTGGGGCGGACAGGTGGTTTATTACGGC
>DOWV01000140.1:0-1062 GCA_003519375.1 Bacteroidota bacterium
ATCGCAGAATCTCCATCCGCAACTTAAGCGGTTGCTGACTCAGAAAGTGGAAGGGATACTCGCAGCGGGTAAATCGTCCTCAAAGAAGGCGGCGCCAAAGTTGAAGTGGACGCAAAAGATTAACACAGGTACGCTGAAAAAGAGGAAACCAGGCTTGGCAGGTTTGCTACCAGCAAATGCGCAACTTCAAGCTATTTACAAAGGTAAGGAATACAGTGCCACGGTAGACGAACAAGGGCGCATCGAGCTGGATGGCACGCTATTCAATTCGCCTTCTGCCGCGGCGACTCACGTAACCAAGGGTCCTAAGGATGGATGGATTTTGTGGCGTTATCAGGATGAGGGCGGTACGTGGCTTTCCATCGATCGGCTCAGAAAGAAGAACTCGCCTCACTAAAGCTGATCCACGCACCCAAAGGAAACATCAACGGACTATCGCGCAAACGATATCGACCAAAGAGTTCGACTCGCTGCCTTCGACTGGCTGGTAAGACAGGTCAAGATCCATGGCGAGTTCTTGCCTCGAGAATTGCTGGCGAAGGGATTTGAACTCGACGGGAGGCGTATCCCACTTGTGAGTCCGCAGGGCATCTTCAAACCGCAGATTCTTCCCGAAATCCCCCTAACAATCACGACGACCCCATCCGGTCCCTACAAAGATAGTCTTGGCGACGGTGAGATCTTTACATATCGCTATCGCGGGACAGATCCAAATCACAGGGACAATGTGGGCTTGCGTGAAGCAATGCTCCACAAGACTCCTTTGATATATTTCCTTGGTATCGTTCCCGGCAAGTACTTTCCAATCTGGCCCGTCTACATAGTGGGAGATTCGCGGCGCGACCTTGCATTCTCCGTGCAAATAAGTGAGCCAAATTCATTACAGGTGAAACCCGGTGACTCCAAACGCGTCGCGGATTCCGAGCCTGAATATAGTTACGGGAGATCGTATGCGCCGCGCACGATCATGCAGCGATTGCATCAGGCGAGCTTCCGCGAGCGCGTCCTGCGCGCGTACCGGGAACAATGTGCCTTCTGCAGGCTGAGGCATCTGGAGCTTCT
>DOWV01000140.1:1377-1721 GCA_003519375.1 Bacteroidota bacterium
GTTGCTGGAGAGGAGATATGAGGAGTTCAGGGCGGCTGGGTGAATCGCTGCCCGAGGCGTCCTTCACCTCCGCCAGAACCGTCGAGGAATGTTTTTAACCGTCCATCATGGCCACACTGTCTGAATACATATGTGTCCGTTGCGGTTATAGGGCCGTCGTGAGCGGTAAGGACGACGCCCTCATGGCAGGCGCCACGACGACGATCCTGTGCCTGACTTGCAAAGAGATCATGGATGTACTCACCTGGACTCCTCAAGCTCTCGACGTCGTGATCAGGTGTCGCCGCTCAGAGCGACATAGGTGGATCAAATGGAATAGTGGGGACGCGTGCCCGAAATGTGGC
>DOWV01000140.1:1794-4720 GCA_003519375.1 Bacteroidota bacterium
GTCCTATGAAACGAGGCGAGAACATCATATTGGGTGATTGAGATGCGATTTCTGGCGGTCGGCTGCTTGCCGCAGCAAGCTGGCGGCCGCCGACTGACGAATCGCATCGCTGCACCTGCCGCGGTCCGCAAATGAAGCACGAGCATTATTTCATCCGCTGGGGGGAGTGAAGTTTGAGGAGAAGATCACGATTACGAAGGATGAGAAGGCCGGTGACAGGTACAATCTCAGCTCGAACAGATAGCGCGCCCGAGCGCTTTTTGTAGCGACGTTACACCTAACGTCGCTGCATCACGTCCGCGATCGCCGGACGATGGACGAAACGGTGAGCCCCCAGCAGCGTCCGATTCCTCCAGGTTTTCGCGGAGATAATTCGCACTTCGCCGAGCATAGCACCAGTAGCGTCCGATTCTCGAGGAACTGCCTGAGGAGAAATCGGACCTGAGAGAGACCTCTCCGTGCGCAAGGCAGGCCACCTCAGAACACCCCTCGATCCTTCGTCTCGCCCGGAAGTAGGGCTCGCTCAGGACTGCGCTCGGGGTGACGATGATTTTTTGGGATGCTGACGTGGGATTCCCCAGTAGCGTCCGGTTCTTCTTCAACATCATGCGGAGAAATCGGACGGCAGAGAGAAGCCCAGTAGAGTCCGATTCTTCTTGGCTTTCACAGAGAGAAATCGGACTATCCCGAGAGGTGCTCAACCGTCCGGGAAGCGCGGGGCCGAAGGATCAAGGGTCACCTCTTAAAGCCCTCTTTTGCCAATCAGAATCCTTTGCATCTGTTTTGGAGAATGCATTCATTGCCCTCAAAATGGCTCTAAACACAAAGTCTGAGGGTGAGCGAATGTCCAAACAAATCGTGCTGTCCGTGCCCCTGATCGAAAAGCGAATTCGGACCCCGTGAGATAATTTCATGACACGATACTACTACGTATATGTTCTTCGGTCTCAAACTGACAAGTACTTCTATACGGGCTACACAGGTAATCTTCCAAAGAGAATGGACGATCACAACTCCGGAAAAGTGAACTCGACAAAGCGCAGAATCCCTATGGAGCTAGTATACTGGGAAGGGTGTTTGAATCAGAAGGATGCCCTAAGGAGAGAGAAGTATCTCAAAACCGCATGGGGGAAGAGATACATCAAGAACCGACTGAAGAACTATCTCACGGGGTAGATTCGCGGTCAGAAGGTAATGCTGAGTAGTGATCTCGCCGAGCTCTACAAGGTGCAGCCCAAAGTCCTTATGCAAGCCGTCAAGCGTAATCCTCAGCGGTTCCCCGAGGATTTCATGTTCCGGCTCTCGCCCGAAGAAACGCAAGCCGTCCGTCATAGCCCTCTTCGTTCAAGGTCACAAATTGTGACCTTGAAGAGAGGTCAGAATGTGAAATATGTCCCATATGCCTTCACGGAGCAGGGGATCGCGATGCTCTCGTCTGTGCTTAGAAGCAACACGGCTATCCAGGTGAATATTGCCATCATGCGGGCTTTCGTCCGCTTGCGTGATATCCTCTCGGCGCACAAAGAACTTGCACACAAACTTGAGGAGTTGGAGCACAAACTCGAAACGCACGACGTGCAAATCCGAGACGTTTTTGAAGTCATCCGACAACTCATGCGCGATGAGGAAAAGCCGAAACGCCCCATTGGATTCAAGGTTGAGGGGAACCCTTGACAGGGTGGCATGACGCCCTCGTTTCCTCCAAGTAGGTGAACAGCCTACCGCCGGCCCTATGACCCCTTCGAACGTCAAGCATGAACTATCGCCGTTCTGTGTTGAGACCCGGCTTGCCAATGCCGGGTTGTTTGTCTATGGAGCACGGTTTGCCAATTCAAAAATGTCCAAAGCACTATTGCCCTCAACCGAACACATTGAGGCAAGCATTCTCCTCATGCGGGGGCACCGTGTCATAATCGATGCCGAATTGTGCGAGCGTTTGTCAGAATCCGGGAGACGCTTCTGAACAACAAGGAACTCTCCAGGAAGCTTGCGAGTAGGAGTGCATCGTTCAGCTGTCCCGCTATAACCACTGGCGAATTTGCGGTTGCGCAGGGATTGCCCGCCCGTCGAAGACTGGTAGCCGTCACAATCCTCGCCCTCAAGCCCAAACAGCACAATCAGTTACAGGTAGTGCTCGAATCGCCAGCCCGCCCCTCTGGTTTACCCCTTCATTTTTTCTCTGTTGAAGTGCAGTGAGCAGACTACGTTGATTTTAACGAATAGCTGTATTACATTGTTCGCAGAATTTTTCACCTCCTTTCTGTGTTCTATTTACACGAGGTCAGACCTCTGGATCCGTGATGAAAAGATCAAGGAGGTTTTTCAAATGGTCGGCGCTTGCTCCTCAATTGCCGCCCCCTCAGCTCCTCGGCAGTATTCGTTAGCTATCTGAACATGTGTGCACACTCTCCTGTGCACGCTCTCGCTCGTAATCATTGCTTTCTCACAAGAATTACTGCAACGCCCATCTTCAAACAACCAGCTCACGCTCGTGACTATGAGCGGGATGAGTTGAACGATATCTAACCAAAACATCTCGATGGAACCATTCTCGGTTCGCGTATTTGATGGCGCGCGCGGGAGTCCAGTCTCAGGAGAGCTACTCGAGATCCTGAATCGTGGAAAGTGGTGTGACGCGTCACTCGCGCACGATGCCAGTGATGTAAATGCCTCTGTTCGTGAGCCAGCATCGATTGCCGTGTTCATCTCTCCCGAAGCAAAGACCCTCGAATCGCTTGTCCTCGCGCTTCAATCCGATGTCATCAAATCACCGTTGGTCTTTGTGAATCTCTTTCGATATCCGTCTCCCTGCCTTGAGCTCATGAAAGCCGGTTTCAATGATTTTCTGACATACCCGTTTCATGGCGATGATGTTCGCTCCTGCCTCAGTTCACTTTGGGTGAGAAGGGATCGACTGCGACCCGCT
>DOWV01000041.1:0-590 GCA_003519375.1 Bacteroidota bacterium
TACCGCTACTCGCTGCTCGACGGGGTGAAGGAAGGTTACCTGATCAACCCCACGGTGGTGGATGCCCGCACCGAGATTACCACCGAGCTGCTTTCCGAAAAGGGCTTCATCGTCTCCTTCACCGACGATGCCGGCGAAGATCAACAGGAAGCCTTCAAACAGCGGGAGTTCGAGAAGCGCTTCGTCGCCGAAGCCACCAATCAACTTTTCTGCAAGACCTTTCTGGAAAACGCCCTACGCGATCCCATCAGCGGGGAGATCGGCAAGTCCGTCATCTTCGCCGTCAGCCAGAACCATGCAGCCAAACTGGTGCAGATCTTGAACCTGATGGCTGACCGCATGTTCCCCGGCAAGTATCAATCCGACTTCGCCGTTCAGGTCACTTCACAGATCCCCGACGCCCAGCAGTTCAGCATCAACTTCGCCAACAACAACCTGCTCGGTTCGGCAAACTTCCTGCACACTTACCGGACTAGCATGGCCCGCGTCTGCGTCACCGTCGGCATGATGACCACCGGCTATGACTGCACCGACATCCTCAATCTCGGGCTGTTTCGGCCCATCTTTTCGCCGACCGACTTCATCCAGAT
>DOWV01000041.1:683-1909 GCA_003519375.1 Bacteroidota bacterium
TTCATCCAGATCAAGGGGCGCGGTACTCGCAAGCACAACTTCCTCGAACAGCTCTTTGACGAGAGCATCAAGGAAGGCGTGACACAACCGCAAAAGACTGCCTTCAAACTCTTCGACTTTTTCGCCAACTGCGAGTACTTCGAGGAAAAATTCAACTACGATGAGGTGATCAAGCTACCCCGGCCCCGGAGCAAGGGATGCGAAGTAGGCGGAGGCATAGGCCCGGTAGTGGTTGGCGGCGCCTACGAGCACCTCGGGGAGGACATCCTCTCGATGATCAAGGAAGAGACCATCGGTTTGGAGGGGATGAAGATCGACCGGATGTTCTTTGAGAAATTCGAGGACACCGTGCGCGAGAACGAGACCATCGCGAAAGCCGTCGAGTCAGGTCAATGGGATCGCGTCATAGACTACGTGAACCGCGAAGTCTTCGACAAGCCCGAGGAGTACTACAACCTCGATAAGCTTCGCAAAGCCGCCGCCGTGGACCGCCGCCTGACCCTGCGGGAGATCCTGGAAAAGATCTTCGGCCTCATCCCGCGTTTCAAGTCCAAGGACGAACTGCTGGAAGAGGAGTTCGCCAAGTTCATCGCCGATACCAAGCCCGAAGAGGCCGCGGCCATTCCGGCCATCAAAACCTACTTCAAGGCCTACGTCACCAGCGGCCAGGTACGGCACATCATCGAGATGAAGCACTTTACCGATCTGGCCACCAACCCGGTCTTTTCCACCCTCGACTTCCGCGCCGTGCCGGAGAAATACCGAATGCTCATCCCCGAATACGTCAAGGACTACGTATCACTCAACCAATTTGTCGCCTGAGGGAAGACATGGAAGAACGCACACAACCCTAACTTTAATTATGGCGAATTCGCCGCAATTAAAACTTTTAAACCCCTCGAATTCGACGGGTTTGGAAATTGAAAGAGAACAAAAATCAGATGTTAGATACAGATACCAAACGCCGCATCGACACCGCCCGCGACATCCTCGTGGGCAAGGTACCCGACCCCAAATCCCAGGTCGAGCAGATCACCATTGCGCTGATCTACAAGTTTATGGACGACATGGACGCCGAGAGCGAGGAGTTCGGCGGCAAGCGCAAGTTCTTCGCCGGGGAGTTTGCCCGCTACGGCTGGGCCAAACTTATGCGCTCCGGCTTGGGCGGCCACGAGACCCTGAACCTCTACGCCGAAGCCATTACCAAGATGCCGGAGAACCCCGGC
>DOWV01000041.1:1931-7941 GCA_003519375.1 Bacteroidota bacterium
GGCATCCCGCTGCTCTTCCGCGATATCTTCAAGAATGCCTATCTGCCGTACCGCGATCCGGAGACTTTGCGTGCCTTCCTCAAAATCATCGACGAGTTTAACTACGACCACAGCGAACGGCTCGGCGACGCCTTCGAGTATCTGCTCTCCGTTCTCGGTTCCCAGGGCGATGCCGGACAGTTCCGCACCCCGCGCCACATCATCGATTTCATGGTTGCGATCATCGATCCGAAGAAGAACGAGACCGTGCGTGACCCGGCCTGCGGCACCGCCGGGTTTCTAATTTCATCCTATAAGCACATTCTCAAGGCCAATTCTTCTCCCTCTCCCCT
The DNA here is from genome assembly GCA_003519375.1 of Bacteroidota bacterium. Taxonomy (GTDB): domain Bacteria; phylum Bacteroidota; class Ignavibacteria; order UBA10030; family UBA10030; genus UBA9647. The sequence goes on from DOWV01000041.1 coordinate 2,264, forward strand.
CGCGGGAGAGGGCAGGGGTGAGGGGGCAACACATCGCACCGGCGACCTTCTGACGCCCGACGAAAAGGGCCGCCTCGCGCAGAACTTCGCGGGCTACGACATCTCGCCCGACATGGTGCGCCTGTCGCTGGTGAACCTGTACCTGCACGGCTTCGCCGACCCTCACATTTATGAGTACGACACGCTGACCAGCCAGGACCGGTGGAGCGAATACTCCGATGTGATCCTCGCCAATCCGCCCTTCATGTCGCCGAAGGGCGGTATCAAGCCTCACAACCGATTCTCGGTTCAGTCCAAGCGCAGCGAAGTGCTGTTCGTGGACTACATGGCCGAGCACCTCACGCCCACTGGCCGCGCCGGCATCATTGTACCCGAGGGCATCATCTTCCAGAGCCAGACCGCTTACAAGCAACTGCGCAAAATGCTGGTGGAGAACTACCTCGTCGCCGTCGTCTCACTTCCGGCTGGTGTGTTCAATCCCTATTCCGGCGTCAAGACATCGATCCTGATCCTCGACAAGTCGCTGGCCAAGAAGACCAACACTATTGCCTTCTTCAAGATCGAAAACGACGGCTTCGGCCTCGGCGCCCAACGGCGCGAGATTGTCAAGAACGACCTGCCGCAGGCGCAAGCCGAGATCGGCGAGTATCTGAGCCGCCTGCGAGCAGGGGAATCGGTTGAGGACTTGCAGCCCACGCTCGGTCTCATCGTGAAGAAAGAGAAGATCGCGGTGAATGCAGACTACAACCTGAGCGGGGAGCGGTATCGGATCGGTGTGGTTACGGCCTCATCGTGGCCGTTCGTTCCGGTCGGAGATGTGTTCCGAAAAGCGGACAGAACAATACTTCCAGAGTCGCTCGATGGTCCGGTCACTTACCTCGGTCTTGAAAACATCACGCAGAATACAGGCGCGATCGAGGGAAGCGTCGTCACCGATAAACCTGCTGACATCAAGAGCCTGAAGAACGTCTTTGAGCCGCGCGACATCCTTTACGGAAGGCTACGGCCCAATCTGAACAAGGTATGGCTCGCTGACCGCAAAGGTATCTGCTCAACCGACATTTTCGTCATCGAGGCCATCGAAGGATCGACAGACCCAGCACTCTATGCCTACCTGTTCCGAAGCGCACGATTTAACGACGCCGTCCTGGGGCAACTCAAAGGCGCGCAGCTTCCACGCATTGGGTGGTCGTCGTTTGCCGAACTCCAAATCCCTCTCCCGCCGCTGGAGGTCCAGAAGGAGATCGTGGCGGAGATCGAGGGTTACCAGAAAGTCATCAACGGTGCCCGCGCCATCCTCGACAACTACCGCCCACACATTCCCATCCACCCCGACTGGCCGATTGTTGAGCTTGGAGAAGTCATCCAAGAAAAGCCGAAGAACGGCTACTCTGGGAAGCCGGTTGACGGCATTACCAACCTCAAAGTTCTGTCGCTTAGCGCAACTACGTCCGGCAAACTCGATCTCACCAAATGCAAGTACTTGGATGAGGACATTCCGTACGATTCTCCCTGCCGCTGCAAAAAGGGGGATATCTACTTGCAGCGTGGCAACACCGCTGAATTAGTCGGCACCGCCGCTCTATTCGATGTCGAGGAAAAGGGTTTCATCTACCCTGATCTAATGATCCGGGTACGGGCAGACGAAGGAAAGATCCTGCCCCAGTACCTGTTAGTCGTGCTTCAGAGCGAGCCAGTTCGCGACTATTTGAAGCGGAACGCTGTGGGTACTGCGGGCAGTATGCCGAAAATCAATCAGGGAATTGTCGAGCGCGTTCCCATCCCCCTCCCGCCCCTCGCCACGCAGCAGGCCATCGTTGCCGAGATCGAAGCTGAACAGGCGCTTGTCGCTGCCAACCGTGAGCTGATCGCCCGCTTCGAGAAAAAGATCCAGGCCACCCTCGCCCGCGTCTGGGGTGAGGACAAGCCAGCTCTGGCGGTTATTGGGGAACCGGCAGACACCATGCCGTCTCTGAAGAAAAAAAGAAAATGTAGCGTAAGTCGAGTACCCTGAGCACGTGTAAGGGTGAAAATATCTAATGCTATATGATTTGATAATAATTACCAATGAATAACCTGATATCATTACAGAAATTAATTGAAAAAGAATATTTTATTCTCTGCTCATTTTTGACAACAAGCCAGTTCATATCCTATTGCAAAGACAGATCAATTGATACTTCCCGAAAACAACTCGAGCAATTTGAAAAATTAGGAATATTTTTCCCAATTGTCCGTGTAAAGATTCCAAAGATTAAAATTAAAATTGAATATATTGAGAATCGGACTCGTTACAAAGACCTTGGCATCCTTAAGGAAGGAGAAGAATGGCAAGGGGATGTTAAAGAAGAATATGCACATTTTTGGTTTGAAAAAAGCTATGCAAACAATTGGTTGAAAGAAGGCATTTTGTGGGACCCTCGTACTCGTGATTTTGAGGAATGGGATAACTTTTACGACGAAGATAAAAGGGAATTTATAGTCAGTTATTATTCAATTTTTCAATGCTATACGCTTTACAACCTAACAAGGTCAACCAAAATGGAACTCCGTGCTGAATGGTGGTACACTTATTCAGAGGAAGATATTGCGAGGTTAACCGATCAAATATCTGAATGGGCGAAAATTGTGATTGATTCCCACAAGGAAATTGGAATAAGAGGTGAAGTCTTCCCGATAATCTGCCAAGTATTATCAAATCGTTACTTCCCTGAAACACAAACAGATCGTAGAATTATCAACATTTCAATTTCGAGCTCTTATCATGATTGGGACTGGTATGAATATTGTGGAAAATGGAACCCAAATTCTGTTTTAGAAGATATTAACCTTTCCATTGATAACGTAAAAAAAGCCCATGAGTTACTTTCGATAGATTCCCGGTATGCTGACCCCTTGGCACACTGGTATGGGTTAGTTAATTTTGTGTCCTTGGAGCAAAAAAGAAAATTAAAGGGGAAAGCTTTGCTTGCCCAATTATTATACTCAATGGAGCATATGATCCGTTTGTTCTATAAAGAGTTGGCCAGTGAAACCTTGTTCCCGCCAGATGAAAATGTTAGTTGGAAAAATGATAATTTTTATGGCGAAGGTGTCACTGATAACGATTTCCAATACCTTGAGTTTCTAACGAATCAATATCATCTCAATCCAAAACCAAAATTAATACTCATTGTAGAGGGCAAGGGCGAAGAAGAACAGTTTCCAAGGCTTTCAGAAGAACTTTTTGGTTATTCTTTTCCAAAACTGGGTATTGAAATTGTTAATATTAGTGGCGTCGCAGGATTCACCGGGAGAAAAGGATTTGACCGCTACGGAGCATTAGAGAAATTTATCGATTATTACCATAACAGGCAAACAATTGTATTTGTTGTTCTTGATAATGAGGGAAGAACGGAAAATATCAAGAACAAACTTATTAATGCTCCGTCAAAATATTACAAAACTCGTTTTGTGACAAAGTCAGAATACATTCACCTTTGGGAGCGAAAGACTATCGAATTTGATAACTTCAGCATAGAAGAGATTGCACGTGCTATGTCAAATATTAATAAAGGTAAATACGTTTTTACCCCTGGAGATATTGAGAATTGTCAACAAGAGTCTAAGAATATAGCAACTGACCATTTAAGCAGACTTTACAAAGAAAAAACTGGATACGATTTGCCCAAACCAAGATTATTGAAGGCACTGTCTGACAGCATTATAGCAAATGGTAAAAATGAAATTGATTCAAGTGGAGTACCTGTTAGGCCAATCACGAAATTAATACATCGAATTATCACGCTCGCTTCTACGAATCATCAACCAACTTGTTTCGAGATATGGAAGAAAAATCAAGACTCAGGTTATTTTGGAGAAATAAAAGAATAAAACACCAACGTGAGTGCCGAGTTATCAGGACGGATCGTACCACTGCGAAACCAACCGTCCGCGAACGATTGTGAGGGAATCTGAATGTCATTACCGATCAATATCCATGAACTGCTCCGTGGCAAGAGTGTCGAATGGGAGCGACTGGAGTTCAAAGAGGGGTGGAACCCCCTCGGCACGCTGCACACGATCTGCGCCTTTGCCAACGACTTCCACAATCTTGGCGGCGGCTATATCGTCGTCGGGGTTGGAGAGAAGAGCGGACAGCCGGTTTTGCCCCCCAAAGGGCTTGACCCCGGCAGCATAGACGCCATCCAGAAGGAGATTCTCAACCTCGGACACAGCGCCATCCAGCCGGATTACCACGCCATCGTCGTGCCCTATGAAATCGATGGGCGCACCATCCTTGTGATCTGGGCGCCGGGTGGCCAGACCCGCCCGTACAAGGCGAAGCTCAAGCTGGGCAAGAACGATAAAGAGTACGGCTATTTCATCCGCAAAGGCTCCAGTACCGTCCGGGCCAAAGGATTGGATGAAACCGAACTCCTTTCCCTTGCCGCCACCGTGCCGTTCGACGACCGGATCAACCAGCGCGCCAAGGTGGACGATCTCTCCCGTGAACTGATGCAGGAATATCTTCAGTATGTCGGCAGCGACTTGGCCAAACAGTCCGCCGGCCTGTCGTTGCTGGAGCTAGGCCGGCAAATGGGCGTCATCGGAGGGCCGGACGAAGCGCCGTTCCCCCTCAACGTCGGTCTTATGATGTTCAACCCCGAGCCTTACCGGTTTTTCCCGGCCATGCAAATTGATGTGGTCTGGTTCCCCAAGGAAGGACCGGGCGGCAACAAGTTCTCCGAAAAGATCTTCAAGGGGCCTTTACCGCGGATGACCCATGACGCGCTGGATTACATCAAGCGCAACTTCGTCAGCGAAACCGTCATCAAGCATCCGGGGCGCGCGGAGTCCTCCCGCGTCGAGAATATTCCTTACATTGCCATTGAAGAAGCGGTGGTGAACGCCGTTTACCACCGCGGCTACGATGTCCGGGAGCCGGTGGAAATCCGCATTATGCATGAAGAACTGGTGGTTTTGAGTTACCCCGGACCGGACCGTTCCGTGCGCCTGGAGCAACTTCGGGCTGGCAAGGCCATGCCCCGACGCTACCGGAATCGGCGCATAGGCGAGTTCCTGAAAGAGCTGGAATTCACCGAAGGCCGTTCCACCGGAATTCCCAAGATCATTGACGCCATGCAGGCCAACGGCTCGCCTCCCGCCGAATTTGACTTCGACGAAGACCATAGCTACTTCATGGTACGCCTGCCGGTGCATCCGGCGGCATTGGAAGTGGCAGAGTCAGAGGTGGGGGAAGCGGCTGATGTGGATACACCGCAAGTCACCGGGCAAGTCACCGGGCAAGTTGGCACCAAGTTGGCACTAAGTCGGCACCAAGTCGAAATCCTGAACCAATGCAAGGAAGAGAGGCCCATCGGCGATCTGATGGAAATAGCCAAACGGACCGACCGTACCAAGTTTCGGAACCAAGTCTTGAACCCTCTTCTCAATGCCGGATTGCTGGAGATGACCATCCCCGACAAGCCTCGCAGCAGCAAGCAGAAATACCTGCTTACGGAGAAAGGGCATACAGTTCTTGCCTCGCGGGAAGGTAGTGAATCCAGTAATGAAGTGACGTGAGGAGCCGGTCATGAAAAAGGAAAATGAACTCCAAATCCGCAACAGCACCGCCGAGTTCCTGATATTTACCCGGCAGGCGGGCGAAGACGGCATCGAGGTGAGGGTGGCGGAGG
>DOWV01000283.1 GCA_003519375.1 Bacteroidota bacterium
GTCTGACCAGAAGGGAAGCCGGTGGCGACGGATGCCACAGGAATCTGTCCGCCCAGGAACTGCACTGCCGGCCTAACCTGAGCCGGGTAGACGCACACGGCGGCGACCGTCAGTGGTTCAGCCCCGATTCCGAGGTGACTCCTGATTTCCTGTTCCAACGGTGAGAGTGCCTTCGCGCAGAGTCGTCGCACTCTCCCCGGAGTATCGTCGCCGGCCAGGGTGGTGAGATCGATGCAGCGGATGGCTGTCAGGTAAGCAGCAACCTGGGCTTCGACCTTGAACGTGCGACGCGTGCCGAGTTCCACCGCCCGTGCCTCGACGGCGCTCCGGTTCACACGAAGCAATTGGACAAGTCCGGGATCGAACGGAATGGGAGAATTCAGCTGAGGCTTCTTCTTCGCCGCCGATCGGGATTGTCGTTTTGTCGGATGTTTCTCTTTCATGACTATGAAATGTTGGTTCGAGGAATAGCACACTGATAACACTGATGCTACTGACTTCCACAGATGATGGATCTCTTCATTTAAGATTTTTTATCTGTGGACATCTCGTAGCATCTGTGTACTCTGTGTGCTAATCTTTGATTCTAATCAGGATTTGCGGTCCTGGTCAAGGGCGCTGCGAGGCAGCCTCTTGTCGTTATGGTACCGAATTAGCGAGTCATTATCAACAAAACCTCACGGTCCAACCACCTTCATCACGCAGTTCCCGCAATCGAATTCGAGCATATACTTGGTTGTCCCATCAGAGAGAAACAGTTCTTCATCCTGGCCGCCCTTACCGCGGCAAAGATCGAACTGATACTTCAGGCAATGGCGTGTCGTCATCAAGACCTGACCGCTGTGATTGTCCTGCAGCTCGAATCCTTTCTCGATTTGCTTCACGCCGTGGCAGCGATAGAAGCGGTCAGCCAGCGAATTCACCACATTGGCGGAGAAATCCAGCGATGCACGCGGAAAAGGGATTTCGTTTCGCACGATTGAAGCCGTCCGACGCGGAAAGGCTCCATCTCTCACCGCATCGAGCGCCGCAACAGCATCTCTGCGGAGCTGGTTCAGGTCTTTGACGGGAATAAATACTGGGAATGACAGCTCGGCAACAAACTCCATGGATTCATAGATCGTGCTCCCGAGTTTTGTCAGCTGCGTCTCTATCGTGGTTTGTGCTGCCCCAGGATTCTCCGCCGCCTCTTTAATATGCACGAGCTCCTGTTCGGCCTCATTGCCGTCCTCATCGGTGAGGAGGAGACGGAAGCCGTCGCCGGTCTCGGAGAAGTGCAGCCTGATGTCGATCTTGCGCATTGACCGGTCGGACTTGAGCAACTGCAGAAATGCGTGGTCGTGATTGCGGTACATCACGGTGCCCGGAGTGATGCCGGCCGGGGAATTTGGAACGATGTGGTTGCCATCGACCCGGTTGATGTTCGTGCCCGTCAGTTGGTCCTGATCGTCAAAGAAGCAGATCCCGTCACCGCTTCGAAGGACCTCTGTCGTGTCAAGTGTGAACGAATCGGCAGAGACACCCGTGACTTTCCCGATCGCCTTCCCGAGAGATTTCGGCGTATGGAGAGAAACAATGTCGGGTCGGCGGCCGTGGAGAAAATAGTCTGTGTAGTCACGGTTGAACGTTCGCTCGGGGTCGGGCCGAAAGGAAAGGCTCGTTCTTCCAGAGGAGGCTCGCTTGAGCCGTGGCTGCCCCTCGATCACTGCATCCAGAATCGTGCGATAGAAGGAAGTGATATTCCTGACGTAGGCGGCATCTTTCAACCGGCCTTCGATTTTAAAAGATGTCACGCCCGCGCTGACGAGCTCGGGAATATATTCTGAAAGGTTCAGGTCTCTCAGCGAAAGGACGTGCTGGTTGTTGGCTAAAACGTTTCCGCTGCTGTCTGTGAGAGTGTACGGCATCCGGCACATCTGGGCGCATTCGCCGCGGTTGGCGCTGCGTCCCGTCGCGGCTTGGCTGAAATAGCATTGTCCGCTGAAGCTCACGCACAAGGCGCCGTGCACGAAGAACTCGAGCTCCAGCGATGTCGCCGCTCGTATGTCGCGCACCTGGCCGATCGACAGCTCCCTCGCCAGAATGACCCGCCGGATTCCCACCTGCTCGAGAAAACGGATTTTCTCGATGTCGTAATTATGCGTCTGTGTGCTGGCGAAGAGGGGAATCGGAGGGAGGTCGAGTTCCAGAAGCGCCATATCCTGTATGATCAGAGCGTCCGCGCCGGCATCGTACAGCTCGTGAATGAGTGTGCGGGCTTCTTCCAGCTCGTTATCGTAAAGAATGGTGTTGAGCGTGATGTACACTCGTGCCCAGTACTTGTGGGCGTAGGAGATAAGCTCTGCAATGTCCCTCAGCGGATTGCCTGCTGCGGCGCGTGCGCCGAATTTTGGCGCGCCGATATAGACAGCATCTGCGCCATGGTTAACGGCGGCCTTTCCGCATTCCGCATCACGTGCCGGGGCGAGAAGCTCGAGCGGTGTGCGACTGGTGCTCATGGCTGAGTTCCCCGTTCACGGTCATGCGCCACTCCGAATACCCGGACGGTTCCTTCTTCGAGACTGAACATGAATCGCCAGCGCTTCACCGCAATGACAGAGTTCCCGTCAGAGGATGTCTTGATTCGCCTGTAGATATGCGGATGGGGATCACGTGTCAGAATCTCTTTCAGATACTCGACAATCTCCCGGCGTTCTTCCCGGTCGACAAGCTTTAACGAGCTTCGCACTTCGGGGGCAATGACGACCTTGTAGGGGCGGGGGGTTTGTTCGTTCGATTGGCCGATCCAGCCGGATTTTGCGCCGGCATGCGACTCGGCATGAGG
>DOWV01000005.1:0-3287 GCA_003519375.1 Bacteroidota bacterium
AGTGAGATTTTTGGAAGATGACGATTCTGTTGGTGTTCGTCCCTGCGCGGTTGTTCGAAACACCCCATATATTTGAGGTTTTCGTAAATCGCTGCAGGTTGATAAGAATACCAACACATCGAAACCCGGCTCTTGTGCCTAGAGGAACAACAATTTCGTCGAGCCTCAAGTTTCGCTTCCGAATCTCACCAACTTCGAACGCGACAACGCCATTCGGGACTGTTATCCTGTATAGTTCACAAAGGACCCTGCTCATGGCTGCGGACCAATCTTCCAATGATCGAACAACCGTCATGCGATCGGCAACTCTCATTTGATCGATGTTGTTGAACCAACATCGAAGCCAATTATCCTGGGCGTAATTTACCGTATCCAGAAACGGCGGCGAAGTGACTGTGAGCTGAACGGTGCCATTGGCGATGATTCCGGTATGGCATGCCTGGTGGGTGACAATTCTGACCGCGTGTGCGACCGCTCCAAGCGTGCCTCTATCCTGAACGGATAAGTTTCGCAACAACGATTTGGTCTTCCTCAGGATAAGTTCTCGCACATCGCGGTATTCCGGTTTCTGCTTTCGCAACCTGTTGATCCGTCGCTGGTTGTCCGGTGAAAGAGCTTGATTCGGCGGCAGCGTGTACACAGAGAAGAAACCCTTTGAGTGCCCCGTCAGTCTGTTCGTAGCCACCATGCGAATCCATCGATCGACGGCATCCGCCCTGCCCGACGCTTGTCGCTCCAGGAGGTAACGCCGCAAGGACACAATTTCCGCTTCTGTGCGGACGTGGTAGAACATCGAAAGATCAACGGAGGCACGGCCCCGGCTGTTCAGGTTCAGATCGGCAATTCTTTTCTCGACCTCCGCCAAGAGCGGAGGGTGAAACCGCGGCCGCACGAGAATCTTACTCAGCGGATTGACGTCGTTGCCCCATGCCGCTCGTCCGAGCAATGCCGCCTCGACGAGTGTCGTGCCTCTCCCCATAAAAGGATCGAACACCACGTCACCGGGCCGCGTGAATCGCTCTATGAAGAATCTCGGGAGATGCGGTTTGAAGCAAGCGCGGTAGGAAATCTCGTGAAGCGATGATGCTTGTCGCTGTTTGGAGGTCCAAAATTCGCTCGTGAAACGAGGGATCGTGCCAGCTTCCGTACTCAGGGCGTCGACCAGAACGGCGATCGACGGATGACGACTCTCGAGGAGTTTCTCGAGCAGAGGATGATCAATTCGGCGGGTCTGACGGGGGTATGTTCGGGCAGGGACTGTCACAGCTCAGGTAAATGCTCCCGCGTCTACGAACTTTTTGATCTGATCTCTGTTTGTCGGCAGCGGTCCTTCGCACCTCGGCCGAAGGGAAAAGATCTTGCCGGGATTCAGAACAGCATTTGGATCAATTGATGCTTTGATTCGCCGCATCATCTCAATCGCCGGCTCCCCTACCGCTTTTTCAAGGAACCGCAGCTTGGCAAGACCTACACCATGTTCACCGGTGATCGTTCCCCCGAAACGGACCGCCTCACTGAAAATCTCATCAAATGCCCGTTCCGCCAGATGGATCTGCTTCGTATCTCGTTCGTCCGTCAGGCATGTCGGATGCAGATTCCCGTCGCCTGCATGGCCGAAGTTGCCGAATGTCAGACCGTGTTTCCTTACAATGCGGTTAATGCTCTCGAGCATAGGAGCGACTTCGCTTCTTGGAACCGTTGCATCTTCGAGGATAGTGGTCGGCCGGACTCGTGCAAGAGCAGAAAATGCAGCTTTGCGTGCGGTCCGCAATTTCACTGCTTCCGCTTCATCAGCCGCGACTCTTATTTCACTCGCACCGTGACGCTTGCAGATGCTGATAATCTTCTGTGCGTCCTCCTCGACTTCTGCCGACCTCCCATCGACTTCGATGAGCAACAATGACTCTATCTCGGTCGGCAAGCCAAGTTTGGCGTAGTCTTCTACGCTGCGAATCGTCGTGTTGTCCAGAAACTCAAGCGCCGCGGGGGTAATCTTCGCGGCGATTATCTCTGAAACCGTTTCCGCGGAATCGCTCAACTTGCCGTAAAAAGCAAGCATGGTTTTCGTCGCCGGCGGTTTGGGGATCAGGCGCAAGAGCACCCTCGTGATGATTCCTAATGTCCCTTCGGAGCCAATGAGAAAGTCCTTCAGGCTGTAGCCTGCGACATCTTTTACCGATTTCCCGCCCGTCACAATCACTTCACCGTTCGGCAGAACGACTTCCATACCCATAACGTAGTTCTTGGTAACGCCGTATTTCAATCCTCTCAGGCCTCCCGCGTTTTCAGCGACGTTTCCGCCGATTGTGCAGATTGCCGCACTTCCTGGATCCGGAGGATAGAAAAGGCCAAGACTCTCTACAGCTGCGTGCAGTTTGGCAGTAATAACGCCAGGTTCCACCCACACGCTAAGGTTCTTTTCGTCGATTTCGAGTATCCGATCCCAGTGATTGGTGAGTACGACGACCGAGTTTTCGACCGGGATTGAACCGCCACTCAAGCCCGAGCCCGAACCACGAGGTACGACGGCGAATCGTTCTTCATTTGCCAGTTTCAGCAACTGAGATATCTGATCGACACTTCTAGGGAGGACTATGGCGTCCGGTAGTTGTTTCAGAAGAGGCGTGCCGTCGTACGAGTAGGAAATCCGATCTTCGGCAGAATCGAGATAGCCGGCAGTTCCGAAAATCGATCGTATCCGGGAGAGAGTGTTTTGAGGTATCATTGTTGATCAAGATAGAAGAACAAGCCAACAAAAGCAAGGTAAGTGGACTCGAGGTCCGTGCAACCGATCTTGTATCTCGACCATTTTTGGATTAACATTATCGAAACATTTTTGTGTTCCACAACCAGCGCAAGAGAATATCCATGGAGAAACTGAAGAAACGATCTTGGGCCGAGCCATTCAAGATCAAGACTGTTGAGTTGCTGAAGATGACAAGCCGCAGCGACCGGGAGAAGGCACTGACGGCCTCAGGCTACAATACCTTCCTCCTTCGATCGGAAGATGTGTACATCGACCTCTTAACCGACAGCGGCACGAACGCCATGAGCGATTACCAGTGGGCAGGAATGATGATTGGCGACGAGGCCTATGCCGGGAGCAAGAATTTCTACAACCTCGAGGCAAACGTTCAGAAGTTCTACGGCTACATGCATCTCGTCCCCACACACCAGGGACGCGCAGCCGAGCACCTCATATCAAAGATCCTCATTAAACCGGGGGACTTCATCCCCGGCAACATGTATTTCACCACGACCAGGCTCCATCAGGAGCTTGCTGGCGG
>DOWV01000005.1:3433-5661 GCA_003519375.1 Bacteroidota bacterium
TTCAAAGGAAATGTCGATCTTCAAAAGCTTGAGGATCTCGTCAAGAAAGTCGGTGCAGCCAAAGTACCGTACATCTCTGTGGCCGGGACGGTCAACATGGCCGGCGGACAGCCTTTTTCCATCGAGAACCTCAGGCAGGTTCACGCCTTCTGCAAGAAGAATGGGATTCGCGTAATTCTCGATGCGACGCGCATGGTTGAGAATGCGTACTTTAACAAGATTCGGGAAAAGGGTTATCAGGATAAGTCCATTGCCGAGATTCTCCGGGAGATCTGTTCGCTTTCTGATGGATGCACCATGAGCGGAAAGAAGGATCTTCTGGTCAATATCGGCGGTTTTCTCGCCCTCCAGGAACACGAGCGGGAAGTCTTCGAGGAAGCCCGCAATATGGTCGTCATCTACGAAGGGCTCCACACGTACGGAGGACTCGCAGGCCGGGACATGGAGGCGATGTCACGCGGGATTGAGGAAGCGGTCAATCTGGACCACATCAGGGCACGTGTCGGTCAGATTGAGTATGTCGGCGAGAAGCTTCTGAGTATCGGCGTGCCGATCGTTCAGCCGATCGGCGGTCACGCAATCTTCCTCGATGCAAAACAGTTTCTCCCGCAGCTGAAGCAAATCGAGTTCCCGGCACAAACGCTTGCGGCTGAGCTATATCTTGATTCAGGCATTCGCGCCATGGAACGCGGCATAGTCTCGGCAGGCCGTAACAAGCAGACCGGTGATCATTACTATCCGAAGCTGGAACTCGTCCGGCTCACGTTCCCCCGCCGCGTCTATACGCAGGCGCATTGCGATGTCACGGCTGAATCGGTCGAGGCCGTCTACGAGACTCGAAAAGCCGTCAAGGGCCTCAAACTGGTCTATGAACCTAAGTACCTCAGGTTCTTCCAGGCGAGATTTGAGAGACTCCGCTGAGTGCGGGACGGGGGCGTTTACCAAATGCCCCCGTGCTGTCTCAAAGCGTGCAGAAATCTTTCAGACGGTGAGAAGAGTGAAGAGGATTGGAGATTTCTAGTACCGCGGTAAACTCGGATCGACTTCTTGTGACCACGCGTCTATCCCCCCTGCAAGATTCACGACACTTTCGAATCCCTGATTCTTCAGAAACTGCACGGCAAAGGCACTTCTGTTCCCGTGGTGACAGTATACCACAATCTCTCGTTCGGGGTCCAATTCATGAACCCGGTCCGCAAGTTGCCCCAGCGGAATGAGATGACCGCTCAGGTTCGCGACTTTGTATTCGTACGGTTCGCGAACATCCAGAAGGAAGACCTTCTCCCCCTTCTCGATCTTTTGTTTTAGTTGATGAACAGAAATCGCCGAAAATGTGCTCTCCATGGAAATCCCTCTCCCTCCGTTGTGTGAGCAGAATGCTTCATAGTCTCTCAAATCATGTATCGACGGGTGAGTCCCGCAAAGCGCACAATTCACGTCTTTTTGAAGACGCATCTCATCAAATCTGGCTGTGAGCGAATCGAACAGCAGGACCCTGCCGATCAACGGCTCCCCTTCCCCCAGTATCATCTTCAGCGCCTCGATCGACTGCAGTGTCCCAATCACTCCCGTTTGTCCACCGAGGACCCCCGCTTCCACACACGACCGGACGGAGCCTGGCTGCGGCGGATTTGGATACAAGCAGCGATAACATGGTCCGCGAGATGCGTCGAAGACTGAAAGCTGCCCTTCAAAGCCGATCACGCTCCCGTAAACATCCGGCATTCCCAGAAGAGCACATGCATCATTCACCAGGTAGCGAGTTGGCAGATTGTCCGATCCGTCGATGACGATGTCAAACCCTCTGAGCAGATTCAACGCATTCGCTGAAGTCATCCGCACCTGCTTCGCTTCGATCCGAATTTCGGGATTGAGCGCCTTCAGGCGTTCAGCGGCCGACTGAACCTTGGGAGTCCCTTCCGCAGATGAGGCATGAAGAACCTGCCGTTGGAGATTCGAGAGCTCCACGATCTCGTCGTCGATGAGGCCGAGCGTTCCCACTCCTGCTGCTGCAAGGTAGAGCGCTGCTGGCGAACCCAGACCACCAAGACCGACAATGACCACGCGAGCGCTCTTGAGCTTCAATTGCCCGGCCTCGCCAATCTCCGGCAGGACAAGGTGACGGGCGTAGCGATTGCGCTCTGCGGATGTAAGTTCTGGGATCAATGACAAGATGAGGTGAAGTGATGCTTCACGCGCGGGTCTGTCGATGAGAATCTGCCCAGGAT
>DOWV01000005.1:5720-7720 GCA_003519375.1 Bacteroidota bacterium
CGATGAGAATCTGCCCAGGATACTTCAGGCAAGTCCAAGTCTCGCGGCGTCACTTTTCATTGCTTCGATGACGAACTTAATGTGCTCATCCAACGGGATGCCAATTTCCTGGATCCCCTGTTGAATATCCTCCCGGCTCACATTCCTGGCAAACGCTTTGTCTTTGAGTTTCTTCTTCACAGAGGATACTTCCAAATCTGCGATCTTGTTTGGCCGAACGATGGAACAGGCACTGATGAAACCGCAGAGCTCGTCGCACGCATAGAGCACCTTGGCCATCGTCGACTCGCGAGGAACATTCGTAAAGGAAGCGTGGCCGAGAATGGCGACCCGTACATCTTCGGGATAGCCCTTTTCCTGCAAAATCACCGACCCCTTTTGCGGATGTTCCGGAGGGTTCGGGTACATTTCATAATCAAAATCATGCAAGATGCCAACGATGGCCCACTTCTCTTCATCCTCGCCAAGCTTCCTGGCATACGCACGCATTGCAGATTCAACCGCATACATGTGCTTCCGCAAAGCCTCATTCTTCGTGTATTCGTGCATCAGATCCAAAGCTTCCTGGTAGCTCATCGACTCATTCCTTATCTACTTGCAAATGTGCGCCTAAGGTGTCCAAAAAAGCGCCGAAAAGCAAGAACGCAGCCCGCCAGCTTTGAGAAATCCACATTCGAATTACGCACGCGCCTTCATGAGTTCTTCACCCGAAGGGCAGAGGCTGAAGAGCGAACAGTTCTGACAATCCGGCTTTCGCGCGTCGCAGACGTTTCTCCCGTGCAAGATGATGGTGGAGCTGAACCTGTACCATTCATCCTGCGGCAAGAGCTGCATGAGATCAGACTCGATCTTCTCGGGATCTTCTCCTTCTGTGAGCCCCAACCTTTGGGAGACTCTTCTGACATGCGTATCAACAATCACACCCGAGTTGATCCCATACGCCTCGCCCAGTACGCAGTTCGCTGTTTTCCGTCCGACACCGCCGAGTTCGACCAATTCTTCCATCGATTTCGGAACTTGCCCGTTATGTCTCTCGACCAATGCCCGGCAACATGTAATGATGCTTTTTGCCTTATTTCGGAAGAAGCCGGTGGACCGAATTTCCTGCTCGAGGTCGGCCTGATTCGCGTTCGCAAAATCACGCGCCGACTTATACTTCTTGAAAAGATCGGGAGTCACCTTATTCACGCGCACATCGGTGCACTGGGCGGAGAGGATGGTGGCGATGAGAAGCTGAAGCGGATTGGAGTAGTCCAGTGCGATAGATGAATCAGGATAATCCTCCTTGAGTTGAGCCAGTATCTTGCCGATGCGGCGAACGGCGTCTGAGTTCTTTTGTTTCTTTGACGGAGCCATGGTCACCCCTTTGCGCGGATTGAATCGAATAGCGTTTCAACTTTTTGAACGCTCCATGTGTTCACGACATTTTTGGATTCGAGCCATCCCTTCCGCGCGATTCCGACTCCGTAGAAAACGTCTGAGAGTCCCTCGATGGTGTGCGCGTCAGGGTTGATGTAAATCGGTACATGTTTTTGCTTCGCATACTTCACGAAACGCCAATCGAGATCGAGACGGAAGGGATGAGCATTGATTTCAATCCCTTTTCCATAATCCGAAGCAGCGTCGATCACCTTGATCATGTTGATCGGATAACCCTCCCGGCTCAGGAGAAGCCGACCCGTCGGATGACCGATGAGGGTGACGTGCCTATTCTTCAGCGCCTTGATCATCCGCTTGGTTGCCTCTTCCTCGGTCATCTTGAATTTGCTATGGATCGCGGCAACCACATAGTCAAAGGAGGCAAGGATCTTGTCAGAATAGTCAAGTGAGCCGTCTGCCATGATGTCCACTTCCGTCCCTTTGAAGAGCCGGAATTGTTTCGACCGGTTATTGATCGAGTCGATCGCCTTCAGCTGCTGTTTTACTTTCTCAGGAGACAGACCGCCGGCGTATGCGGCTATCTTACTATGATCCGCGATGCCAAGGTACTTCCAGCCCAG
>DOWV01000208.1 GCA_003519375.1 Bacteroidota bacterium
TAGTACTCAGCGAACTCGAGCAGGAAGTTCTCGCGCGCGTCGGTGATCGGGAAATTCATCTCGAACACCTGCTGCAGTCCGTGCTTCTTTCTGCGATGAGGCGGGACATCCGCCTGGAGGAACTTGTTGAACGAATCGATCTGTACGTTGAGTAGGTCCGGCGTGTCGATAACCGAGGGAATGCGGCCGAATGAGATTCGACTGTTTGAGCCATTGGATTGGTTCTTCAATTCAACCACTCCTTTTGAAATTGATGAATAAACGCACCGTCAGATCCCGCACATCACTTCCCTATGGGCGAAGAAGCGGGCAAATCCGCGGCCTGCAACAGCTACGCTCTAAAGATAGCTCAAGCCGATGGCTCGTTCCCGCAGGATCGAAGAAACCATCGGCTTTGAGACTAGTTCTTTGTGCAAGTGTATTCGCACTCTTCAACAACAATGAAAAAAGAAAAGTTCAAGAGAAACGACTGGCGCTCTTTACTTCAGCTCCACCTGACCACCTGCTTCTTCGAGTTCCTTCTTCAGCTTCTCAGCTTCTTCCTTGTTGAGGCCTTCCTTCACGACTTTCGGAGCGCCATCGACGAGGTCCTTGGCTTCCTTCAGTCCGAGTCCGGTTGCAGCGCGGACGACTTTGATGACGTTGATCTTCTGTGCGCCGGCGCTCTTGAGTTCGACGGTGAATTCCGTCTTCTCTTCAGCCGCCGGGGCTGCCGCTGCTGCAGGAGCCGCAGACATCATCATCGGTGCGGCTGCGGTGACTCCGAACTTCTCTTCGAGGGCCTTCTTCAGTTCCGCGGCCTCGAGAAGCGTAAGCTTTTCAATTTTTTCGACGATTTCGGTTACTGCTGACATTGTCCTTCTCCTTGATTAAGATTGTTCAAACTTTTGTCGCTGGTTAGGCGGCTTTCTTTTTCTCGATGGCATCGATCACATTCACGAGATCGCGGGCGAGGGCGCCAATGGCGCCGACGATACCGGAGATCGGTGCGTGGATGCTTCCAATCACTCCGGCCATCAATTCAGGACGACCCGGAAGTTTGGAGAGCTGATCGAGCTGCGAACCGTCAAAGACCTGTTTTTCGAGAACGGCAACTTTCAGTTTCAGCTTGCCTGACTTCTCATTGAACTTCTTGATGATCTTTGCCGGTGCAATAGCGTCATCGTAGCTGAAAGCGATACCTGTCGGCCCAACCAGTTTGTCGTACACGGCATCGTAGCCGGTCACTTGCTCCAGGGCTTTTCGCGCCAGCGTATTCTTCACCACTCTGTACTCGACGCCTGCCTTCCGGAACTCGCGTCGGAGCTCAGTTGCCTCTCCAACGGTCAGCCCGGAAAAGTCGGCGAAGTACATCGCGGCAGCGCGAGAGGCCTTGTCGACCACTTCAGCTACGATCGCTTCTTTGTCCGATCGGTTCATGGGTACCTTCCAAATATCGATTAAGTGTCACTACGTCGAGCCGGACACAAACCCGGCCTGCGAAGGACGATGAGAAGCCCCGATCTCTCGGGCATCGTACTTCGTCGTTCGTTTAGATGTGAGTGCGTAAGTTCGTGTTAGTGCGCCGCGACTTCATTGCGATCGATGTGGACACCGGGTCCCATCGTAGTCGAAATCGCGATGCTTTTGATATAGGTGCCTTTCGCCGACGAGGGCTTCAGGCGTACAATGGTGTTCAGGAATGACTGGATGTTTTCCACCAGCTGGGCCTGACCAAATGTCGCTTTCCCCACCGTGGCGTGCACGATGCCGGCCTTGTCGACGCGGAATTCTATTTTGCCCGCTTTCACTTCCTTGACGGCCTTACCGACTTCAGCGGTAACCGTGCCGCTCTTCGGGTTCGGCATGAGGCCGCGGGGGCCGAGAATCCTTCCGAGCTTTCCGAGCTCGCCCATCACGTCGGGCGTGGCGATGATAACGTCGATATCCGCCCAGCCCTGCTGGATTTTCTCAAGGTAGTCCTGGAATCCGACATGATCCGCTCCGGCCGCCTTCGCCTCGTCGTCTTTCGGAGGCTTCGCGATGACGAGCACGCGCACTTCCTTGCCAATACCATGCGGGAGTGCCACGGTACCTCGAAGCGCCTGATCGGCCTTCTTGGGATCAACACCGAGGCGCACGGCGATATCGACGCCTTCGGCGAACTTCGCCGACGCTGTGTCTTTCACCTTCTGCACTGCTTCGGCAATCGTGTAGCTCTTGTTCTCGACTTTCGTCGCCACTGCTTTGAAACGCTTGCTTCGGGTTCTCATACCAACAATCTCACTTTCGTGCACGTGTTGTTAATCTTCGACCGTGATGCCCATGCTGCGGGCAGTCCCGGCTACCATGCTCATCGCTGCATCGACCGACGCGGCGTTGAGATCAACCATCTTCATCTCGGCAATCTCGCGAACCTGCTTCTTCGACACCACACCCACCTTGTTGCGGTTGGGTTCGCCGGAGCCCTTCTCGAGCTTGAGAGCCTTCAGCAGGAGCGTTGCAGCGGGCGGAGTCTTGGTGATGAAGGTGAACGACTTATCACTGAAGACCGTGATAATCACCGGGATGATGAGCCCTTGCTGATCCTTGGTCCGGGCGTTGAACTGTTTGCAGAACTCCATGATGTTGACGCCCTTTTGACCGAGCGCCGGACCAACCGGAGGTGCCGGGTTCGCTGATCCCGCGGGTATCTGCAGCTTGATGAATCCTGTGATTTTTTTCGCCATAAACGATCTACCTCTCTCTCTATAGTAGACGACCTGCAGTTTCTAAATCTACTTTTCCAATTCCACCTGAATGAAATCCAGTTCCACGGGGGTTTTCCGCCCGAAGATACTTACCATCACCTTGACCTTCAACTTTTCGGCGTTGACTTCCTGAACGAACCCGGAGAAGTTGTTGAACGGACCCTCGATCACCTTGACCGGATCCCCGAGACGGAACGGGATCTCGACAAGCTCCACATCCTGCTTCGATTCCATCTTCCCGATAAGTCGGCGCACTTCGTCCGGCTGCAGCGGCGCGGGATTGTTCTTATCCGGCACAAACCCGAGCACCGACGGCGCTTCGAGAATGAGATGGTTTGTCTCCTTGTCCAGCTCAGCCTCGACGAGAACGTATCCGGGGAAGAAGTTTTTCACCTTCGCCTTCTTCTTCCCGTCCTTCACCTCGATCACTTTCTCCGACGGAATCATGACGCTCGAAAGCCGTTCGCCGAGATTCAGGCGAGCGGTTTCGGATTCCAGGTAAGCCTTCACTTTGGCCTCGTGACCCGAGTATGTCCGAACAACATACCAGCGTTTACTCAATTCGTACGCCCTTCCTCAGATTACAGAATCGCTTTCAGGGCAGCTGCCAACACTGTGTCGACACCCCAGGTGAAAATGGAAATGATAAGGCAAACGATGATGACGATTTTCGTGGACTCTGCGAGTTCCTCCCGCGTCGGCCACGTGACCTTACCCATCTCTTTGACAACATCATTGAAAAAATTTATGATCTTTTCTTTCATCGCTGATCACTCAAGGAAGAAGTTGTGTCTGACTGCTACCAATGGTTTTTCGGTTGCACGTCGGGAGGGACTCGAACCCCCAACCTGCGGTTTTGGAGACCGCTGCTCTACCAATTGAGCCACCGACGTAGGTATTGTTGTCCTGCGGGCGTCTGATGCTCTCAGCTCTCAGCCCACATCCGCAGGATATCCGCCATCAAAGTCACGCTACTTCGTTTCTTTGTGGAGCGTCCGCTTTTTGCACCAGGGACAGTACTTCTTGTATTCCACTCTCCCGGTTTGTTTCTTTTTGTTCTTCGTGGTGCTGTAGTTCCGCCGCTTGCAGGTCGAGCATTCCAATGTGATGATATCTCTCACGATGTCAAACTCCGCTTATGGTCAAAAACTTTCATTCGTTGTTGCAGTGAGCTTGCGATCGGGATTGAACCGATGACCTCTTCCTTACCAAGGAAGTGCTCTACCGACTGAGCTACGCAAGCGGAACACCAACTTCGTCATTCGACATTCTTTAATCGATATTCGTTATTCACCGCGAAGACTGAATATCGAACACCGAATCTCGAACTCAGAAGTTAGGGGTTGAGCGGGAGACGGGACTCGAACCCGCGACCAACAGCTTGGAAGGCTGTGACTCTACCAACTGAGTTACTCCCGCAATCAAAATTTCAATTGTCGTCGACAATTGAAATTTTGATGGTGGGCAGGGAAGGATTCGAACCTCCGAAGGCGTGTGCCGTCAGATTTACAGTCTGATGCGTTTAACCACTTCGCTACCTGCCCGGTTACATCCGAGACGCGACCACGCCTCCTGCCGCCCACTCCATGTAAATCACGATCTGTGCGCGGAGAAATAAAACTCCTCGGTCGCACCTCTTGAGCTGGCGGGCGGATTCGAACCGTCGACCTGCTGATTACAAGTCAGCTGCTCTACCAACTGAGCTACGCCAGCAGACAAACGTGCCCCGACCGCGAATCGTCTTTTCGAAATACCTTGGTGCCAAAAACGACTGCAGCCTAAAGAAATTGGGGGAAACGCGTGGAACACGAGACTACTAATTTAACAAATATTGGTTAATAGTCAACGGCAAACATCAGAAAAATCAATGCTTTACGCGGATTCATCTGTTTGTAGCGGGCGGTTTTGAGTCGAGGTCGTGAAGGAGCGATTTTGCGGTCTGAAATGTAGGATCGATGACAAGCAC
>DOWV01000399.1:0-5374 GCA_003519375.1 Bacteroidota bacterium
GAGGACTTGTTGGCCCTCTGGCTCTTGTCGAGCAAGACCAAAACCTTAACAGCATGCCGGTGGGCCCGCACAAGGGATTGAGCGATGGGCGTCGATGTGAAAAAGTATGCCTGAACATGGATTGAGGATCTTGCATTGTTCAACGATTGCACGATTGCATCAGTGGCCCCGCCCCGAGGTGAGAAGTAAACCTGCCATGTAGTGGAGGGATTGTTCGCCTGCTGAGCGTTTACAAAAAACGGAGGCGCCAGAAACAAAATGCAAAAGAGGATTGACGCACATCGATTTGTCTTCATAGATCTGTTCTCCGGTCGAAGATGCCTGGGCACATTATTGTATAGGGATCCTGAGAGTGGAAATCGCAGCCAGGGCGAACACCTCAGCCGAGCTACGCTGGGATTGCGAGTCGGGAAAAATCTCCTTACCATTTACTAACACGAGCCTATACCAGCGGATACGAGCTGATATAAAATCTTACCAAAATCTTACCACGTGAGCTCGTTTTTCGGAATCTTGGTGAGATGGGCGGGTGCAGAAACGCCGAAAACAAAGAAATTTCGAAGACCCCGTAGCTCAGGTGGATAGAGCAACAGCCTTCTAAGCTGTGGGTCGCGCGTTCGAGTCGCGCCGGGGTCACGAAAAGAAGGTAGAAGGAAGAAGGAAGAAGTGAGATTGCACGCCTCCGGGAAAACGGGGGCGTTATTGTGTACACTAGAGACGACAAGGCGAGCGAAAAGGCAACACGATTTTAAGATGGTGGAAACCGCAGAACACCGGAGAGTTGGGAGAGGCGGGTCGCGAGGCAGGATGTAGATTTAGAATGCGAGATACGATATCTGAAAGCTAATAGCTGACCGCTAACAGCTAACAGCCGAATGTTGATAACTGAACACTGAACGCCTTGATCCGTCACCGCGCTGGAGGCACTACCTTTTCCCCTGGAATGGCGCGATTCACACTCCTCTGGACATCGAACTCAAAGATCTTCTCCGGATGCGTCAGCCTGACAATCTTCACGCTCTTGACGTTGGAGAGAGGGCACAAAGCGACATCGCCGAAGCCGTTTGTGCTCTTCTGGCTTGACCAGTAGGCCATCCCAAGCTGGCCGTTCTTCAGGAACCATCCGAGGAACACAACGGAATGGCCGGCGCCGCGGACCCACGAAATGTTCATGAAGTCGCCCGGTCGGGCCCGCTCTGGAGGAATTTCATCACCCATCCCTGAGTATTGCACCAGGGCGTACTGGCTTCCCCAGCCGTCGTCATTCCATTTCCCCCAGAACTTGATCTGATCCTCGCGCCGTGAACCATCCGGTTCCTGCATGCGCAGCGATTCAAGTCTCTCTGCGGAGAGCTTTGATTCGCCATCGGGGATAATCAAATTGAGGGCCTCGACAAACACCCCGTATGTTGATCCGCTGCAATAGCTTGTCGTACGCGGCGGTTCAAGGAGTTTCTTGTCGAAGAGCTTGAGATCGTACCCAATGGGCGACTCTGTCGGCGTTGCCTTGATCCCGATGAAATATCCCCCGCCGTCCATCGCGTGCGCCTGAACGTTATCGATCGCTTTCAACACGGACACGTTGTGGCCGTTGACATACTTCTTGAAGACCGCCTCGTGGTTGACGTTGTGCTTTGTGGCCGGGATGTCGGCACTGTCAAGGAACAGCCATCCACCGCCATCGTTCGTCGGCCGACTTCCGAGTTGGGCGCTGAGTGAGACGGGAAAAAGGAACGAGACCAGGACGAGGCCGATTCGGGCTTTCATAGTAATTCCTAAGATGCTGTCTGAAGTGTCCCTGTGAAAGGCTCTCTTGGGAGCGTATGGCAATATCGAGCCGAATGGTCTGAATGTCAAATCCCCGGCTGCCAAAAAAGTGCTTGACAATGAATTCGAACGTTTGTAATTTCAGACAAGATAGTCTGAATATATCTATGGGAATAATCTTCAGTCGGCAATGTGAGTACGCACTCCAGGCGATCCTTCACCTGGCTTCGCAGCCGCGTGACTCGATGACTTCGATCAGAGAGCTGGCGGCGAAGCTCGATATCCCATATCACTTTCTCGCGAAGATTCTTCAATCCCTGGCAACAAAAGGAATCCTGAACTCACAACGCGGCCCTGCGGGAGGGTTCGCGCTTTCGAAACCCCCCGAAGAGATCAATCTGATCAGTGTGGTAGAGGCGATTGACGGGCTGGCGATTTCAAATCAATGCGTCCTCGGCTTTCCGGAATGCGGCGGCAGCAATCCGTGCGCGCTGCACCATCAGTGGGGAGACATCCGTGAAGCCGTCCAAAAAATGTTGATGAACAAGAGCATTGCGAAACTCTCAAGGGAGACGCGGCTCTCGCGTACGTGAACGGCATTTTTTTTCACCATATTCGGATAAATCACTCTGATATTACCGTCGACCTCAGAAAGTGCCGACAATGGCAGGTTCCTACAAAGTGCGAATACCTGATATCGAGTTCTGGAAGGAGCTCGTCCCGTGCCAAATCGGTTGCCCGATTCACACGGATGCAGGGCGGTACGTTCAACAGATCGCACAGGGTGACTTCCATGGCGCGTACCTCACGGCGCGGTCACCGAATCCTTTTGCCAGCGTCTGCGGCCGGGTCTGCGCGGCTCCGTGTGAGGATCGCTGCCGGCGCGGGAAGATCGACGCTCCCGTATCCATCCGTGCACTCAAACGGTTCGTCACAGAAAAGTACGGTGTCGAATCGCTCGAGCCGAATACCGATGAACAGCTGCACCACGGCACACCCGACCGCGGAAACAAATGGAACTGGCATCTGCCGATGCAAATGGAGGCGCGCTCGAAGATCGCCCGTGGACAGATGGTTGCCGTCGTCGGCTCCGGGCCCGCCGGACTTTCATGCGCCCACGACCTGGCCCTCATGGGCTACGGCGTGACAGTCTTTGAGGCGACCGCTGTGGCAGGTGGAATGCTGCGGCATGGTATTCCAGAGTACAGACTTTCCCGATCTCTCATTGACAAGGAAATTGAGAAAATCCGGTCTCTCGGCGTCGAAATCCGTTTCAGCACTCCGTTGAACGAGAAACGCGGGATACGCGAGCTCCGAACAGAAGGCTTTGAAGCGATCTTCATTTCCGTCGGCACGCAGAAAGGGCGGGACCTCGGCATCGAAGGATCCGATCTTGATGGAGTCGTCAAGGCGATTGACTATCTGTTGAATGTGAACAATGGTTATCGCGTTGACCTCGGAAAGCGAGTGCTCGTGATCGGAGGAGGATTCGTAGCCTTCGATGCTGCGCGCACTGCGCTACGCGGCGGCGTCGATGAGCCCTCAGGCGATTTGCACGAAGCTGTTGATGCAGCACGGCTCGCGGTTCGCGCTGGCGCGCAGGAAGTGCACATTGCGAGCCTCGAGTCGTTTGCCGAAATGCCTGTCCTCCGTTCATCGCAGGGACTTGAGGAATTCGAAGAGGCAAAAAAGGAGGGAGTCAGGTTTCATCCGCAGCGCGGTCCGAAACGGTTCATCGGAGAAGCCGGAAAGGTTACGGGAATTGAGTTCATCGGCGTCCAACAGACATACGATGAGCGCGGCCGCTTCGCACCGGTCTATGACGAGAGCATATCAGAGATGCTGGCCGTCGATTCCATCGTGCTCGCCATCGGTCAGCAATCGGATCTCTCTTTTCTTCAGACGGCGGATCAGGTTGAGCGAACACCCTCGGGACTGATTAAAACTGATCCGAAAACGCTTGCGACAACATCGAAAGGGATTTTTGCCGGGGGAGATGTCGCGTTCGGTCCAAGGAATATCATAGAGGGCGTCGCAAACGGGAAACAGGCTGCGCTCTCGATTGATGCGTACCTGCGAGGCGGAGCAATGCTCTCGTCCATCGAGCTTCAGATCGAAAAGATCCCGACGAGCCGGTTTACGCGTCCTGAGGATTTCGAACAAGCCCCCCGCGAAGCGCCGCCCACCATTGACCTGCAGCGCCGCACCGGAATCTCGGAAGTCGAAACCGGGTATTCGGAGGAACAAGCCCGCCGCCAGGCCGGTCGATGCCTCGCATGCCACATCCAGACCATCTACGATCCGGAAAAGTGCGTGATGTGCAACCGCTGCGTCGATGTATGCCCGGAGTACTGCCTGAAGCTCGTCCCGGTCGGGCAGCTGGACCTGGAGCCGGCGGTGTTGCAGCAGTTGAACGAGCACTACTCGCTGCATCCATTTCAGATCGCGAGTGCGATGATCAAGGACGATGAGACCTGTATTCGGTGCGGCCTTTGTGCGGTACGCTGTCCGACCGACGCCATGACGATGGAAGTCTTCTATTACGAGGAACGTGAAATCAAAAAGTAGCCTTCCGGCCCCGGTCCGGATGCCGCAACCAACAAGAACCGAAACGAGGAACATCATGAAGCTCTTCAAATCAAAAGAGAACAGAAGCTCCGGGAGTGACAACGGCCGAAGGGAATTCCTCCAGAGGATCGGACTCGGAAGCCTCGCCATCAGTCTCTTCGGATTCACGTTTCAGTCGATCCGTTCCCTGATACCCAACGTGTTGTTCGAGCCTTCGAGGAAGTTCAAGATCGGCTTCCCTGCGCAGCTATCGGAAGGGATGACCTACATTGAGGACATGCGGCTCTATGTCTTCAAGGAAGGGCAGACGTATCACGCCATCTCCGGAGCGTGCACGCACCTGGGCTGTACGGTCCGCTACACGAAGCTCAACCAGCCGAAGACAGTGGAAATACAAGGCGAGCAGAAAACCATCAGTCACGAATTTCACTGCCCCTGCCATGGTTCAAAGTTCTACGCCGACGGAACGAACTATGCCGGCCCGGCGCCCCGCCCATTGCATTGGTACAGGCTCGAAGTCTCTCCGGACGACGGTCAGTTGGTGGCCGACATGACGGAAGAGGTCGATCAAAACTACCGTCTCACCGTCTGAATCTCCCTCCTAAAGAAGACATGAGGAAACGCGAATGCAGGTGATGAACTCAGTAAAGAATGGATGGCAGAAGCTGGTCTGGACCTGGAAACCTTCAAGCGACAAGGAATCCGGCGACGCCATCGTGAAAAACGTTCTCCTTCACTGGTTTCCGAACAAGATTTCTGCCGGCAGTTTGTCGTGGAGCTACTCCATGTGGCTCGGCACAGTCTCATTCGTGCTTTTTCTGATCCTCGTCGTGACCGGCATGGTCCTGATGTTTCTCTACGTGCCGTCCGTCGAGCGGGCCTACTCGTCAGTCAAAGATCTAGAGTATGTCGTCTCGTTTGGCTGGCTCCTCCGGTCGTCACACCGCATCGCCGCACACCTGATGGTGGCCGCCGTTTTCCTTCACATGGTCCGCGTGTTTCTGACAGGCGCATACAAGAACGGAGCGTCCGTCGGCTC
>DOWV01000399.1:5399-7925 GCA_003519375.1 Bacteroidota bacterium
TCGCTGCGGTATTCCTGCATATGGTACGGGTGTTCTTGACAGGGGCGTACAAGAACGGAGCTTCAGTCGGCTCTAACCGTCCATTGAACTGGATCATCGGCATGGTCTTGTTCATCTGCACGCTCCTTCTTTCGTTTACCGGATACCTCCTGCCGTGGGACCAGCTGGCATTCTGGGCCATCACTGTTGGCACGAACATCGCGAGTTCGGCGCCCTTCGTCGGTGAACAAATACGAACGTTTCTGCTTGGCGGGAACGTGATCGATCAAAACGCTTTGATTCGGTTCTATGTCCTCCACGTCTTTTTCCTGCCGGTGATCGTGCTTCTGGTTTTCTCGTGGCACATGTGGCGGATCCGGAAGGATGGAGGGTTGGCTGTCATAGACCGGGAGGCACGGGACCAGAAAGCGGCTGAAACCGCGGCGGTCAAATCGAAGACCTACTCTCTCCTTGGCATCGTTGGTGGATCGACGGTCCATGTCCGCGCAAAGGCGGTCGATGAAGAAGGAAACTCCGTGCCGTCGGCCCCGCATCTTGCTCGGCGGATTGCCATTGTCTCGATTGCGACAGTGGTCGTGGTCCTCATTCTCGCAATCCTGTTCCCCGCGCCGCTCGAAGAAGCGGCGAATCCGGCGGTGACTCCGAATCCGGCAAAAGCGCCCTGGTACTTCCTCTGGCTTCAGGAGATCGTCACGGACACAACGCTGCACCTGGGAGCGTTCACGATCAACGGTGCTCTCATCGGCGGAGTGCTATTGCCGGGACTTCTCATCGGCCTGGCGCTGTGGTGGCCGTACCGGGACAAGTCGGGACTTGAATCGGTTGGGGTCTGGTTCGCGCCCGAACGAAGGCGCCAGAACATGGTATTCCTTGCCCTCTGTTTGATCATCATTATTTTCACCATCATCGGAACGTTCCTGCGCGGCCCTTACTGGAATTTCTACTGGCCGTGGGAATCGTGGCCATCGACGCCTGTGAGATTCTGAAAGCCCTGGCGAAAACATGAATTCTGCCACAAAGACTCAAAGTCACCAAGAACAACATCAGGTTCTCTTTCGACTTCAGATTCCTTTGTGCCTTAGTGTCTTGGTGGCGACATTTTTCTTCTGAAACTCAAGTCGGTCTCTACTACTGAATGATCTGGAAAGACTATCGTCATGGATCATAAGACATCCTCCTCAAAGTACGTATTTGTAAAGAGGGACAGGCTTCTCATCGCACTGGGCAGTATCGTTCTGCTCCTCGTGAGCGGTTGGGCATTCTACGACTATCTCCGGCCGGAGTGGCAAGACTATCAGTCGGAGTTTCGGGAGGTTGTGGCGGAAAAGCTCGGCGAAGCGAAGGCCGCTCTGGCGCCCAGCGGACTGCGCCAGATATATGTGAAGGAACTCAATACCGCCGATCGCTGCATTACGTGCCATCTTGGCGTGGAGTGGAAGGGCCTGGAGAACGCGCCCGAGCCGTTCCGGACGCATCCGAAGGAGATCCTGGCAAAGCACCCCATCAATAAATACGGATGCACAACCTGCCACGGCGGACAGGGATATGCGACCGACGAGCACAGCGCTCATGGATTTACCGAATTCTGGGACGAGCCGCTTCTCGGAAAGGAGCTTGGCGAGTTTTATGTCATCAGCAACAAGGGCGCGATGCTCCAGATGAGGTGCAATTCCTGCCACCGGTATGAGAAAGAAACGAAAGGGGCCGAGTACATCAACCGCGCGAAAAAACTGGTCAGTGAAAAAGGTTGCCGTGCGTGCCACGTCATCAATGGGCGGGGGGGCATGGTCGGACCGGATCTGACCCTGGAAGGGGAGAAGTCGGCCGAGCAGTTCAACTACGAGCGGATCAAGGGAATGCACACGGCATTCACGTGGCATGTGGCCCACTTCAAGAACCCGAAAGACCTTGTTTCCGAGACGGTGATGCCGAGCTTCGGGTTCAGCAGCACGGATGCCCAGGCGCTTGCGATGCTTGTGATGAGCTGGAAGAAAACGCGCATTCCGGTGGAGTACGTCCCGAATTTGAATTTCAAAGACGTGCCGTCGCAGGAGGAGAAAGAGAAAGAAGAGAGAATGCTGAAAGGACCGGGTGCGTTCTTTGTCAAGAACAATTGTTTCCTCTGTCATTCCGTCTCCACGTTTGGCATCGATGCGGCGGCGCAGATCGGTCCGGACCTCGCCCTCGCCGTGGAAGATGTCCCGTCACGGTTCGGCAAACAGCTCGACGACTTCCTCATGAAGCCGACAGGCACGATGGATGTCGTTCTCTCGACGATGATACAATTGTCGCCGGAGCAGCGGACAGAAGCCATCGAAAAGCTCAAGGCCGCGTATGAATTGAAGAAGAAGGAACGCAAGTCAGCCAGGAAGTAAGACCATCATGGTGTATCAATCAAGGAGGAGGTAATGAAAAAGATCCAAGCACTGATTCTCGTCTTGACGGCTCTGGCTCTTCTCGCAGGTTTCCCGGGGGGAAAAAAAAAAAGCGGCGGGGGGGGGGGGGTTTTTTGGGTGGGGGGGGGGG
>DOWV01000399.1:7980-26966 GCA_003519375.1 Bacteroidota bacterium
CCTTCTCGCAGGTTGCGGCGGCGAAAAGAAAAGACGCGGCGAGGCCCGATCGGACGTGCAGGCTGCAGCCCAGAAAAGTTATGTCGCGCCGGGTGATCTGGACGAATTCTATGTTTTCAAATCGGGGGGGCATTCAGGTCAGGTCTATGTCTATGGAGTACCTTCGATGCGGCATCTCTCCACAATCCCCGTATTCTCGCCGTATCCGGCTACCGGCTACGGTTTCGATAAGGAGTCGAAGGAAATGCTCGGGGCGTTCACATGGGGAGACGTTCATCACCCCGCGATCAGCGAAACGGACGGTGATTATGATGCGCGCTGGTTGTTCGTCAACGACAACGCCAACAACAGAATGGCGAGAATCGATCTGCGGGATTTCAAGACAAAGCAGATCCTGGGACCCATCGCGAACGTCTCCGGGTTGCACGGAGGCACCTTTGTCACAGAGAACACCGAATACATCCTGGGCGCATCCCGCTTCTCCATCCCCTTGCCCAAAGGAACGTATGAAAAGCTGGAAGACTACGCGACGAAATACAAGGGAGTCGTCACCGGCATCGAGGTGGACGCAAAATCGGGTGCAATGTCCATCGGCTGGCAGATTCTGATGCCGCCGTTCGACTTCGATCTTGGAGACGCCGGCAAGGGTCCCAGCCACGGTTGGGCATTCTGGACCTGCTACAACAGCGAGCGGGCCACAGGCAAACTGGAGGTCACAGCGTCTCAAAAAGATCGCGACTACATCGCCGCGGTCAACTGGAAAAACGTCGAGAAGGCGCTTGCAGAAGGAAAAGGGAAGATGATGGGCGGCGTGAAAGTGCTCGATCCGAAGGAAGTGGCGGATCTCGTCTGGCTCATCCCCATCGCCAAATCGCCGCACGGCGTCGATGTTGCACCTGACGGCAACTACATCGTCGGCAGCGGCAAGCTCCAGAGCATCACGACAGTCTTCACGATAGAGAAGATCACTTCGGCGATCCAAAAGAAAGACTACACCGGGAACGAAGACGGAATCCCGGTGTTGAACTACGATGCGGTGAAGGAAACGGAGGTCAATGTGGGCCTTGGACCCCTCCACACGCAATTCGACGACCAGGGATACGCCTATACTTCGCTGTTCGTGGAAAGCGCTATCTGCAAATGGAAGCTTGGTACATGGGAGGTGGTGGACAAGGTTCCCGTGTCGTACAACATCGGTCATCTCTGCGCAGCCGAAGGCGACACGAAGCATCCGCAGGGCAAGTATCTCATTGCGCTCAACAAGCTCTCTCACGGCAGACATCTGAGCGTGGGACCGTCACAGCCGGAATCCTCCCAGTTGATCGACCTGGGCGGCGAGAAAATGTCGGTGGTGTATGACGCCTTCACGGAACCGGAGCCGCACAACGCCCAGATGATCAAGGCTGACAAGCTCCATCCCATCGAAGTCTACCCGAAGGAGGAGAACAAGAACCCGAAAGCGATCTGGGATATCAAGGACTCAAAAGTCGTCCGCAACGGCAGGAATGTCGAGGTCTACATGGCTCTTGTTCGCTCAAGCTTTGAACCGTACAAAATCGAGGTCAACAAGGGAGACAAAGTGACGATCTACATGACCAACATCGAGCAGACGACGGATGAACTCCATGGCTTTGGACTATCTGATTACAATATCAACGTCGTTGCCGATCCCGGCGAAACGAAAGTGGTGGAATTCACCGCTGACAAAGCCGGCGTCTTCGCGTACTACTGTACTAATTTCTGCTCTGCGCTTCACCAGGAGATGCAAGGCTATCTTCTCGTGAAGTAATGGGCCGACGAGGCCCTGGCTTCTTCCGATGGCCGGAAGCGGCCCGGGGCCACATTTGAGGGTCCGACTATGCGGCGCTTTATCGATTCGACGAGGGCATTCTTTGAACTACCGCTCGATCTCAGGAGCCGCGTGTTGATCCTGGTGGCGGCATTGATGCTCATCCCGACCTATTTCTTTCCGCTCTGGCAGATGACGCTCTACTCGAACCAGTTCCCGGAGGGATTGGAACTCAATATCTACTCCACGAAGCTCGAGGGTGGCAAGTCGGAGTACCGCGATGACCTGAAAGAGATCAACGCCCTGAATCACTACATCGGCATGAAACCGCTGATCGACGATGACTTCACGGAGTTCAAATGGATCCCCTTCGTCCTCGGCGGGATGATTCTTCTCGCGCTTCGGGCGGCGGTGATTGGCAAGATGGACAAGCTGGTGGATCTTGAGGTCCTCATCACGTACTTCGGATTGTTCTCACTCTGGAGTTTCAGCCACAAGCTTTACCTGTACGGGCATAACCTGGACCCGACCGCCGCGGTCAAAGTGCCGCCGTTCACACCTCCGATGTTCGGGCACGAAACGATGGCGAATTTCGAGGTTTACAACTTTCCCGCTCTCGGATCCTATTTCATGACCGTCGTCCCATTCCTTCTGCTGGCGGCGATGTGGCTCTCCCGGAAATCTGCCGGAGCTCGCAATCAACAAGCAGCTAAAGCGTAGGTCGGCGCCCATGGCATTCCAGATTCCAAGACCGATGATGACGAAAGAGCACGGCTCTTGGGCTGTGCTCCTGATTCCTATGGCGCTCGCGATCGGCCGGACGGGCGTGTGGAACTCCGACAGTCTCGTGTTCATCGCAGCAGCGTTCTTCGCATTCCTGGGCTACCTGCCCGTTCAAACACTGTTGCGCGATCGATTCGGAATTCCTCAGGGTCCAACGAAGATGACTGCTGCAAAGCTGTGGGCATCGCTGTTTGTGGCCGCCTCGGGATCGCTGACGGCCTTGCTCGTTCTGAAGGGGTACGTCATGCTCGTGGCGTTCGGAGCCTTCGCCGTTCTGTCCTTCCTCGGAAATTTCTTTCTGATGCTTCGGTTTCAAAAATCCGTTGCGAGTGATCTCGTAGGAATGGCGGGATTGACACTGGGCGCTCCTGCTCTCTGGTATGTTCAGGCCGGAACGATCGGCGCGGAGGCGCTCTCGCTCTATGTCCTGAGCTTTCTCTTCTTTGGCTGCAGCGTAGTCTATGTCCACCTGAAAATCCGTGTCGTTGAGATGAGGAGAGATGATCTCTCTGCGCGGGAGAAGCTCTCCGCGGCAAGACTGAATATCGTCTATCACCTCGCGGTGATCGCCATTGTGGTCGCGCTGGCGGTCTGGCAATGGACGCCGGCCATGACAGTGATTGCGTTCGTTCCGATGACGATCCATGCGCTCTACGGCACCTACAAACTATCACACAGAGTGCGGTTCAAGCGGCTGGGGTTCCTGCTTCTGGCCCACTCGGTCCTTTTTGCAATCTTGCTCCTCATCGTGCCGGGGAAATAGATGAAGCTTTCTCAACACTTCCATCGGCTGGTTCTCGCGTTGCTCATACCGGCGGCTGTGAGCCTCGGACAGCACGCCGTGCCGGCCGCGTCCTTGCAGGACCGTATCGACCTCGCCGGACCGGGGGACACGATCATGGTGCGGCAGGGGATGTATGAGGGAAATCTTTTGCTTGCGAAGAACGTCACGCTCCTCGGAATCGGGTACCCCGTTCTCAGAGGGACCGGTCAAGGAAGCGTGGTGGTCGTGACGGCGGATTCCTGCACTCTGGCAGGGTTCATCATTGAGCACTGCGGCGGCATGCTTGTTCAGGAAGATGCAGGCATTCTTCTGAAATCAACCGGGAATACGATTGAGAACAACCAGCTGCGGGATATCCTCTTCGGTATTTACCTGTATCGATCACACGGAAATGTGATACGGGGAAATCGCATCGTCGGGCGGCAGGAGTTGGAGCTTGGTGAGCGGGGTGGCGGAATCCACCTCTGGGATTCGCACTATAACCGGCTGATCGGCAACACGGTGTCGTATGAGCGGGACGGCTTCTACATCCAAAACGCAAGCCACACGTGGATAGAGTCGAACGAGGTGTTTGCTCTTCGATACGGCCTTCATTACATGTACGCGGATTCCAACACGTTTCTGCGGAACAAATTCCACGACAACGTGGCGGGTGCGGCGATCATGTATTCCCGAGGCATTGTCATGAAACACAATGTTTTCAACCACAACCGCGGGTTCGCTTCGTACGGGATCCTTTTCCAGGATTGCCATGACATGACAGCGGATTCCAATATCGTGGCGGACAATGTCATCGGTATGTTTTTCGAAGCGTCGACGGACAACCTCTTCCGGCGAAACCTCGTCGCACAGAACGACGTCGCTCTCGAGATGTTTGCGAACTCCACCAACAACATTTTCACCGAGAACAGCTTCATCGACAATCTCAGTCCTCTGATGTTGATCGGGAAGAGGACGGAAACCCGCTGGGGTCATGAAGGTCGTGGAAACTACTGGAGCTCATACAAAGGATACGATCTCGACAACGACGGTATTGGCGATGTGCCGATGAAAATCCAGAATGTCTTCACGTACCTGGAAGGCCGGCAGCCTAATCTCCGCCTCTATCTCTACAGCCCTGCGTCGCAGGCGCTCGCCGTTGCGGCAGAAGCGTTCCCGATCGTCGATATCAACAGTGAGCTCGATCGTCAGCCCTTGATGAAGCCTGTGGCCTTGGGGAGTCGTGGGGCTCGAATGAACAATCGTGAGGAAGAGCTCGCGGTGCCTGAACGTCGAATCGCCCTTTGGATGGGCATCCCTATCGCGCTGTTGATGGGGATCGGACTTTCGCTCTTTCGACGGGTCCACTGGAGGATGGGATGATACAAGCCGAACATCTGACAAAACGGTACGGAGCATTCACGGCGATCGATGATGTTTCGTTCCATGTAAAGCGGGGCGAGGTGTTTGCGCTCCTCGGGCCGAACGGGAGCGGCAAGACGACAACGATGAAGACGATCGTCGGTTTGTGCGTGCCGACGTCAGGCCGCGTCAGGATCGGCGATCTCGATGTCCGGACGCATCCGAAGGAGGCAAGAACTCAGGTGAGTTATCTCCCGCAGCGGGTGGTCTTCCCGGAGTCCCTGACGGCGCGGGAGATTATCCGTTTCTACGGTGCCATGCGGAAGCTGCCCAGGGAACTCGCGGACCGGAGTCTGGCAGAGGCGAAGTTCAACGGCGCTTCTGATAAGCTCGTCGGAGAATTCTCCGGCGGAATGGTTCAGCGGCTTGGTCTTGCAATCGTTGCGATGCCGGACGCTCCGGTTCTACTGCTGGATGAGCCGACCGCCAGCCTCGATCCTCAGGGTGTGAAACGATTTCGGGATTTCGTTCTGGAACAAAAGGCGGGAGGGAAGACGATTATTTTCTCCACGCACCTTCTGGCGGAAGCGGAACAGCTTGCCGATCGGGTGGGGATCTTTGTCGGCGGAAAAATCGTGGCCCAGGAATCGATCGAAACCCTTCGCGTGTCTTCTCTCGCGAACGGCACCATTGAGGACCTCTATCTCCACTATGTAGAGAGAAACCAACCATGAGAACAGAACTTCGTTTGCTCGCCCTGGCCGCATTGGCGGCCCAGTTTTCCACCCCCGGCTGTGCCCCGCCGGCCGTAAAGCCGGTCGATATCCATCCGGAGGATGCATGCGCGAATTGCAGAATGGCTGTCTCTGACAAGTCCTTCGCGTCGGAAATCATTCTTCAAAACGGGGAGGCCTTGAAGTTCGATGATCTGGGCTGCCTGGAAGAGTATCGGAAGAAGGAGCCGGCGGCGAAAATCGCGGCCATCTATGTATCGGACTATGAGACAAAAGAGTGGCTGCCCTTTGAGAAGAGCATCATCGTCGAGACCGGTATAGCGACACCGATGGGATCGGGCAAGGTCGCCGTAAAGGATGAAGCACAGGCGAAAACGATTCGGGAGAAGTATCCGAGCTCCAAAAGCCTAACCGACACCGGCTGCTGCTCGACCGAATAATTTCAGAGGACGCCCCTCATGGACTCATCAACCATCTACTACGTCGCTCGTCACGAATTGACGGTCAATATCCGCAACAAGTGGACCGTCATCTTTGCACTTGTATTCGGTGCGCTTGTGGTGGGAATCTCGTACGTCGGGATCATCGCCGAGGGCTTCTCGGGGATGCAAAGCTTCACCCGTACATCGGCGAGTCTCCTCAATCTGGTTCTCTATCTCATTCCTCTCGTCGCTCTCACCATGGGGACCCTCAGTTTCACCGGAGAACGAGGGACGGCGGAGCTTCTGTTCTCCCAGCCGGTGTCGCGCACGGAGATTATGCTCGGGAAACTCGCGGGACTTTTTCTGGCGATGGCCCTTTCGATGTTGTCGGGATTTCTGGCCGCCGGCGTGGTGATCGTCTCATCCGCCGGCACAGAAGGAATCCTCCGTTACAGTTATCTTGTGATCCTTTCACTCTTGCTTGCGCTCGTCTTCCTGTCCCTTTCGATAGTCGTGTCGATGGCGAACTCGCGCAAAGCGAAAGCGTTCGGCACCGCACTGTTTCTCTGGTTCTTCTTTGTTCTCTTCTACGACATCCTGGCTCTCGGCGTGACGCTGCTCCTCGACGGACCCCGGGCCAACACATTTCTCTTTCTATCCATCTTCGGCAATCCGGTAGACCTTGTCAGGGTCGCAACGCTCATTGCGCTGGACAATGTCACCATCTTCGGCGCTGCAGGAGCAGCCTTGATACGCTTCCTCGGCGGTACTGCCGCGAGTGTGCTGATGCTGCTTTCCATTCTCGGGTGCTGGATCGCTCTGCCAGTCCTGACTGCCCGGTGGCTCCTGCAGCGACAAGACATTTGAGCCGCCTCGAAGGATTCCCATCACCCGAGATTAACCTTTGGTGAAGGTAACCTTCTGCCTTCCCTGCATTCCTGCTCCCCCAATTCCTGTTGATAATCATCCGCTTCGTGAGTAACTTGCATCACGCTGAAGGTTACCTTCAGCTGAGGTCAATCTCTGATGAAGGTAACCTTCTGCCTCCTCCAGCATGAATCAACGCCAGCTTGGAAAAAACGGCCCACTCGTATCAGCGCTCGGCCTCGGTTGCATGGGCATGTCTGAGTTTTACGGGCCGAGGAACGACCAGGAATCGATTGCGACGATCCACGAGGCCATCGAGCGGGGTATCACGTTCTTCGATACAGCCGACATGTACGGTGTTGGTCACAACGAACAACTGGTCGGGCAGGCGATCGAGGGCAAACGTGATTCTCTCTTCATAGCGACGAAGTTCGGCAACGTTCGGGGACCGGACGGGAGTTTCCTCGGCGTGAACGGCAAGCCGGAGTATGTCCGATCGGCATGCGAAGCAAGCCTCAAACGCCTCGGGATAGACACCATCGATCTTTACTACCAGCATCGTGTCGATCCGGATACGCCCATTGAAGAAACCGTGGGTGCCATGGCAGATCTGGTGCGTGAAGGCAAGGTCCGGCATCTCGGACTTTCAGAAGCCGCGGCGCGTACGGTCCGGCGTGCGGCGTCCGTCCACCCCATTGCGGCCCTTCAAACGGAATATTCGCTCTGGACGCGCGACATCGAAGCCGAGATTCTTCCGACTTGCCGTGAGCTCGGTATCGCATTCGTGCCCTATAGTCCGCTTGGCAGGGGTTTCCTGACCGCCAAAATCAAAACCGTCCAAGATCTGGCAGAAACCGATTTTCGGCGGAAGACACATCCGCGTTTCCAACCCGGGAATCTGGATAGAAACGTGAAACTCGTCAACTCTATCGAAGTTATGGCAGCAAAGAAGGGCTGTCCCCCGTCGCAGATTGCGCTGGCGTGGGTTCTTGCACAGGGGACCGATGTCATCCCCATCCCGGGTACGAAGCGCCGCCGGTACCTTCTCGAAAATATCGGTGCTCTGGAGGTAACGCTCACTCCGGGCGAGATTGACGAGCTTCGTGCAGCGTTTCCAAATGGCGCCGCATCGGGCGAGCGGTATGCCGCCGCACAAATGCAAAGGGTTGGACGATAAACAATGAATCGGCGCACTACCTTAGTTTCCGACCTTACGAACATCTGATGCCCCGCAAGTATATCATAGTCGCCGCAATCTGCATTCTTCTGGTTGTTCTCCTTCAGCTTGTCTCATCTCCCATAAAGAAGCTGGATCAGAATCTGCAGGATGCCATGTACCGCGCAAGAGGAGCGGTCGAGGCAGATACCAATGTCGTGATTCTCTACTTCGACAATGACGACATCACGTCTCTCGGCGGAGGCACGCTCAAAAGAAACTATTACGCACTTGTGATTGATGTGCTCACGAAGAGCAACGTGGCGGCGATCGGTATTGATCCGTTTTTCGGTGAGCCCAGCATCGAGTATCCCGAGCAGGATAATCTTCTCTCTGCCACAACGGCGGTGTCGGGGAAAGTGGTTCTCTCCTCGTATTTTCGCAAGGTGACGGAAGGGAATGATTCTGCATCGGGGGGCCCGGGACCTGACGTGGCAGGATATGCCCGGATGGAACATCCCGCCCTTCGCGGCACACAACTTCAGCTCCCGTTCCTCGAGTTGGCGCAGGCTGCCGCCGGTGTCGGGTGTACAAACATCACGAAAGGCTCAGTTGCACGATTGCCGCTGCTCATCGGTGCCGGAGATCGCTCGATTCCCGTCTTAAGTCTTGAAGTGCTTCGTATCGCAGCAGGTGCAGACCGCACCGACGTAAAGATCGGGAGGAGCGTTGTGACTTTGCCTGCGAAGGGAAGGATGTTGAAGATTCCGGTCAATGACGATGGCACGACGACATTGAATTTCCCCGGCCCGCTTTCATCGTTCAGGCGCTACCGGTGCATCGAAGTTCTTCGATCGTATCAACTCCGGCAACTGGGTGTCGCTGCACCGGTGGACCTCGCAAGTCTCGAGAACAAGATTGTCCTTGTGAGTATCATTGGCGAAGGGAGAAGCGAGTTCTTCGAGACGCCGTTTGACGCACAACTGCCTTCGGTGGCTATCCATGCCACATTTCTCGACAACGCACTCAACGGCCGGTTTCTGTCGAACCTGAGCCCGTTTGTCGAGGATCTCTTCTTGCCCGTGGCACTCGCTTTGATGGCGATCGTGCTCGTTCATCGATTTGGCTATGCGAGGGGAGGTTCCCTCGTTGCCGGTCTGGGGATATCGTACCTCGCCGTCGCTTATCTCTTGTTTAGTACGACGAACCTCGTGCTGCCGTTCGCCGGGCCTCTCATGCTGCTCCTCTACGCATGGCTCGCCCCGTTGCTGTACGATTATTTCCTCGTGGAGAAGGATGTCAAAAGGCTCGAGTCGGAGAAGGAAGGTGCCGAGGGACGGCTTCGGGAAAGCGAGTTGAAGCTGCAGCTGCTCGAAAAGGAACTCCTCGATCAGAAAGCACCTCAGGGAACGGCCAGGGGTATGGAGCTGATCGAGGAAATCAAGCGCTACAAGGAGGAGATCAAAACCCTCTCTTCTCAGGTCAGCGACATGGTGCAGTTTGATGCCGCACCATCGCGCACAGATTCAGCCGTTTTTGAGGGGATTGTGTACGACTCCGGCGGCAAGATGCAGGAAGTGGTAGATCTCGTGCGTAAAATCGCCGCCAGCGACGCGAACATCCTGATCCTGGGAGAGAGCGGGACGGGCAAGGAACTGATCGCCAAGGCCATTCACAACCTCAGCAACCGGAAGGGGAAGGTGTTCGTTGCAGTCAACTGTGGAGCTCTGACGGAAACGCTTCTTGAAAGCGAGCTTTTTGGCCACGAAAAGGGGTCGTTCACAGGTGCAGTGAAAGACAAAGTGGGACGATTTGAATACGCGAACGGCGGGACGATTTTCCTGGACGAAGTTGCCGAGACGAGTGAGGCATTCCAGGTGAAGCTCCTCCGCGTCGTTCAGTCAGGGGAGTTCGAGCGTGTCGGATCGACGATCGCCAGAAAGACTGACGCCAGGATTGTTGCTGCTACCAACAAGAGCCTCCGAGAAATGGTCAGCGAAAAACGGTTCAGGGAGGATCTCTATTATCGGTTGAATGTTTTTTCTGTGGAGCTGCCGCCCCTTCGTGAGAGGAAAGGCGATATACCGTTCCTGGCAGAGCACTTTGTGAAG
This sequence comes from Bacteroidota bacterium, assembly GCA_003519375.1. Classification (GTDB taxonomy): domain Bacteria; phylum Bacteroidota; class Ignavibacteria; order UBA10030; family UBA10030; genus UBA9647. The sequence goes on from DOWV01000399.1 coordinate 17,968, forward strand.
GGAGAGGAGGGATCACTCTCGCTGTCCTCCACCGTGATGGACGCGTTCCTCCAATACCGATGGGCGGGGAATGTCAGGGAGCTGCAGAGTGCCGTCATGAGAGCTGGCATCATGGCCCGGTCCGATAGCCGCACGCTCATTCAGCTCAGAGACATCCCCGAGGAAATCGCCGCTGCGGCAAAAGGGGAGGTGGATATCGAGGATCAGATTCTGGAGATTCTCCGCAACAAGAAATTCTCACGAAGCTCAATCTCAGAGACAGCTGACGAGCTTGGCGGGCTTAATCGCGGGACGGTGGCAGAGTACTTCCGCGGCATCTGCTTCAACCATTTCTTTGAGAGCAGCTGGAGTCACGAAAAGGCCGTAGAGTTGATCGCTCGCAGCGACGATGCCGAGGTCCGTGATCGCGTCCAGAAAAAACTCCGCGAGTATCTGGCGAATGTCGTAGAAGGCATCCCATCAGGCCGGGATTTCGAGGCAGCCCAGAAATCGTTGCGGCCAAAATACAAGAACCTCCCTCAGCGCTACCACACGATTCTCGACGAGGTCATCAGGGCGTACTTGCAGGGGAGGTGGAGGTGAGCCCTCCTCGAAGGTTGCCTTCGTCTTAGATTAATCTGGGATGAAGGCAACCTTCTGCCTCCCACGCCTCCTTGTAAAAACTACACAGCTATCCGCTGGTTTTGATTCATTCCGGCAGTACTACCGCAGAATTCCCGCACTTCGCCCGCATCCGGCACTCAGGCCTTCGTATCCCGCAGTCCCTAAGCCCTTGAAAATCAACCTGTTGTGAATCTTCGCCTGAGCCACCGCTTTTAAACGGCATGGCACAGGAATTGGATATGGGATGGCAAGGAACAATCATGAGACAGGCTGGGGGGCCTTGAATATGTTGAGCGGAATAGAGAGAAAATACCTTGAGATGCTCGTAGCGAATGACACGCTGATTGACAGTGATATTATTCCCTTGGACGACGGGGACGCTTACACATCGGATTATTCCGGGGGCTCAACAAAGATTAACGATCGAGGGTATCCGTTGCGGTGGGGGAGAATCATACATCGGATCAAAAAATCGGTGGGGATCGAGGAAGTGAGTACCGACTGTGTGGTTGCGACGGTTACCCGTTCGATCGACGGCTACATGAAGATTTCTGCTCCATATCAGCTCAGCACGAGAATGCGACACTCAATTATCTCGAAACCGTTCTCAGAGCAAAGCGTGCGAAAGGCCCGGTTCATGCGGGTTGCGGAGTCGAACGATCCAGCACGCAACTGGAAACTCAACGGAGTTTCGATCGTTCACGGCGGCACTGAGCACTCGAATGTTACAATTAGCGAACTTGAGATGCGATCACAGTCCGGTGAATTTATTTTCTTGAAATCCCCGGACGAGAACACGTGGCCATTCAGGGTCCACGGGCACAATCAACTGGCGACAGTGGAGGGGGAGACCGATCTCGATGTGAGGGTGAAGGTTCAGACGACGGAGGTGGAACCGAACATGGTTGTTCTCCGCTCTGGATACCGGGGGAAATGGGGACAGCGGACACTCTTACCGCTCAGGATAGAGAATCGGATAGGCGACAAGTACATTCATACTTATGAGAACACTGTCCGTGCACAGCCTCGTCCGGGGGTGTTTCATGCAGTAGTTGAGGCGATCTCTCGTGAATCGTTATGTGACAAAGAGGCGCCTGTCATAACAAGGTTTTGGGGTATTCCATATACAGTGCAATAGATGTGGCGTTATGGACCCCACCTGGCTCCTGCTCCGGGGAACAGCGGGAGCCAGTTTTGTCTTTAGGCTCAAATTGTTGTCTTTTCTGAACATCAACTAACACGTGACAAGGGATATTTCGGAATGCGGAGGAATTCTGTATATTGTGAACGAATGGTGAAGGCTTATGCGTAGCTCAAACTTCGTTCTGATGCTGTTGACGTTGTTCTGGATAACCGGCTGCCAGGAGAAACTCCCTGTCGAGCTGGCCCCCGAGCAAAGTCCGGCAGTGCTGGAAATGAAGAGCATTCCCGCCATCGATCCTGCCTTGATCGTCGAAGCGTCCGTTGATACGTCTGGCATTACGCAGGCCGAAGAACGCACGTATCCGGCGACCTTCCTGGTAAACGGTGTAAAGACGGATCTGGGGTATTCCAGGAGCACATTCTCCTATTCGAGGATGCTTCTCAATGACAGGAAGGCCCCGATCTCTGATTACGGGAAGGTGATTGGTTATCTCGGTTTGGATGTCGGGAATGCCAAAGTCAACAGCGTGAACCTGCCGAAGACATCCAGGCCCTTACGGACCTACGAGAGCTTCGTGCCGGGCTGGAATGCAGGCGCTTCCTACATGCTCGTTGACCAGAACGACCAACCGATCTCTGACTTCACGTATGCGGCGGGGCAGCAGTACAAGTTCCGCGCTGATGGCAAGGGTAAAGTTGCTTCGTTTGAGCTTTCTGTCCAGAGCCCGGAGGAGATCACGGTTGTCGAACCCAGGGCCGGCTCCGTAGCATTTCGGGATGAGGATTTGAAGATTCGGTGGAATGGTTCCATCGGCTCGACGTTCCGTGTTCTCATCAGCTCGTTCGACCCTCAATCGAATATTCCCGTGAAACCCCTCCTCGAAGTGAAGGTCATGGAAGGGACGAATTCGCTCGTACTCCCGTCAAGTGTTCTGAAAGGTCTCCGGAGCGGTTCCGCAGGACGGTACCTCTTCTCGGTGATTTCTTCGAACAGGATTCAGACGAGGATCCCGGGCTACTCGGAAGACGTGCTCGTCCAGGCCTCATCCATTCACAATGTCCTCCTCTGGCTGAAGTAACGGCACGAATGGCCGCTCTCAGCTCCGGGGTGAATCGACTCCCGTTCCAGTAGTCACAGTTTCTTCTTGATGTTCAACGGCGCAAAGATTCTTGCGTGTTCCCCACAAGGCAAAGATTCTTCATATTCCGCCGGGCAGTAGTTCTACTTCATCTTGCGACGTTTTCTGTTTTCGGACAGCACCTGACTTCTGTACGTGGGTCGGGACTTGGAGCGTACACAGCCCTCTCCGATGACATCGCGAGTATCGATTGGAACCCTGCCGGGCTCGTGTCTGTCCGGGATTGGGACGTGAATACGTCGCTCTATTCGGCATTCAGGCGTGATGTTTCCTCGAAGGGCATCTCGCTCTATGCCGCCGGATCGGCGAAGCGGTTTCTCGACTTTCACGTTGTCGCAGGAAGTTATGCGCCCGGCATGAGTCTTGAATTTGCGGTCGGGAAGCCGGCCGTGCTCGACTCGACAAGCACAACGATCGATCAGCAAGATCACATCACGTATCGTGAGTCGTATGCGCTCGGCTACGGCTACCAGATGACTCCGACCGTGGGACTCGGTTTGAGCGCTCGGTACCGGGAACAGATGGTGACGTCCCGGCAGATAGTGTTGAATGAGTTCAGCGGTGCGCGGATCAGGACGGATGATTACTCGGCCAGCGCCTGGAACATCGATATTGGCTTGCTCTGGAAGCCGAACGCCGAGTGGAGCCTCGGGGCTGTAGCAAAGAATCTCTTCCGGCTCACAGAAAGCGAACTCCCGGAAGGTGTCCTTTCTTACGGTCTCCGGAATGTCAAGACTCTTCGAGTTGGGGCGGCGTATCATCCGAGCAAGCTGGCGAAAGTCGCACTGGATTTCGATACGAAGGCGATGGGCGGGTTCGGATCGGAGTGGACGCTGAGCGATCGGTGGCAGCTGCGTCAGGGAGTCTGGTTTGGCGGCCGATCGGCGAAGTTCTTTGCGGGACTCTCGGCGGGACTCGGTTTTTCGTACGGACCGGCGAAGATCAATGTGAGTTACGTTCGCTTTCTCGATCAGTCGAGCCGCACGAATCCGACGCTGACACAGTTCCTTGAAAAGGGTGTGCAGGATCTCGGCTACAACGTGTTTACGCCCGATCAGCTGAGCATTTCAGCTTCGATCGCACTCGGAAGAACGAAAGACACGTGGGCAAAGATCGAATATGTGCAGATCCTGAGCGAAGTGTATCCATCGTCGTATCAGGTGCATGCGTTCAGGCCGCTGGGCAAGGCACGGGTCAGGAACGTGTCGACGAAGCCGATTGAAGCCCGTGTGTCATTCTTCGTCGAGCAGTACATGGATAATCCGACGGAGACGCGCTCGTACTACATCGAGCCCAATGGTGAGGTGGATGTCCCCTTCACCGCGATTTTCAACGAAGCGATCCGGTTTGTGCCGTCCATGGTTCTGCGGGCGGCCGATGTGTTTGTGAAGTCGTCTCCAGCAGCAGATTATGACGACAAAAGCCAGACGAGGCTCATCATCAGGGGGCGGAACGATTGGGACGGTGATGCACTTTCACTCCGGTATTTCATCACGCCGGAAGACCCCGACATCATGCGGTTCACACGCAATGCCCTGAGTCAGCAGAAGGATTCCGCCGCCGGAGGGTCGAGGCAGCTTGAAAAGTTCAGATCGGCAAAGACGTTGTTCAATGAATTCGCCTCACGGCTTACATACGTCAACGATCCGAAAGCGACCAAGGACCGCGTGCAGTTTCCATCGGAGACGCTGGCGTTGCGGGGCGGGGATTGTGACGACATGACCGTTTGCTTCTCGTCGCTCCTGGCGAGCATCGGCGTGAGCACGGCGTTCGTTGATGTGCTTCCGCCGCAGCGTCCCGACGGGGGCCACATCTACATGATGTTCGATACGGAAGTGCCGGCGAAACAGGCGACTGTGATCAGCGAGAATCCGAAACGGTATGTGGTGAGGAAGAACGAGAGGGGAGAAGAGACGGTGTGGATTCCGGTTGAGACCACCGCGATCACCGAAGGCTTTACGAGAGCGTGGGAGCAAGGCGCAAAAGAGTATTTTGATGAAGTTGAGGTCGGTCTCGGCCTCGTGCGCGGGTGGGTCCGCCTGGTCGATGTCCTGCCGGGCAGGTAAGCAGGTCTTCTTAATCAGGAGGGTATCATGATGCGATCGCGATTACTTTGGTTGATAGTTGGAAGCCTTTTCGCCCTTCAACTGCAAGCGGCCGATTTCGTTATCAAGGCCGTCAGGGGGACAGTCGAAGTCCGCAGGGGCGTGATGGAAGAATGGAAGAAAGTGAAGGTGGGAGATCTTCTGAAGCCTGAAGACAGCATGAGAACCGGTGCAGGCTCGAATGCAGTCATCGAAGCCGACAAGAAGAAACTGACAGTGCCGGAAATGACCATTTTGGATATTTCCGACGTCCGGCAGTTGAGCCAGGAAGACTTCCTTTTGAAGCTTGCCATGGAGAATATCCTTGCGGTGCCGCCGCGTGAAAAAGATGAGCTGGCTATTCCATCGGCGACGGTCATGCACGGAACGGACATGAGCAAGGCCGATCAACCCGCGATTTCTGACTTGAAGGTCGGAGAGATGGAGCTGAAAGGCGCCCGCGTGCTGTATGACAACGCATACTACGCCACTGCTGTTCTCAAATCCAAAGAGACGTTGAGGACCCATCCCGAACTCAAGTCGAATATCGACGCGAGGCTTACGATCGCCGCCGCGTTCGAGAAGATGAAGCTCACCAAGGAGGCAATCACAGAGTACTCGTTACTTGCGAAAGAGAACCTCCCTGCTTCGACAGCGAAGAAAGTGCAACACTCTCTGGACAAGCTGAAGCAGGCGAAGTAACCTGACAGGAGTTATGCTCTATCGAAACGCCGCAGCCACGTCTGCGGCGTTTCTGTTTTCCAGACGCTGGTACTCGGTCCGGCTTCGTGTATCCGGCCTTGAAACTCCCTTAAATTACTTCTACATTGACCCCGATTATCTGATAACTCGAAGGCCGAAGAGGCCTCTTGTAAGCCTGACAGGTCTTTGAGACCTTTCAGGTTTTTCTCATCTCGAACTCTGCCGGCTTCTCGTGACAGGCGACCTCATCCTTCAAACAAAAAACCTGGGAAAACAGTACAAACGCCGATGGGCGGTGCATCACCTTGACCTCGAAGTGCACCGGGGTGACGTCTTCGGCTTTCTCGGTCCGAACGGCGCGGGAAAAAGCACCACCATTCGTATGCTTCTCTCCCTCATCCGTCCCACAGAAGGGGAAGTCTTCCTGTTCAATTACTCCCTTGCGAGGGAACGTGAGAAAGCTCTTCGCTCCATCGGAGGGATCGTCGAGAAACCTGATTTCTATCTCTATCTCTCGGCATTTCGAAACCTCGAAATTGTCGGATCACTGAACGGCGGAGCCGAGAAAAAACGAATAGAAGAAGTGCTCGAGCTTGTCGGGCTCTCCGCCAGGGCGCGCGACAAAGTCAAGACCTACTCACACGGTATGAAACAGAGGTTGGGAATCGCACAGTCGCTGCTCTCGGATCCTGAATTTGTCATTCTCGATGAGCCGACCAGCGGCCTCGACCCCCAGGGGATGAAAGAGATAAGGGATCTTATCCGCCACCTTGCCAGCGACCGGCAGAAAACCGTGATGCTCTCTTCGCACCTGCTGAACGAGGTGGAGATGGTCGCAACCCGTATGGCCGTCATCAACCGCGGCGAGCTCGTGACACAGGGTGACGTGGGCGCCCTTCTCGAAAAAGGGGAAAAGGTGGTCACGTTCAGAGGCCAGCCAGCGGAGAAGCTGCTCTCAATCTTGTCTTCCCGGATTGGCGCCGAAAAAGTCACACTCAAGGGCGATGATCTCCTCGTTTCTATGCCGTTTGAAGATATTCCGGCCATCACCCGCATTCTGGTGGCGGAGGGGATTGACATCCAGGCGATTATTCCCCGGCGGTCGTTAGAAGAGTATTTCCTGTCCATCACTGAAAGTGATTCGAAGTAATAGCTTCTTGAAAGATACTCACGCCAAGACGCAAAGCCGCCAAAATAGATAGCCATTTCTTTCCTTGGCGTCTTGGCGACTTTGCGTGAGATTATCATATGCTGCGACTCGTCTACTACGAACTGATCAAGACGTTCCTGAAGAAGCGGACCTACATCGGCTTCGCGCTGGTGGCAATCGTTGTTCCGCTCGTGGAAGTCGTGATGAAGATTGAAGGCGGGCGGTTTCTTCAGTATACGCTTCGCTCTCTTCAGCAGGATTTTATGCTCGTGGGGAACCTGTTCAACGGCTGGTTTGTCGCCCAAAGCATGATGAACAGTCTCTGGGTGCACATTCCGCTCCTCATCATTTTTGTTGCGGGCGATCAACTGGCCGGCGAAGCAACCGCAGGAACCTACAGGCTGATCCTGGTCCGGCCGGTCTCTCGCACAAGGATCTTTCTTGCGAAGTTCATCACCACCATCATCTACACGGTTGTTTTCGTGTTCTTCCTGGGCATTCTCAGCACCGGCCTTGCGCTCCTGCTCCTGGGCCGGGGAGACCTCATTATTCTTACACGCGGGATTCTGATCCTGCCGGAAGCAGACGTTGCCTGGAGATTTCTTGCGGGATACTTGCTTGCTGCCTGGGCCATGGTGTCCATCGCTTCCATAGCGTTCTTCTTCTCGACGTTTGTTGAGAATGCTATCGGACCCATCATCAGTACGATGGGCGTGAATATGATTTTCGTCCTGATGACCGTGCTGCCCCTCGATTTCTTCAAAACTTTGAGGCCGTATCTCTTCACCCACTATCTCAATGTCTGGCTGAGGGTCTTTGAGGACCCGGTTCCATGGCAGGACATCGCGACGGGGTGCCTTGCACTTGGCGGGTACGTCGCTGGATTCATCATTGCGGCGTGGCTCATCTTCCGCCGAAAAGACATTCTTACGTAACCAATCATTCACACATTCATCAAGGGAGAACCAGTGGAACTACGAGCCAGTCTCCAAAAAATCCGGGATGGATTCCATCCCACCTTCTGGGTCGCAAACGGGATGGAGCTGTTCGAGCGATTGGCGTACTACGGCCAGCAGATCGTTTTCATGGTCTATATGCGCAACAAGCTCGGATTTACGGAAACTGAAGCCGGGCAGCTGTCCGGGATTTTTGGCGGACTCATCTACCTTCTCCCGATTCTGGGCGGTACGCTTGCCGACAAGTGGGGCTTCCGCCGCGCCTTCAACATCGCGTTTACCATTCTCGCCCTCGGCTATTTCCTCATCGGTTCGATGGGAATGACGGCCTTTTCGTCGCTCTACGGGGGATTCTCGCAGTATTGGCTCCTGGTGTTCTTCCTTGTCTTCACCGCGTTCGGGGGTTCGTTTATCAAACCGTCGGTGTTGGGAACAGTGGCTGTGACTTCGACACCGGAGACAAAGTCACTCGGCTATGCCATTTATTACTGGCTCGTCAACGTCGGTGCGATGGTTGGTCCTACGATTGCTTACTTCGTGCGCGAGAGCCTGGGCAACGAATTTGTGTACATGGTTTCATCCCTCAGCTGTCTGGCAATGCTGGTTGTGAATATCCTCCTCTATAAAGAGGTGCGAACGGCAAACGAAGGGCCGACGGAATCTCTCGGAAAGAAGATCACAAACCTCTTTGTGGTGCTTGGGAATTTCAAGTTCATGGTCTTTCTCCTTATCTATTCGCTCTACTGGATTATTTTCTGGCAGGAGTTTATCATCGTTCCGTACTACGTGGTCGATTATATCGATCCGAACTATCCGTACGAAATACTCCAGTCCTGGGCCGGTGCAGGAGCAATCATTCTTCTTCAAATACCCATCAACCGGATGACGAAGAACGTAAAAACGCCGAATGCGATCCTTCTCGGGTTCGCCATGTCGAGCCTGATCTGGGTGATTATCGGAATCTTTCCGAGCGTCCCCACGATCGCTGCCGGGATCATCGCGTTCGCCATCGGTGAAATGATACAGGCTCCCCGTTACTATGAGTACATCTCAGAGATCGCGCCTCCAGGACAGCAGGGACTTTTCCAGGGGTATGCATTTCTTCCTATCGCCATTGCCAGATTCGTGGGTGATCCGATCGGCGGTTGGCTCTATCAAACCTCGAAAGCGGCAGGAAAGCCCGAATATGTCTGGTGGGGGCTTATTGGCATTGGTGTGGGTG
>DOWV01000393.1 GCA_003519375.1 Bacteroidota bacterium
GTAGAGTCCGATCCGCGATCGGACGAGATGGGGTGTTGGGAAAATGGGATGGTGGAATGGTGGAACAATGGAATATTGGGTGATGGAATGATGAGGCGATGAAGGCAGGAGCAACCACACAGGAAACGACGTTCACGATTCACGATCTTTGCTGCGCTACGGAAGAGCAGAAGATCAGGAAGAGGCTTGAGAATCAGTCTGGAATCAAGGACCTCGAGTTCAACATCGTCAGCCATCGCTTGAAAGTAAGCCATACGTGCAATGAGCGTGTTATCCTGAATCATCTGAAAGAAATAGGCCTCCCCGGCATCAACGAGAGTGCGCATCAACCGCCTTCCAGGAATCCCCATCTTCGGCTGATTCTTTCAACTGCAATCTCCGCGGCGTTTTTCGGCGCGGGCCTTGTGACGAAGAGCCTCGGTCTTGCCGCCTCAGTGCCCATTACCCTGTTTCTCTGCTCGATGCTGGCCGGGGGCTGGCATATCGCCGCCAAAGCCTGGAACGCAGTTCGGCTCGTTTCTCTCGATATGAATTTTCTGATGACGATTGCATCGGTCGGGGCGATCCTCATCGGGGAATATGCAGAAGGAGCAGCTGTCATTCTTCTGTTCTCCGTGTCGCTTCTTATTGAATCGCTCAGCCTCGATCGGACACGAAGGGCGATTCACTCACTTCTCAACGTATCGCCTCCCACCGCCATCGTTGTACGGAACGGGACCGAACTCACAGCGGCGGTAGAGGAAATTGCGGTCGGCGAGACGGTCATTATCCGGCCGGGAGAGCGAATACCCCTGGATGGGGAAGTAACCGCCGGTCAATCGAGCGTGGACGAGGCACCAATCACAGGCGAGTCTGTCCCTTCTCTGAAACGAAGCGGGGATCCGGTGTACGCGGGATCGTTCAATCAGCGCGGCGCTCTCGAGGTCCGGGTGCTGAAGAAAGTCAACGACTCCACGATCGCACGCATCATCCATCTCGTTGAAGAAGCACAGAGCAAGAAGGCGCCGAGCCAGACCTTCATTGAGCAATTCGCCCGGTACTACACGCCTGCGGTTTTCGGACTCGCCATCGCCGTCGCGGCATTGCCGCCGCTGTTGCTGGGTCTCCCCTTCGAGGATTGGCTCTACCGATCGCTCGTCTTGCTGGTCATAGCGTGCCCGTGCGCTCTGGTGATATCCACTCCCGTTACGCTGGTCAGTGCACTGGCGAACGCTGCACACCACGGCATCCTGGTGAAAGGCGGGAAGCACCTTGAGACGCTGGCCGGCGTCCGCGCTGTCGCCTTCGACAAAACCGGCACGCTCACAGAAGGCCGGCTGACGGTGACAGACATCGTGCCCCTCAATACGATACCGCCTTCAGATATTCTGCGCATCACCGCCGCGGCGGAAATCCGCTCCGAGCATCACCTGGCCGAAGCCCTGCTCCGAAAAGCAGCCTCGGAGTCGATCGAGCTCGGAAGCATTCTCACCGAAGACTTTTCCTCTATCACGGGCAGGGGAATCAGGACGAAAGTTGATGGCAAGACATACGTCGTCGGCAATCATCAATTCGTTGAGGAATTGGGAATATGCTCGCCGGAGGTCGAAAAGGTCCTGCATCAGCTTGAACGACAGGGGAAAACTGTTGTCATCCTCGCCGATGATACTCAGGTCCTGGGGGCAATAGCGGTGGCAGACCGCGTCCGGGACGAAAGCCGGCAGGTGGTCAGCTCACTGCACGATCTCGGAGTCCGGCACGTCATGCTTCTGACCGGGGACAATAAAGGGACGGCTGCGGCCGTCGCTGCTCAACTTCAGGTGGACGAGGTGAAATCCGAGCTCCTGCCTGAACAAAAACTTGACTCGATCAGAGAGCTCAAACGGCGGTTTGGAACGGTGGCAATGGTCGGGGACGGAATCAACGATGCCCCGGCTCTCGCTGCCGCGGATGTAGGGATTGCGATGGGCGGCATCGGTTCGGACACCGCGCTCGAAACCGCAGATGTCGCTCTGATGACGGACAATATCTCAAAAGTGCCCTACAGCATTTCCCTCGGCAAGAAAGCGCTCCGCATCATCAAGCAGAACATCGCCCTCGCACTTCTCACAAAGGGAGTGTTCCTCATTCTGGGTGTGTTCGGCCTCTCCAGTCTCTGGCTTGCCATACTTGCGGACGATGGAGCGGCGCTGATTGTTATCCTCAACGGCCTCAGATTGCTCAACGGTCGACATTGACATGAGTAGAAGCGATCTCAAAAATCCTCACGCCCGCCTGACCTTTGGTACTCTCTGAGGCGGGCAGGCAAAGACGCTGAGCCGCAACGGGAAGAATAATAACAACATTCTTGGCGTCTTCGCGACTTGGCGTGATTCTTTTCTTCTATTTTGAGATAGGCTCAAGTAGTTATGGTGACGCCCGATCGAGCCATTTCGTCAAGGGCGCAAGAACCCTCATCATGAATGAGCGGCTGGCCCACGCCACGGACTTCTTCTCATCGTCAAAGAGGTCTAGGAGGATGCGGAAGAACCAGATATTCTTGCCACTAAGACACAAAGACACGAACGGTCTGAATTCGAAGACTCGATTCTGAGAGAATGGGGTCATTTCAGAAGAAAGACTTGGCGGCTTGGTGACTTTGTGGCTCATCTTTTTGTATTTCAGCAGCCTGTAGACTCCATCAGATGTCATCGACAGGCTTCCCGACTGACTTCTTAAAAACAGAGCACATGCCAGGGCTTACAGAGTACATCCGGAGGATGCCGAAAATCGAGCTTCACGTCCATCTCGAAGGATCGGTCCGTCCCGAAACACTTCTGAAGCTTGCAAAGCGTCACACCATGCCCCTCCCCGCCGAGGATGTTGAAGGGCTTCGAAGGTGGTACACATTTCGCGATTTTAATCACTTCATAGAAATCTACATGGCGATTTCGTCATGTTTACGATCAGCGGAAGATATTGAGCTGATCGCCCGCGAGTTTCTCATCGGTCAAGCCGAGCAGAACATTCTCTACAGTGAAGTCACATTCACGCCTTACAATCAGCTTTTCAATTGCGGGCTCGGTTTCCGTGAGCAAATGGACGCTGTGAATCGCGCGAGGAAGTGGGGTGAGAAAGAGCTTGGTGTACGGATGGGGATGATCATCGATATCCCCCGTGAACATCCGCCAGAGGCCGGAGGCAAAGTTGCGGAGTGGGTCATCGAGCGTTACGGTGACGGAGTGATCGCGATGGGATTGGGTGGTCCCGAGCAGGGAAATCCGCCATCAAAATTCCGGCGGGCGTTTGAGCGGGTCCGGGAGGCAGGAATACCGTGCATCCTTCACGCAGGTGAAACGGACGGTCCACTGAGTATCTGGGATGCGATTGAAGTTGCCGGCACGAGAAGAATCGGGCATGGCGTGCGGGCGATCGAAGACAGGCGCCTCATGGACCATCTCAAGGAGACTCAGCTGGCACTCGAGATATGCCCCACGAGCAACATTTGTTTGGGAGTATTTCCCTCCCTCTCTGAACACTGCCTGCCAAAACTGCTGGAACACGGGCTCAGGATAACGATCAACAGCGACGATCCGCCGATGTTCAACACGACTCTCACCGGCGAGTTCCTGGCTTGCAGCGAGGTCTTCGGGTGGGGAACCGAGACGTCGCAGAGGCTGACTCTGAACGCCGTAGATGTGGCTCTCCTTTCCCCGACAGAGAAAACCGAAATGCTCGGAAGGTTTCAAGAGGATTTTTCCAGACTCGACTCCTGATTTCAGCAAAGACCCTTCGATGCACAAAAAAACAGGCATTTACTGATTGACTTTGAAACCCGTTTTTGGTAAATTAATAACCCTTGAAACAAAATCATTTGCAACGGAACCGAGGAGCATCAATGTTTGCCGTAGTGGAAATCGCTGGCCAGCAGTATAAAGTTGCTAAAGCCGACAAGATCTTAGTTCCCAAGCTCGAGTCTGAGGTTGGTGCGAAAGTCAAGTTCGACAAAGTGTTGCTTCTCGGAGACGAGAACCAGACAAAGCTCGGCACGCCGTATTTGTCGGGATCTTCGATTGAAGCGAAGGTCCTCTCTCACATGAAGGACGACAAAGTAGAGGTATTCAAGAAGAAAAAGCGAAAAGGCTACCGGGTTCACAAAGGACACCGGCAGCAATACACGGAAATCGAGATCACAAAAGTAGCGTAGCTGAAACAGATTGAACGATTCAAGCTGGAGAAGAGAGTATGGCTCATAAAAAAGGTGGTGGAAGTTCGCGCAATGGTCGTGACAGTAATGCGCAACGCCTCGGCGTGAAGCGCTTCGGAGGTCAACTGGTTTCAGCCGGCAGTATTCTGGTTCGCCAACGCGGCACCAAGATGCATCCGGGCAGTAACGTGGGCATCGGCAGCGACGATACGCTTTTTGCCCTCATTGACGGCCTCGTGAAGTTTGAGCGTGTGGGTAAGACAAAGCAGCGCGTCAGCGTTTACCCACCCGCAGCGTAACGAATATTGGTACCGGCCTCCCCCCATGCGGGAGGCCTTGCTGTTTTCTCCCCTAACCGTGTTTCTGATCCGAACTAACCACTCTACATCTTCATCGCTCTCTACGAGGAGGCAATCTATGAAAATCACCGTCATCGGTGCCGGCAATGTGGGCGCCACCGCTGCGCAACGTCTTGCCGACAAAGAGCTCGCCAATGAAGTTGTGCTTATTGATGTTATTGAAGGGATGCCGCAGGGGAAAGGACTCGACATGTACGAAGCTGCGCCCGTCGAAGGCACGGATTCGAGAGTTCTCGGCACCAACTCCTACGACGATACGGCCAATTCGGATATTATCGTCATCACCGCCGGCCTCGCCCGGAAGCCCGGAATGAGCCGCGATGACTTACAGGCGACAAACGCAGGCATCGTCAAATCGGTAACCGAACAAGCGGCCGCAAAATCTCCGAACTCGATTCTCGTGGTGGTTTCGAATCCACTCGATGTCATGACATACGTGGCATGGAAGGTCAGCGGATTCCCGCGCCACCGGGTTATGGGTATGGCCGGCGTGCTCGACTCCGCACGCTTCCGGACCTTCATCTCGATGGAACTCAAAGTCTCGGTTGAAGACGTGAGCGCGTTTGTGCTAGGCGGCCACGGCGACTCCATGGTGCCTCTCCCCCGCTATTCGACGGTCGCTGGTATCCCGTTGCCGGACCTGATGGACCAGGCGACAATCGACCGGCTGGTGAAGCGCACCCGGGACGGCGGTATCGAGATCGTCAATTTCCTCAAAACCGGAAGCGCCTATTACGCCCCTTCAGCGGCGGCTGTTCAAATGGTCGAAGCTATCGTGAAGGACAAGAAGCGGATTCTCCCCAGCGCAGTCTGGCTGCAGGGCGAATACGGCCAGAAGGATGTCGTTGTCGGAGTGCCCATCAAGATCGGCAAGAAGGGCATGGAGGAGATCATCCAGATCAAGCTTACGGCAGATGAACAAGCCGCGTTGAATAAATCAGCAGCCGACGTGAAGGCAAATATGGCGAAGCTGAATATCTAACTGCGTTCGAACGAGAGGGTTGCGAAGAATCCCGGCCTCCCCAGTCCGGGATTTTTTTTCCCACTCACTTCTTCCAGATTCCCATTGCATTTGAGACGGGATTATCTTAATACAACGTGTCGGTAAGTTCAGGCTATGGCAAATGCCCGAAATTCGCCCTGGCTCCGCGTTGTTCGCCGGAAACGACAAGACTCGAATTTCATCCTTGATTTCGAGAATACCATTCATTAAGATTGCCACCGTATGTTTCCTTCCGACACCAGTCAAAATCGACAAGTCAAACCACTAAACAACCGTACTTCAACAACCCAAGGAGGTATTATGTCGCTCACCAAGACTTTGGCAGTGGTAGTTGTCTTGATGGTTTGCGGCGCGTCTGCGTTTGCTGGCGGTTACCAGATCAACGAACATGGTGCCCGTTCATTAGCAATGGGAGGTGCTTTTGTTGCGCAAGCGTCCGATGGATCTGCTATGTTCTTCAACCCGGCAGGTCTCGCGTTCCAAAAAGGATTCAAGGTCTATCTGGGAACGACGCTCATCATGCCGTCGAGCACTTTCAAATCTGCCACCAAGGAAACGAAGATGGTTGATCAGACCTTCACACCGATCAATCTCTACGCTTCCTATGCGTTTGATAACGGGCTGACTTTGGGGATCGGCGTTTACAACCCGTACGGTTTGGGAACCGAGTGGCCCGTTGATTGGGACGGACGCCAGATGTCGGTGAAGACAGATTTGCAGACCTTCTACATCAATCCGACTATTGCGTACAAGTTGAGTGATCAACTGTCGATCGGCCTCGGAGTCAGCTACGTGACAGGAAAAGTGACTTTGAAGCAGCGCGTGCCAACACTTGCGGCGTTGCCAGGGACCCCTGCTGCGAAGGATGGCACGGTGGATCTGGACGGGACAGGCACCGCCACCAATTTCAACGTCGGTATTCTCTACAAGCCTTCGAACGATCTCTCGATCGGGATATCATACCGAACCCAGACAGATCTCGAATTCGAAGGAGATGCCAAGTTCACGGACATGGCAGCACTGGGCGGTCCGGTACCGGCAAATTTCTTCCCGGGCGGGATAGGAAAGACCACGCTGCCGATGCCAAGCAATCTCATCGCCGGCGTAGCGGTTCATTTGACTGAAGACTTCACAATTGAAGCCGACTTCCAGTACGTCGGATGGAAAGCTTACGACCAGCTGAAACTCGAGATTCCTGTTGGTCCGTCTGTCACACTCGCTCCGGGCATGACCATTGGACCGCTTCAAGGACCATCTACGCTCGTGAAGAACTGGGAAGACGCCTACCTCATCCGCCTCGGCGGAGAATATCGCATAGACAAGCTGGCACTCCGAGCCGGATTCATTTACGATAAGACGCCTCAACCCGATGCCGCCGTGGAACCGATGCTTCCAGATGCGAACCGTATGGAAGTCACTGTCGGTCTGGGATATGAGCTTAGCAAGTCGATCACGGCCCACGTGGGTTACCAGTTGATCAGCTTTGCCGATCGCGATGGTAAAATTTCATCCAGGACCGCAGTGACGGCACCGACCGTCATCAGCGGTACGTATTCAAGC
The DNA here is from genome assembly GCA_003519375.1 of Bacteroidota bacterium. Lineage (GTDB taxonomy): Bacteria > Bacteroidota > Ignavibacteria > UBA10030 > UBA10030 > UBA9647. The sequence continues at coordinate 7,088 of DOWV01000393.1, forward strand.
AGTGCAAATCTGCTTGCGTTCAACCTGGAGTTCAATTTCTAATCACACTGCAGATTCGTATTGGATCCCCGTTCGCCGGCCGGCGGACGGGGATTTTTTTGGACCCTCGTCCAGGCCCCGGATTCCGTTTCACCCAGATGACCGCATCTTCTTCTCTCAATCCCGGGAAAAGAAAAAGCCCCGGCATTCTTTGACGGGGCTTCTGCAAGAGCGGGAAACTTCTTTTTTCAGCCGTGGTGCTTCAAGTCGATAACTAATTCAACCTCTGTCCCTTCTGGTGTCATTCTGTAAGCGACCTTATCCATCAGCGACCGCATGAGGAATATCCCCCTTCCGCTCGTCTTGAGGAGGTTTTTCTCTTCCAGGGGATCGGGAACCTCTTCAGGATTGAATCCACGTCCCTCGTCCTTTACGCGGAAGACGAGTGAATCCTTTCCGATAATGCACGTGACGTGCACAGATTTCTTTTTGTCCCCCTTATTCCCGTGAAGGATGCCGTTATTGATAGCTTCTGTGCCTGCCACCAGCAATCGATAGAATGCGCCGTCGTCCAGCCTGGCGACCTCATTCATTTTCAGCAGGAAGGGCTCGATCCTCCTGATCTCCTTCTGATCGCTTTTGCAATCGAAGTAGAAGACCTGGGCAGACGGCTCCGGATGTGGATGCGATTGCGGTCGCTTCTTTTTCGCTCGGACTGGTTTCTTCATCAGATTGAGAAAGTGACTTTCAATGAGAGATTTGGAATCGTCCGTGTGACCTGTTGATCCTGTCGCTGCGTTTCATTCCAACCTTCCACCGACACCTGCCGGGATCCAAGTCCTTCCCAGACGACCGACACCGTCGGCCCGGCGGTTTCCAGTTGGCGTTCGAGAATTCTCCCGCCTCCCTGGTATTTGTAGCGATTCTGGCTAAAGTAACGATAGCCGAGAGCAAGCCTGAGATGCGGGGCCGGTTCGTACACAACCTGCGGCCAGTACGTTTGCTCTACGAAATAGTTTTGAGGCCGTTCTTTGAACTCCTTCCACATCAAAATCCCCCGCTCATAAACTCGTACTTCTCCCACGAGAAAAAATGTCAGGAGTTGTGTGAGATGAAACGACGTCGAATCGAGCCACGAGGCTTGCCGGAACGAGAAGCTCCTTGTCAGGGCTCCCTGATCCTCGAAGTCATACACCGTGTAGTTCCCCAGGACCTCGGCTTGGTTCACCGTGCGAAACCGTTCCGACGGCGCGTACACAACAGAGGGAGAAAGCCGTATGACCCGATTCCAGTTGTTGTTCGCGCTCTGAACGCTCTTGAGATACACCAGATGACTCAAGCTCACGTCGCCGCTCAGCGTCAGCATGAGTTCATTGCTGAACCGATGATGCTCCTGGAATCCGATCGTCACGAGCAGCTCATCCCTTTCATCGACATTCGTCGAGTCGGGCGTGTCATATCGCAAGATACTTGCTGATCCCGCAAAGTTCAACTCATCGGAGTCGGAAATTCTCGCCCTGACCTGGGATGCAACGCTGGTTCTCTGCGCAATGTTTTCCAGCCGGCTTTCCGAGCGCTGTTGGCGTTCGACGAGGGACGCCGGCGCGCCCTGCTCCGAGCTGACCCGGTGACGCTCCTCACGTTCACGATAAGAGAGGTTGAGGTCGAGATCCAGCCAATCCGCGGCCCGGTAGACCGTACCAGCTTCGCCGTAGAGCTGCATTTCCTGAATACGAGTGTCCAGCAGCGGAGTGGTCGCTGTCGAAAAGAGCTTATAGCTGAGGGAGCGGTCAATCGTCCGGTTCAACAGTCCGCCCCGGAAGAACAGCTGGAGACTCTCCGAGGAGCGGTAGTCGAGCTGCTCGGAGACTTCAAAGGTGGAGGCATCCCGCCGGAAAATATTGCTGGAGGTCTGAAATGCCATTTGTACATCCGGACTCGCGGCCGTATAGAACTCCCGCCGGAGCCTGTCGTACGAGACCTGAATGGTATTCCTGGTATCCAGTCCGAACTCCCGTACCAGTGCCACATCGAGGTTACCCGACGACGGCCGGCGATTCGTCAGGAGGGACTGGGCCCACCGTCCGCGCAGAGCACCTCTGAATTCTTCCAGGCGGAGGTCATCCGCACCCAACTCCGCCCTGTACGCAAATCCTTCGTCGCGTTCGTTCTGTTGCGCATCAATCTCGTAGCCCCCGAATAAGCCGAATGTGATGCGAGGAGACGGGATCACGCTTATTCCCGCCAGCACCTGATGTTGTGCGAGCTTCGTAAGATCAATTGCCCGGTTATCCGAGACCACCGACGAGGCCTGCTGGAAACGCGCCTGCCACCGTTCTGAGAGCGGCACTCCCACGTTGAGGGTATCGCCGTACTCATCCTGTACCGATCGTTGATCGGTTCTGATGACGCGCGAGCGCAGGAATTGCCTGAACGACATCTCGATGCCATTGAACTGGCGATCATAGAACATGGTGCCGTTCCAGATGAAGGTATTCAGGATACGCTCGAACCCAAGCGAGGAAAAACGCAGACTATCCTGGAGGGCGGTCACGGGCGGATGCAGGGCCTCTTGTGCAAGCAACGGTGCAGAGCAAAGGAACACCGCAACACACCAGGCTCTCAACCGCAAGAAGGGATTGAGAATGCTGCGTGGTTTTCCGGTTGTCCGCCGAAGGTATCGGTATGCCCGGTTCACATCCATAGCCGATCGTGGAAGAGTCTGAGGAAGCGATCCCGATCGACGTTCAGCGCGACCTCGACCGCCGGCAGAGACCGGGGGGTGCGGTTGCGAAAGTCAGCGACCGTCATGCCGCGCGTGTAAGTTCCATCGGCCTCCACATCAACGTGGACGCGGCGCGTACGAACAAGGCCCGGATCAATGGCGACACCGACGGCAAGCGGATCGTGCAGATATCCCCCGTTGAAGCCCTGCGTCTCGCGATGATACAGCATGTAGTCTTTGGTAATATCCAGAATTGTCCGCGCAACATCGCTCGCTCGCCGCCGCGCCCGATATTCCATTTCGGAACGCATGACGACGACCTGATGCGTAACATCGAGCGGAATGACTGTGACGGGCACACCCGAGGTGAGAACGGCGTGGGCGGCATCGGGATCGACGAAGTAGTTAAACTCAGCAACGGGGCCGGTGTTGCCAGGGACGCGAAATGCGCCGCCCATGGAGACAATTCGTCCGGCGCGAAGCACGGTTCGACGATCGGATTTCAGTGCGAGGGCCACGTTCGTCAACGGTCCGATGGTCACGATGCTTAGCCGCTTTCCGTACCGGCGGCAGAGCCGAAGAATCGTCTCGACCGCGTTTTCCGGTTTGACGTTGCGCACCGGCGGGAGCTTTGCGGAAACGCCTCCAAGGCCATCCGGGCCATGCACTTCCGATGCGGTGAGCAGCGGAGCCCGCAACGGCCGGCGCGCTCCCTCTGCAATGATCGGTCTGTGTTTGACCTGGAGCAGGTCGAGAAGCCGATAGACATTACGCGTGCACTTTTTGACATCGACATTCCCGGCCACAGTGGTGATTGCCTTGACCGAGAGTTCCGGAGATCGAAACGCCAGGATCAACGCGAGGGCGTCATCCACGCCGGCATCGGTATCAATCAGTATTGGCTTTGACATACTCCATCTCCGTCAATTCTTTTGCTGGTTTCTAGAACGGCAGATCTCTCCATGAATACCTTGGCGCGAAACCGATGAGTTCCTTGGCCTTGCCTGAACTGATAAACGACGCACTCCCTGCAAAGCTATCGGCGACCTGAGTCGTCTCGGGGAAAAACCGAACTGCCAACGGCCTGCTTTCCTGTCCTGTCCAGTTTTCCGACGCGCAAATGTAGAATGAATCGTGGAGCGGCAAGTCCTTTCGCTCGAGGGAGGAGCGCACGGCGCCGGCGACGTCGAGGACATGGATGTAGGCCCAGAGATTCTTGAACCAATTCGGATATTCTGCCCTGAGTTGACGATAGAAGGCAATTTCTTCGGGCTCCGGCGCCCAAATCCATGGCGGCCTCAGGCATATCGTCTGCATTCCCGTCCGACGGGTAAATCCGGCACAGAGCTGTTCGCACGCCACCTTGCTCAAGCCGTACGGATCCTGAGGGCGGAGAGGATGTTGTTCATCGATCGGCAAAGAAAGCGGCCACATTCGCGTCGTCGAGAACGCGAAACCGAGAACGGACTCACTTGAGATGAAAACGAATTTCCTGATTCCATTCGCCCCGCAGGCTTCGAGCAGATTGAAGGTGCCGAGCGCGTTCGTTCGGAATACGACATCAGCCGGATGATTCAGAGGGTGCGGAATTCCGGCGAGGTGCACGACGGCATCAAATTCACGAATCACATGCTTCAGGGCTGCAGCATCCAGGAGGTCGACCTTATGGAACGGCACTTCTCCCATCGTCGGGTGTACCAAGTCCAGGATCTCGACTTCATGATCCGTCTGCAGCTCCCGGACGACGTAACGGCCGACCAGACCGCTTCCTCCGGTGACGAGAACTCTCATCAGGATAACTCCACGCCATCTCCGCGGGCGGGGATGGCAATTTTATCATAGCCAGCTTCAGAGAGTTTTCCCGAGAGCAGCTGGGCCTGGGTCAGTTCTCCGTGGACGAGGAACATTTGTTTGAGTTTCCGTTTGTCGATCGTCCGGGTGTAGTCAACCAACTCGTCCTGGCCGGCATGCGCTGAGAATGAATTCATGACGGCGACCTCAGCTCTCAAGGGATAGAATTCCCCGAAAATCTTGATCTGGGGATCCCGTTCGACAATCCGGCGTCCGAGCGTATGCTCCGCCATAAATCCGACGACGAGAACGGTGTGGCGGGGATCCCCGGCATTGTTGGCCAGGTGATGGAGAATTCTTCCCGCTTCGCACATTCCGGACGAGGCGATAATCACGCAAGGCTCGTCGAGCTCATTCAGTTTTTTCGATTCCTCGACACTTCGGACGAATTTGAGCCTCCCGAATCCGAAGGGATCTTCGTTGTTGAGGAGATAGGTGAGCGTCTCTTTGTCGAAGCACTCAGGATGCATCTTGAAAACTTCGGTGGTGTTAACAGAGAGCGGACTATCGACGAAAATCGGTACTGAGGGAAGCCGGCCCGAGTCATTCAGGGTGAACAGAACATAGAGGAACTCCTGTGTCTTCCCGACGCTAAATGCGGGGACGATCAGTTTTCCTCCGCGGTCGATTGTTCGTTTCAGAATTCCTTCAAGCTTGTCTTCCATCCCCGTCACCGGCTCGTGGATCCTGCCCCCGTATGTGCTTTCGGAAATCCAGAAATCTACATCGCCGAGAGGCTCGGGATCTCTGAGGATCGGCATGTTCTTTCGGCCCAGATCCCCGGTGAATCCGACAGTTCTTGTCCTCTCCCCTTCACGCACCTCGATCAAGGTAACTGCCGAGCCGAGGACGTGGCCTGCGTCGAAAAAGGTTATTGTGATTCCTTCCGCGACTTCGACCTTCTGGTGATAGCGCACACCGACCATCTGATTTACTGTCTGCCCAACATCTTCGGATGTATAGAGCGGTTTCACGAGAGGCTCGTTCCGCTTCCTGTGCTGTTTGTTCACATATTCGATATCGCGCTCCTGGACATAAGCGCTGTCGTACAGCATGACATTCGAGAGATCACGCGTTGCACCAGTAGCATAGATTTTTCCCCTAAAGCCGTTCCGGACGAGATTGGGCAGATTGCCGGCGTGATCGATGTGAGCATGCGAAAGCACGACGGCATCGATGGTTGAGGCGTCGAAGGGAAAATTCCTGTTTCTCTCGAATGCTTCCGCCCTCTTCCCCTGGAAGAGGCCGCAATCGAGCAGCACGCGTGTGCCGTTTGCGCTGAGGAGGTGCATGGAACCGGTGACGGTTTGTGCCGCGCCGAGGAATTGGAGTTTCATAGGTTTCTCTATGACAGGTGTGTTTCTGTGAGCTTGCACCGAATCATGCTTTGACCGCCGAGACTACTTCTGGGCGGCCAATTCGATCAGCCGAGGATCAATCCAGACATTGAGCTTTCGAAGTGCGGCCATATCAATTCTGGCCAGGCCCGGCTTCTGGGAAGCGAAGTAGGCAAAAGCACGATTTGTGAGCGCATCGACGGTGTTCGGTGACAACGAGAGCGCGACCGAATAATCCGCGATTGCCTTCTGGAACGCGCGCTTTTGGTAGAATGCCGCCCCACGATTGTTGTACAGGCCCGGGTTCGAGGGCTCGATGTCCAGTGCCCTGCCGTAATCCTCGATCGCGCGATCGAATTCGCCCTTGCCGAAAAATGTCATTCCCCGGAAGTTGAGCGTTTTCACGTTTCGGGGCTCAAGTTCGAGCGCTTGCGTGAAATCGATCAATGCCTCGTCCGGTCTTCCCAGTATCCGAAGAAGGGCTCCCCTGTTGAAATAGACATCGGCGCCGTCCGGATCAAGCGTCAACGCGCTGTTGAAATCGGCAAGCGCCCTTTCGTAATCTTTCATCTCGGCGTAGACTGATCCGCGGTTCACAAAAGCCTCCACCCTGCCCGGATTCAGTTTCAGTGCCTGCGAATAATCGTCGATCGCCTGTTGCATTCTGCCTAGAGAGTGGTGCGTCAGGCCGCGATAATAGTAGATGTCTGCATTTGTCGGATACTGCACAACAGCGCGGTCGTACTGCGCGAGGGCTTCTTGATGTGCACCCAGTTCTCTCAGTGCATTCGCGCTGTTAAACAGCAGGCGCCAGTCGTCCCCGGCCAGGGCCAATCCCTGTGAATAGTCATCCAACGCTTTCTTGAACTCCCGCCTGTCGGCATATGCGAAGCCTCTGTTGTTGTACAGAATTGCGACTCCGGGATACTGTCTTGCGACATCATTCCATAGAGAAAGGCTATCCCTCCAGACCTGAGTTCTTTGCCAGGTAAGAATCGACAGCACGAGGATTACCGCCGCAAGCGCCGCGACGCCGACCCTCGTAAGAACCGCCGCCCATTCTGGATTTTTCCGGACTAACCAGGCCCCCCCTTCCAGAACTCCTAGAATGAGTCCCAGCACCGGAAAATAGACAAACCTGTCTGCCGCAATTACTCCCCCTACCCTTGTCAACTGGAGGACCGGGGAGACAGTAACGACGTACAGCGCAGCGCAGAAAAAAGGGACTCTCGTCTTCTTGAAGGATAACGCCAGCAGGGCCAGGATTCCGAAGACGATGTACGGCGCAATGGTGTAAGTCAAGGGAAGCGGATCGCCCGGTCTTCCGGGATAGGGGTATAGTGAGGATAAATCGAGTGGAAAGAGGAATTTTCCTCCATAGAAAAGAAGCCCATGGAACGCGATCAGAATATTGTCGAATCCGAAGGATGCTCCCGCGATCTGGCTTTTCACCGGGTACGTCGCATACAAAACGAGGACGCCAAACAGGAATGATAAAGCCAGGAAGGGGAACTTCTCAACCAACGAGTTTCTGTCGATTTTCCGCCGGAGGAGGAAATCGATCAGCAGCAAAACGACAGGAAGCGTTACCGCCATGGCTTTCGAGAGGAGAGAACAGAGGAATGCCAGTCCGGCATAGAAGAGGAATGTCTTTCTGTTCGTCCGCACATACTTGACATAGGCAATGAGCGCGAGAAAATAGAAGAACGAGTAGAGCAGATCCTTGCGCTCGGTGACCCAGGCAACCGATTCGACGTGCAATGGATGAGTTGCGAACAGCAGAGCCGCCGCCAGCGGGATTCCGAGTCCGCCTCGAAGCGACCGAATGAACCAGAAGACAAGAAGAGAATTGAGGATATGAATGAACAAGTTGGTGAAGTGGTAGATCCATGGCTCAATGTGGAAGAAATTGAATTCAAGGGCGTAGGAGAGGACCACGAGGGGATGATAGTGACCATAATGCATCGAGCTAAAGATGCGGATGATATTCGCCGGCGAGATGCTACGAATCATCGGATTGTCCGTCACCATCTGATTGTCATCCCAATTCGTGAATCCGTTCTGCAGGGTCGGCGCATAGGCCGCCGCAGTCACGACGACAATCAGGAGGAGGGCGTACCACAGATGTTCTCGGTCTTTCGTCATCCCATCATTCCAAAGGTTCGGCGCACTCGGATATGCCCGTGGATATCATTTAGAAAATAGAGAGAAGGGATATGAGAATCAATGGACGCTCTCTGTGTCCATCTGTGCAACGCTTTGGACGTTTCATGGGATGTACCTCTTGATGCCGTTT
>DOWV01000090.1:0-2010 GCA_003519375.1 Bacteroidota bacterium
TGATCACCGCTTGCACCAACGAACATCCCATGACGGCGACTGCCTATGAGCCATCGCCGGGTGTTCCCGCCTGTTTCGACCGATCGGTCTTCCCGGAGCTCCTGACTCTGGCCGGAGACTCGGGAGCAAAACGAATCATCGGGAAGCGCCGGCACGAAGTCATTGCGATATCCTGCCCCGAGGCAAGCATCGATATCGACACGCTGGCAGACTACCGGAAACACTTCGATCCGACCAGATAGATCCTCTCGGTCCTGACACCGCCATTCACCGATCTCCGGCCTCCATTCGCCGAAAAGTCTGCAACAAAGCGCCTCCCATCGAGTATCTTGACGGTAGACAGCAATTACACGGAGGACGTCCATGGATCAAACTACAAACAACCACTCTCACGGATCGCTCATTGTCGGACTGATCCTGGTGGCGGTTGGTGTCGTATTTCTGCTCGACAATTTCGACATCATCTACATTGGCGAGCCTATTACACGTTTCTGGCCGGTGCTCGTGATCGGACTCGGGCTTGCGAGAATCGTGCAAGCTGAGACTCCGTCAGAACGGCGGCGGGGATTTTTCTGGACATTTATCGGACTCTGGCTTTTGGTTTCGGTTCTTCATATGTTCGATTTGAACTTCCACAACTCATGGCCAATCCTGTTAATAGGCCTGGGGATCAACTCGATATGGAAAGCCGTCGACCCGCAACCGGAGTGCAGATTATCGAAGGGGTAAGATTATGACGACAAAAAATTTCCGGATGAGCTTTCAGCTTATCTTCGGGTTTATCATCATAGCGTTGGGCGTGCTGTACACACTTCAGAACCTGGGGATCCTGTATGCCCGGGATTACACACGCTACTGGCCGATTCTTCTTGCGCTCTACGGAGTCTCGCGAATCGTGCAATGTGACACGGTGCCGCAGAAAGTCTGGGGCGGATTCTGGGCCTTTGTCGGAACCGTCTGGTTTCTCGACAGGCTCGAAGTCGTCTACTTCGACTTCATCGACCTCTGGCCCCTCATCCTGGTCGCTCTCGGCCTCAGTCTGATCTGGGGAACTTCCAGACGCCGCGGGGTGATGCTCGGCGGCTCCACGGTTGACGACAGCAGTTCGGTCATCAATGCATTCGCTCTCCTGGGAGGATTCAAGCGCTCCAATGATGCTCAGGATTTTCGGGGCGGCGAAGCGACGGCAATCATGGGAGGATGCGAGCTTGATCTCCGACGGGCGTCCATCAAGGAAGGCGAGGCGGTATTGAATCTGGTCGCCATCATGGGCGGCGTGGAGATAAGAGTACCTGAAGACTGGAAAGTGGTCATGGAAGGAGTCCCGATCCTCGGCGGATTTGAGGATAAGACGCGGCCCCTCGGACCCGAAGCAACAAAACGACTTGTGGTGCGAGGTTATGCCGTGATGGGCGGCGTGGAGATCAAAAACTAACCCATGCACCCAATTCTCTCAAATCGGGAACGCGTTGCGGTCTATCTCATAGGCTGGCTTATTTTTGGCGTGATGCTGGCGGCAGTGCTTGCCCTTCCAAGGGATTTCTCCTGGCTTGAGGCAGGCACGCTCGCCGTGCCATTGACACTCGTCTATGGATTGATCTGCCTCTCGTCCTGGTACGTCTGCCGTGTGTACCCGCTTCAGAAGTCTCCGGTCGCCCAGGTGCTCGCCATTCAGTCTTTGGCTGCAATCATTACGATCCTCGTCTGGGTTCTCATCGGCTCCGGCTGGGTGGTGGTCCTCGAGCGGGCGCTGGCGTTTACCGCATTCCGCGCACGTGTGCTCACCAAAGCGCCGCTCATGATCGGCGTAGGATTCATCCTCTACAGCCTGACTGCCGCGGTCCATTATCTCATCATCACATTCGAAGCATCGAAGGAGTCGGAGCGGCGCGAGCTTCAGTCGCGTATTTTCGCGCAGGAAGCTGAGTTGAAGGCACTCCGCGCCCAGATCAATCCGCATTTTCTCTTCAACAGCCTGAACTCCATCAGCGCTCTGGCAACCCATAATCC
>DOWV01000090.1:2106-3127 GCA_003519375.1 Bacteroidota bacterium
ACATAACCCGACCGCCGTTCGGACCATGACGCTCAAGCTTGCCGATTTCCTTCGGAAAAGCCTCCGGCTCGGAGCGCAGGAATCAATCCGGCTCGAGGAGGAGATCTCCATGTCTTTTAACTTCCTCGAGATCGAGCAAATCCGATATGGTTCGCGGCTGCAGATCGTCCAAAAAATTGAGGACGTCTGCAAAGATTGCCTTGTCCCTCCGCTCATACTTCAGCCGCTCATTGAAAACGCCGTTGTTCATGGTATTGCCCATCTGCTTGACGGGGGAACGATTACGATCGAGGCAGAGTGGCGAGGGAGTGTCCTCCACGTCCATATTGAGAATCCGATTGATCCCGACAGGCCCCGCAGCCGCAAAGGCGGCGTCGGGCTCGATAACGTGACAAAGCGACTGCGGGCTATCTATAAGGACGACGCTCAATTCGAGACCGCCGATCGTGATGGAGCGTTCCGCATCGACCTCTGGCTCCCAGCGCAAACGAACCTCGGCCTCAACCGCCCCGCTTCTGAATCAGTACCGGCGCGGGTCGTTGAATAGCGCGCCGCACTCCTTCCTCCACGTTCCCGAATCAGGGAACGCACATTCGCGATGATTCGCCATAATTCGCCAAATTCGAAAGAGATGTTGGAATTCCCCCCCTTTTTGTATCTTTGACTTACTCTATGGAGACCATCAGGGCCATCATTGTGGACGACGAGGAGCTCGCCCGGAGCATTATTCGCGAGTATCTTTCTGACCGCCCGGAAATCCAGATCGTGGCTGAGTGTTCGAACGGCTTCGAGGCGGTCAAGACTGCGACCGATCTGAAGCCGAACCTCCTTTTTCTCGACGTTCAAATGCCGAAACTCAACGGGTTCGAGGTGCTCGAACTCCTTGAAGCGGACATGACCGTCATTTTCATCACAGCCTATGAGCAATACGCGGTGAAGGCATTCGAGGTCCATGCTGTCGACTACCTCCTGAAGCCCTTCAGCCGCGAACGCTTCGATGAAGCCCTTGCCCGCGCACAGG
>DOWV01000090.1:3286-6658 GCA_003519375.1 Bacteroidota bacterium
CGGGTTCTCGTCCGGGACGGCTCAAAGGTGTTTGTTATCCCTGCCGAAAAGATCGATTACATCGAGGCGCAGGACGACTACGTTTCCATCCGATCCGAAGGGAAATCGCACCTTAAGAAACAGCGCTTGTCCGATCTTCAGGCAATGCTCGATCCGAAGAAGTTCGTCCGCATCCACCGCTCCACCATCCTCAACGTCGATCGACTGTCCCGCCTGGAATTGTACGCGAAGGACAGCAGGATGGCGATTCTGAAGGATGGGACGCAATTGCAGGTGAGCAGATCTGGGTTCGACGCCCTGAAAGTACTCTTGTAGGTAATCGGGCCATCGGGCCATCTGATCATTTTAGGTAATTCGGGGAATAGAAGACAAAGGAGATGAAATGAAATCGAAACCCGAAGAATTAAGAGATCGCACCAAACGATTCGCAATCCTCATCGTGAAGTTCTTTCAATCACTTCCGAGGACTGATGAAGCACGAATTCTTGGAAAACAGTTACTACGATGCGCATCCTCCGTTGCCGCAAACTACCGGGCAGTCGGGAGGGCCCGGTCCCGGGCTGAATTCATTTCCAAACTTGGAACGGTAGTGGAGGAAGCGGATGAATCTGTGTTCTGGTTGGAGATGCTCACCGAAACAGACATTGTTCCAAAGGAGAAGGTCGAGTCGCTGCTCAAAGAAGGAAATGAGTTCCTGGCCATTTTCGCTGCCTCACAGCGAACCGCCCGCGCCAATCGAAAATAACGCAATGACAAAATCGCCAGATCGCAAGCTCACAATTTCTTCAAATGACTCAATGGCCAGTTCACCAGATGGCCAAATTCCAGAGGATTTCCCTGCGTAATGAACTATCGTGAACTTGGAAAAACCGGCCTTCGCGTGTCAGAAATCGGCTTCGGCGCCTGGGGAATCGGCGGGCCCGCGAAGGCGGGAAGCATGCCAATCGGGTGGGCGGACTGGGATCTGGCGGCGTCGAAACGCGCCATCGAACGATCTGTGGAGCTGGGCATCACGTTCTTCGATACTGCTGATTTCTATGGGTTCGGGAAGAGCGAAGAACTGCTCGGCGAGGTCCTCGGAGGGCGCTGGCAAGACCTGGTCCTGGCAACGAAGGTCGGGCACGTGCTTGGTCCGGATGGGACGATCCAACTCGACTATACTCGAGCACACATCTTCGATGCCTGCGAAAAGAGCCTCCGCCGTCTGAGGAAAGATGTGATCGATGTGTACCAACTCCACAGTGCCAAGCTGGAGCACCTCGAGCGGGGCGAGTGCATCGAGGCGATGGACGAGCTGAAACGCCGGGGCAAGATCCGGTCATGGGGGATTTCGCTTAACACGTTCGCGCCGGAGCGCGAAGGATCCTGGATGCTCGATCACAAAGCCGGCGACACCCTCCAACTCGTCCTCAACATCATCAACCAGAAGGCGCTCGAGCAGATCATTCCCCGCGCGCAGAAACTTGGATACGGCATCATCGCGCGAATGCCTCTGCAGTTCGGGCTTCTCACCGGCAAGTTCAGCGACAACACGCGTTTCGATCCGGCGGACCATCGGAGCATGCGATTGCCGCCCGAGATTCTCGAGCGAGGAAACCGCCTGGTGGCAAAACTCACGCCAGTTGCTGAAAAGATGAATATCTCTCTCGGCGCCCTCGCGCTGAAGTTCGTGCTTGCCCATGATTCTGTCTCGACGGTCATACCCGGAATCAAGAACGCCGAGCAGGCAGAACAAAACTCTTCCGCCTCGGGCGAAGCGTATCTCTCCACCGAAGACCACGCTGCACTGCACGAGTTGTATGAGCTGGAGTTCAGACAGTTTCTGGACCATCTCCGTCAAACCGGTTAACGGGCAATTTCCGTACAGAAGGTTTCCCCGAAAATCCTATGACACAACCGAATCGGACAGCGCAGCTTCTCGAATCCATCTCCCGTACGAGCATCGGCATCATTGGAGACTTTTGCCTCGACGCGTACTGGGAGCTTGACCGCGGGACTCCCGAACTCTCACTTGAAACGGGCAAGCCAACGCTTGCTGTGACCCACCAGCGCTACAGTCCTGGTGGAGCCGGCAATGTCGCTCATAACCTGCTGGCTCTCGGCGCACGACGGGTGGCGGTATTCGGCATCGTCGGCAACGATCTGTTCGGCATGGAATTGCAGAGACAGATGGCAGGACTTGGAGCAGCGAATAGTTTGACGGTGCAATCAACAGACTGGCAGACTCCGGTCTACGCGAAACCGCATATCGGGGCGGAGGAACAGAACCGGATTGACTTCGGGCGGTTCAATGTGCTCTCGATCGATTCTGAACGCGCGCTTATCCGGCAGATCAGCCAGGAGATCAAGAGCCTGGACGGACTTGTTGTCAACCAGCAATTGCCGAGGAGTATTTTCACAACCGTTGTGATAGAAGCCCTGAATACTCTCGCTGAGAGATGGCCGGACAAGATATTTCTCGTCGACGCACGACACCGCATACCGGATTTTCACTCTATGATCTGCAAGTTGAACGCGGTCGAGGCCGCCCGGCTGTTCGGGAAACATATCAGGGACAACGAATCGGCTACCGATCAGGAGCTCGGGCATTTCGCAGAACAGATTTTTGAGCGCACAGGAAAGCCGGTCCTTATCACGCGGAGCCGGCGGGGGATCCTTTTGTTCGACGGTACGAGAGCGACTCAAATCCACGCTGCCGAAATTGTGGAACCGACAGATCCTGTCGGCGCAGGCGACACCGTTGTCGCCGCTCTCGCGGCATCACTCTCGGCGCGTTCGAGCTTAAGGGAATCGGCCGAACTCGCCACACTGGCGGCGACGGTAACGGTAAAAAAGCTCCGGCAAACGGGCACGGCGACGCCGGGCGAGATCCTGGCGCTCGCCGCCACATCAACCCTTGCCGGCTGAGCATTCCATGGCTCCGGCTTCTGAAGATATTGACCAAACAAGCGCGATCCTGACGGCACAGCGAGGCTCCGAACCGGGACGAAGAGAGGCTGTTGAGCATATCATCGCGGCCCATTGGAAACCTCTTTATAAGTACCTCCGCTTCCGGCATGACCGCTCGCCCGAAGACGCTCGTGCACTCATGGCAAAGTACCTCGAGGACGTTCTGAAACCGGGGTTCTTTCTCCGTTACGATTCTCACGCCGGACCGTTGAGGAATTTTCTGAGGAAAGAAATTGACCGCTCTGCCGTACAATGGAGCGGGAAACAATCCACCTCCTTTCCTTTCCCCGTGGACTACGCGTCTGCCGAGGAAGAGTATCAATCGGAAGTGCGGTTCTCGGGGCTCGCAGCCGACGAATATTATGAAAGCGAATGGGTGCGGAACCTTTTTGCGCTTGCCGTCGGCGTGCTCCAGTCAACGCT
>DOWV01000090.1:6787-8477 GCA_003519375.1 Bacteroidota bacterium
GCGGCCGGGGGGAAAACCGATCAGTTCACCCTCTTCCTCCGAAGCGACTTGCAGGACAAAAGCATGGGCGAGAGAGCGTTTCTCGATGAAGTGGCCAGGGAATTGGGAATGACCATCAACGATGCAATGAACGCCCTCGCTTTCACACGGCGGACGTTTCACCATATCATGAAGGACATAGTCCGATCATTAACCACAACGGATGCGGAGTACCAACAGGAATTGCGGAACATCTTCAAAGGATCTTGAGCCTATCAGATTTCGTTTTAGCTCAGATTTCTCTACATTACTTCATCACGAAGCACACTTCTCCCACAGCTGCTCAATCGAATCCCAATGCCATCACGCCCTTACATTCTCGCTGAGACCACCTGGAAGACGATCAAGTCGACACGCTACGAGGTCGCCATTCTTCCATGGGGCGCCACAGAGGCGCACAACCTTCATCTCCCCTACGGCACCGATATCATCGAGTCCGACTACATCGCAGCTGAATCGGCGAAAACTGCGTGGGAGGCCGGGGCACGAGTCACCGTTCTTCCGACAATCCCTTACGGCGTGAATACGGGGCAACTCGATATTCCGCTGACGATCAATATGAACCCGAGCACACAGTTCGCGATCCTCAAAGACGTGGTCGATTCACTCTGGCGCGAAGGCTTCCGGAAGCTCGTGATCTTAAACAGCCACGGCGGAAACGACTTCAAGCAAATGGTACGGGAACTGCAGCCGCAGTACCCTGAGTTCTTCATCTGCTCGATCAACTGGTGGCAGATTATTGACCAGCGGCCGTTCTTCCATGAAGTTGATGATCACGCCGGTGAGATGGAGACGAGCGTTATGTTGAATGTTGCGCCGGAGTTCGTCCTCCCGCTCACCGAGGCAGGCGACGGGAAGGCACGCCGGTTCAAGCTGCAGGCACTTCGTGAGCGATGGGTCTGGACCCCCCGATGGTGGACCAGGGTCACTGACGATACGGGCGTCGGCAATCCCAAGAAGGCAACAGCAGAAAAGGGAGTTGCCTACCTTAAAGAAGTGGCAGGAAAAATCGGCGGATTCCTCAAAGAACTTGCCGCTGCCGATCTCAAAGACTTGTACGAATAGCAACCGTTGTCGGTCAGAATCTCATTCTGTCCGACAGAGTACTGCATGAACTGGCGCCTCATTTTCCTTCTTTCACTCCTAAGCATCGTTCTGGCGATCGCGTCCATTCTTGGCTTTGTGAAAAGTTATGAATGGCTGATGTGGCTGATCATCGGTGTGTACTGCGGCTGGCAGTTCGCCGGAAGAGTATCGGATGACTACTTCCTGCATGGTTTCTACCTCGGCATTCTTGACGGGATCCTCAATTCAGTGGCCAAAGCACTTTTTTTCAATCCCTACATCTCCAATAACCCGCGCATGGTTGAGGAGTTCAGTAACCTTCCACAGGACCTTTCTCCTCAAGTGGTTCTGCTCATCATGGGCCCGATCATCGGAGCGTTCAGCGGAGTGGCTTTCGGGGTGCTCGCTGTGCTGGCGTCGAAAGCACGGAAACGGCGGCTCCCTCCGGGATCCTAACCGATGGTTTTTCTGTTTGTTGCGCGGCCTCGAGCAAGCTTTGAGTATGGGACGGTTGTTTGAACACCATTGGTGCACAATCTCGCAACACCGCACCGACTCAAAGAGATTCTCGATTTTCCGGTTTGTC
>DOWV01000090.1:8654-11599 GCA_003519375.1 Bacteroidota bacterium
GAACTTCCGAAATCATGACCCTCGTGGTTATGCGCCCCACCCGCTTGCCTGAATTTCGGTGCGGGTACTTACATCGCGATTGTCAGAATCTACTTCCGTGCACCGAAATTGAACGCACGGTTAAGCCGTCCACCCTCCGGCCGATGATTTCGGGGGCTTTGAGAAATGACACTGCCCCGATGGTCCAAGTATCCGAGATACCGAAATCGCTGGCGGTGTGCGGTGGATGATTAGCCAGCGGGTCTAATTCCGGTGCCCATCCTGTGACAACCAAATATTACCGAGTCCTCGGCACCGGAATTTCGGCCCGAGCGAGGCCGAACTACCACGTGCGTTGCGATTTCGGGAAGTTTTTCCGCTTTCCAGGATCCCGCTTCGAAGCGGATCCAAAGTGCGGGACTTTCCCCCATTTCTTTTCAAAAAGAAATGGGGAACCTAGTGTTAACGGCACTGGTTTTGAGACGGAAGAAGTAGCTGATTACTCTGCACTCTTCACAGGTGTTGTTGTTTTTCGGAGAAGCAACCTTGATCACCCGGGCTCGGTTCCATCTCCGGATTAGGTATGACATGTTCTCGCCATTTTCTATATTTATGAAACATTCTGATTCCTTCCATCCTCCAACGATTTGCTCAATCCAACGAAAGAACGTCTCATGCCGTCACTGACCGATTCTCCCGCCTGGAAGGCTCTTCAGTCCCATCAACGCGATATCGAGCCGCTCCAGATGCGGGATCTGTTCAAATCCGACTCCCGTCGATTTGAGAAGTTCTCGCTCCAGTGGAATGATTTCCTCGTCGATTTCTCGAAGAACCGAATCACCGAGAAGACGATGTCCCTCCTTTTCGATCTCGCCCGTTCGGCAGACATCAAAGGATGGACTGAGAAGATGTTCCGCGGAGAGAAGATCAATTTCACAGAACATCGCGCGGTGCTTCACATCGCGCTCCGCAACCGGTCGAACAAGCCGATCATGGTCGACGGATCAGATGTGATGCCGGAAGTCAACAACGTGTTGGCTCACATCCGGGAGTTTTCCGAATCGGTTCGGAGCGGAGCCTGGAAAGGCTATACAGGTCTGCCCATTACGGATGTCGTCAACATCGGCATTGGCGGTTCAGATCTCGGCCCTGTCATGATCACCGAAGCTCTGAAACCGTACGGTCATTCCCGCCTTTCCGTCCACTTCGTGTCGAATGTCGACGGGACGCATGTTGCGGAGACAGTCAGGAAGCTGAACACGGAGACGACGCTTTTCATTGTCGCCTCGAAGACATTCACGACTCAGGAAACGATCGTCAATGCCGGGTCGGCGAAGACATGGTTTCTGGAGCGGGCGAAGGATCCAACCGCTGTCGCGAAGCATTTCGTCGCCGTCTCGACAAATGCCAGGGCCGTCTCGGCGTTCGGCATCGACACGCGCAACATGTTCGAGTTCTGGGACTGGGTTGGAGGGCGCTACTCACTCTGGTCTGCCATAGGTCTTTCGGTCGCCTTGTTCATCGGCATGGACGGGTTTGAGGAGTTGTTGTCCGGCGCACATGAAATGGACGAACACTTTCTTTCGGCGCCGTACGAACGCAACCTCCCGGTCGTTCTCGGCCTGCTTGGAATTTGGTATAACAATTTCTTCGGAGCCGAATCACAAGCCATCATTCCCTACGATCAGTACCTCCATCGTTTTCCGGCCTATCTGCAACAAGGGGACATGGAAAGCAACGGCAAGCGTGTGACCCGGGACGGTATGCAGGTGAACTATTCAACCGGCCCCATCATCTGGGGCGAGCCCGGGACGAACGGGCAGCACGCTTTCTTCCAACTCATTCATCAGGGGACTAAGATCATACCGGTCGATTTCATAGCGCCGGTCCAGACCCACAATCCAATCGGGGAGCATCACCCCATCCTCCTCTCAAACTTCTTTGCACAAACGGAAGCCCTCATGCGGGGCAAGACGGCCGAGGAAGCACGCAAAGAGCTTGATGCCGGCGGAGTCAGGGGAGAAGGACTTGCAAAACTCCTCCCGCACAAGGTCTTTCCGGGTAACCGACCGACGAATTCCATCCTCATCAGGAAGCTCACGCCCCGGACGCTGGGATCCCTTGTCGCCATGTATGAACATAAGATTTTTGTTCAGGGAGTGGTCTGGAACGTGAACTCTTTTGACCAATGGGGTGTTGAATTGGGGAAGCAGCTGGCGAAGGCAATCTTGCCGGAGCTCGACGGCGACGAAAGTGTTACAGCGCACGATTCTTCGACAAACGGCTTGATCTCATACTATAAAAAGTGGCGGAGTTGAATCAATGAAGAAATCGCTCAAATGGACCGGCATTACTATTCTCGTCGTCGGACTCGGAATCCAATTGCGCCAGCCCGATCGAACGAATCCGTCGGTGGACGAGTCCAAGACCATTTATGCATCGATGAAAGTGCCCCCCGAAGTCAAGGCGGTGTTCGAGCGCTCCTGCAACGATTGCCACTCGCACCAAACCAGATGGCCTTGGTACAGCTACATCGCGCCGGCTTCGTGGCTCGTCGCTGACGATGTCAAACAGGGACGACAGAAGCTGAACTTGTCAACGTGGGCTGACTACAGGAAGAACCGTAAGGTGAACAGACTTGAGGAGATCGGCGACCAGATCAAAAACAAAGAAATGCCTCTCCCGAAATATCTCCTGCTCCACCCATCCGCACAGCTCTCCGCTTCTGACCTTGAGCTCATTACTCAATGGGCAGAGAAAGAACACGACCGTCTCGCCGAACCAGACTCGACAGAGGGCGAAAAGAAATAGGGATCGATCGCTCTGACTCCGAGCTGATCGAAGATCCAAATTCGCATGACACATCGCTATCGGGGTCCCGCGTTTCAGGATCCTGTCACTGAGCGGGATCCCCCGCCTGCCCTCGAAGAACTATGACGGCGGGCAGGCAAAGTGCGGGAGATGCC
>DOWV01000090.1:11698-12348 GCA_003519375.1 Bacteroidota bacterium
CCCCCATCACTTCATGAGCCCAAATTCCGTCTGGACCCCCGCCACAGAGCGCGGCGGGTAAAAAAGTCCTGGCGGCGCGCAAATTGCCAATTCCGCCATAATTCCAATATTCCATCCCCCCGTCACCACGTTACCTTGTTTCTCTACGTGCACGGACGCGTTCCCCCTTGTGGTTTTTCACCGATTTCTTTCTTAACCTAGCGAGTCGTTACCACCTTCTCTGACACCGGCTCCGCCATCCACAGGGGATCACCGCAATGACGCGTCCGATCTACACGTATACCGTGGCTCCTTCGCTTCCGAAAGAACTTGATTCGTTGCATGAGCTCGCCTACAACCTCCTCTGGGTGTGGGACCACGACCTCATGGAGCTGCTCATCCGGCTTGATCCCGATCTCTGGGAGAAGACGAACCACAATCCCGTCCTTATGCTCGGCATGATCAGCCAGGAACGGCTCAACAGCGCTGCGCGCGATGATGCTCTTCTGGCACAACTTGAGCGCGGCTATCAACGCTACAAGAGCTATCTGGACGCCGGGTCCACCTGGTTCCGGAAAACATACTCCCAGATCCCGCCCAATCAGATTGCCTATTTCTCTGCCGAGTTCGGTCTGACGGAATGCCTGCAGAACTACTCCGGAGGTCTCGGC
>DOWV01000090.1:12432-26972 GCA_003519375.1 Bacteroidota bacterium
CTCCGGAGGTCTCGGCGTTCTCTCGGGCGATCATCTGAAATCCGCCAGCGACCTCGGACTACCCCTTGTCGGCATCGGCTTGCTGTACCAACAAGGGTATTTCCGTCAGTATTTGAACGCCGACGGGTGGCAGCAGGAGCGGAATCCGGAAAACGACTTCTATACACTCCCCATTACTCTCGAGCATACGCCGGAAGGAAAACCTCTCACGATCACGGTTGATCTTCCGGGCCGGTCGCTGTACGCACAGATCTGGCGTGTGAAAGTCGGAAGGATACCTCTCTATCTCCTTGATACGAACATCCCGCTGAACGCTCCGGAAGACCAGGACATAACCGATCAGCTCTACGGCGGCGACAGGGAGTTGCGTATCAAACAGGAGATTCTGCTCGGCATCGGCGGCTATCGTGCTCTCAAAGCGCTGGGGATCAGTCCCTCGGTATATCATATGAACGAGGGTCACTCAGCGTTTCTTGCGCTCGAGCGATGCCGCGATCTCATGGGTGCGTATAAGCTCTCGTTTGCGGAGGCCCGTGAAGCTTCGACTCCCGGACTGGTTTTCACGACACACACCCCCGTTCCGGCCGGCAACGACTTTTTCGCTCCGGAGCTGATGGAACGGTATTTCAGCAATTACTACCGTGACCTCGGATTGAACCCGAAGGAATTCCATGGTCTCGGACGGCAAGATCCCAACAACGATCAGGAGGTGTACTGCATGACCGTGCTTGCGCTCCGGATGGCCGGCAACAGCAACGGCGTCGCAAAGCTGCACGGCACGGTGTCGCGCAAGATGTGGCAGAACGTCTGGCCGGGGCTGCCCTCAAACGAGATTCCCATCATCTCGATCACGAACGGCGTTCACGCACCCTCGTGGATCAGCCGCGACATGGCGGGTCTCTACGACCGGTACCTTGGTCCGAAATGGCGCGAAGACCCGGGAGAATACGCACTCTGGAGCAGAGTCCACCACATTCCCGATGAAGAGCTGTGGCGCACACACGAACGACGACGTGAGCGCCTCGTAGCTTTCGCGCGTGCACGCCTTCGTTCACAGCTTGAATCGCGGGGCGGACCGCCCTCCGAAGTCGATCAGGCCGCCGAGGTCCTCAACTCACAGGCTCTGACGATCGGATTCGCACGCCGGTTTGCCACGTACAAACGCTCCACGCTGATTCTCAGGGATGCGGAGCGTCTCCTCAAGATTCTCGGTGCCAAGGATCGGCCGGTGCAAATTATTTTCGCGGGAAAGGCGCACCCTCACGACGATCCCGGCAAGGAACTCATCCGGCAGATCGTCCACTTTGAACGGAATCCGGGCGCCCGGCGCCGGATGGTGTTTCTCGAAGATTACGATATGGTGGTTGCCCGCTACATGCTGCAGGGAGTCGACATCTGGCTCAACACCCCCCGAAGGCCGCTGGAGGCAAGCGGGACGAGTGGCATGAAGGCGACGCTCAACGGAGCAATCAACCTCAGCATCCTCGATGGGTGGTGGGACGAAGCATATACAGTTCAAACCGGATGGGCAATCGGGCGCGGCGAAGAGTACACCGATTCGACAAAGCAGGACGAGATCGAATCGAATGCGCTGTATGATCTCCTGGAGAAAGAAATCGTTCCACTTTACTACACTCGCGGGGCCGATGATCTGCCGCGGCAGTGGATAGCAAAGATGAAAAGTGCGATGCGCGCAATCGGTCCTGAGTTTAACACCAACCGGATGGTCCGGGAGTACACCGAGAGGATGTATCTGCCGGCACTGGACCGTGAATCGGAACTCAAAAGCAACGCATTCGCCCGGGCGAAGCAGCTGGCGGTCTGGAAACAGCGAGTGCGCGAGCATTGGCCGGAAATCAAGATCCTGGAAATCACGGTCGACAATCACAAGACGCTGAAAGTCGGCGAGTCTGTCACCATCCGCGCGAAAATCGACCTCGGCCGTCTGAAGGCCGAAGATGTTTCCGTCGAGCTCTTCTACGGCTCACTGAATGCCGGCGGCGAGATCGAAAATCCGAAGGTCGCGCTGATGAAACCCGGAGAGAAAGCGAAAGGCTCGGTGTTTGAGTTTGCGGGTGTCAACAAGCTGGTGATGAGCGGACGGATGGGTCACACGGTTCGAATTTTACCGAAGCACGAGGATCTCGACAACCCGCACAAGCTCGGACTCGTGCTCTGGGCGAAGTAGCAGGTAACCGCCGAGTTGGCTCAGCTGAGCAAACGAAAGCCCGCTCCGGAAGATTTTCCCGGAGCTGGCTTGTTGTTTTCTATCGCAGCCTGATGGTCTGTTATCAAGCCCTGATGCTGCCCATATCGATAAAGGGCACATCTCCGATGTCGAGCATGGCGTTGATGGGCGCCGCTTTCGAGAAACGGCTCAGGTCCCGCGTCGTAATTCGCTCCGTGCTCAGAACCCCGCGGCTGACGAGGAGGCTGCGTTTCGTGCCAGCCAGCATCGGACGCTCCGGAGTTACCCACCGCTGTCCGTCGAACAACACGATGTTCGCAATGGACAAATCCGTGATTTCACCGTCGAGGACCATGATGATGTCGTCCGCCCCGGAGTCGCGAACGAGGGCATTTATCGCCTCGCGGTCGGTGAACTTGTGGCTATATCGAACGTGATCTGCATTCACAAGCCGGACCGTCTTGATGTCCGGGAGCCGGTATGGCAGGAACTCAACAGACTCAACAGTCTTCGAGTAAGCAACCCTGCATCGATATGTCTCCTCGCCGAGGGTCTGTGGGACAAGGATGTGCGCTTTCAAATCCAGAACATCCTGCAACCCCAGGAGGATGCGGCGCGATCGAGCAACACGTTCGTTGTGCCCCTCGATGTTTTCTGCAACGCGCCGAACGACTTTGATCGTCTCAAATAAGAGGGACATAGACTTTGTCGATTAGCTCTCGGTACTCTTTCTTCAATTCGCTCGAGGCGGTGATCCCTCCGCCGCTCTTGTAGTACAGCTCACCGTTGATATTCTCGATATAACGTATCATGACACCGCTGTCGAGCGATTTTCCGTCGAAGAATCCGCAAATCCCCGTATAGTAACCGCGTTCATACGCTTCCGTCTCCAAGATGATTTCGACTGTCTTTCGTTTTGGCGCACCGGTGACCGACCCCGCCGGCAAGAGCTCGAACAGGAGGCTGCCGATCGCTCCACGCCAATCAGGCGGTACAGTTCCGGCAATGACAGAACTCATCTGGATAAGATCTTTCTGGTTGGTGCGAACCAGGTCGAGTCTGCAAAATTGTTCGACGTGAACTCTCTTTGCGACTGTGCTGAGATCATTCCGTATCAAATCAACAATCGTCGTGTGCTCGGCGATCTCTTTGGGATCGGTCAACAAGACCTTTTCTGCGTTCTCGACCGCCGCATCAATCGTACCCTTCATCGGGAATGACCGGATCGTTTCTCCGGCAATCTGCACGAAGGTCTCCGGAGAAAACACGACAAACCTGTCAGGAAACAGCAACTTGTATTTGGCCTTGCTGTAGTGGAAAATCTGATGTAAACTCAGACTGGTCTCGATGCGAGTTGGAAGCGTCAGGTTCAAGAGGTACGTGTTTCCATTCCGGATATTCTGTTGCACATCGTTGAACGCCCGCGTGTATCGGTACAAATCAGGTGGGTACTTGCGAAAGAATGGAGCCGGAGGAGACCCGGAGTTCGCCGGGGCATTCGTAGTACCATTAAAATCGAAGAGGAGCCCACACTCATTCGCCTCCTCGGGCGTGAGGACCACCGGATGCTCCTGAAGAAAATCTACAACAAAGAGGAAAGGCTCCTGCCTCCGGCCGTACTTGTTCATCCGTTCTGCGGCGCCGGAAGCATCGAGATTTCCATATGTTGTGTTCCTGACCATTCATGGACCTCGGGAAAAGATAGCAAAAAAATGACTTCGCGGGTATTGCTCGTCGACAATTACGATTCGTTCACTTTCAATCTCGTTCAGCTGCTCGAGGAGAGCGGGGAATGTCTGGTCGAGGTAGTGAAGAATGACTCCATTGATCTAAGCCGGGGCTCGGAATACGACAAGATTCTCTTATCTCCGGGCCCCGGGGTTCCGAGAGAGGCCGGCCGCCTGTTGGAATTCCTTCAGACTGCAAGCCCGACTTGCTCTATTCTTGGAGTTTGCCTTGGCCACCAGGCGATTGCGGAGTTCTTTGGCGGCTCTCTTGTGCGCACGCCTGAGGTGGCGCATGGAGTGACAAAAGAAGTGATGGTAGAGGTGACCGACGATCCGCTTTTTCGCGGAGTGGCAAAGAAGTTTCCGGCAGGACTCTATCATTCGTGGGCAGTAGATCCGGCATCTCTGCCATCAAGCCTGCGTGTGACTGCCCGATCGACCGATGGCGTGATCATGGCAATTTCACACAAATCGAGGGACATCAGAGGCATACAGTTCCACCCTGAGTCGGTGATGACGCCAAATGGATCTGCTCTCATCCGAAACTGGCTCCTGATGTGATCGTGCTCCAGATTTGTTGCCTTTCTCTGCAAACTGCTTTAGTTTGATTGAATTCCATGCGACGAGTTTCAAAATTACTGCCCCAAAATCCCGGGCGTCTATACGCGTGAAAGCTCTTACATCCTGCAGCCCCCCAATGAACCATACAAAGACTCGATCGGCCTGGCTCCATCTGCTTTGCTTGATGAATGCTTGCTCTCCGAATAACCGGGACGCGCTCGCATCGACAATTCCTCCGGCGAGAGTTCACTCTAAGTCCGTCGTGACAGGATGTTATGTTTTGTTGATTTATCTCTCCTCCTTCTGTACTGCGTTTTCCCAGAAGAGTTACACAGGGCAGATTGCGAAGCTCTTCGGACGGGATTCGCTCACGATCGTCATTACAGATTCGGGTCTTGGCGGACTTTCGGTGTGCGCCGACCTGGAATCGTACCTGGGCAGTCTCAAGTCCATCGGCCATGTAAGGCTCGTCTTTGCCAACGCTCTTCCCGACGAATCCTCGCCGTACAACGCCATGGCGGACAAAGCCCGGCAGCTCCGGGTCTTCGACGACGCCCTGGCGGGCATGAAGCGGTCGTATCATCCCGATGCAATCCTGATCGCGTGCAACACCCTCTCGGCTCTCTATCCGGAAACTTATGCTGCGTCAAAAAAAGAAATCCCGGTGGTCAGCATCATCGATGTCGGGTCGAAGATGATCGCTGAGCGGGCAAAGAAATCGGGAAGCTCCCAGTTCCTGATACTCGGGACCCCGACAACCATTACCTCCGGCATCTATGTGAGGCAGCTCGCCGCGCTCGGGGTGCCCCGGGAACGAATCGTCTCCCAGTCCTGCGAGCTTCTCGAAACAGAGATCCAAGCCGACCCGGCGAGCGATGTCGTCAACAGCCTCGTAGAAACGTACGTCGATGAGGCATTGGAGAAGATCGACACAAAGCGAGCCGGCACGATCTCTGTCGGACTTTGCTGTTCGCACTACGGTTACAGTGTCGAAGCCTTCCGTCAGGCCCTCAAGCAAAAAGTCGGGGACGGATTTGAACTTTTGAATCCGAACAAGGCGATGGTGGCACTCTTTGCAGTGGCAAGCCGGATCAGATCGGGCAAACCGACAAAGATCAGCGTTGAGGTTGTCTCAAGAGCGGCGTTCACGGACCAGGAAATTCAATCGATTGCAGGCGCGGTCGACAAAACATCGCGCAAGACGGCAAACGCCCTGAGGCAATTCCAGCATAAGGAAAATTTGTTTCCATTCAAGAAGTAACGCGGATATGTATGCCCTTTGAGCTGATCATTCTTCTTTCGATGCTGGTGGTGTTTGCCCTGGGAGTCTTTCTCGCAAAACTTCCATCCGGCGTTGCGCTCGTCCTCTCGGCTATCGTCGGGGCTCTTGTCGCCGGTGAAGGGTTTCCTTTGCGCCATCTCGTTGAAGGGGCGTTCGGCTATTTAGACGCCATGCTCATCATCGCGACGGCGATGATCTTCATGAAAGCACTCGAGGCATCGGGGGCACTTGGGACGCTTGGCCACCTTCTTGTGAAATCGTTGTACCGGTGGCCGACGCTGTTGTTCGTCTTCATTGCGCTCTTTGTCATGTTTCCCGGAATGCTGACAGGCCTCTCCTCGGCCTGTATTCTCACCACCGGAGCGCTTGTTGCTCCTGCCATGCTGGCGATGCGAATTCCGGCTCCTGCTGTTGGATCGTTCATCGCCATGCTGGCCGTTTATGGCATGATCGCGCCACCGATCAACATCCCCGTCATGATCATCGGCGGGGGCGTCGATATGCCCTACATTGGATTTGAGAAACCCCTCGCGCTTGCATCGTTTCCGCTGGCGCTGGTGGCGGCTCTCTACTATCGTTTTCGATACGTCCGGAAGATTCACATTGACGAAGTTCTTTCCCAGTTGCCTTCGCCGGTCCATGCAAAGCATGGGATCATGCTTTTCGCTCCGCTGGTGCTCGTCGTTGCCCTTATGGTCGCAATCCGGGTTGTGCCGCAGTATGTCCCGGATATCGGCATTCCGTTGATTTTCCTTCTCGGAAGCCTGGCGGGACTTTTCACCGGCGAACGCATGAAGTTCTGGACGACGGCGCGATCGGCAATCCGGGATGCGATGCCCGTGATGGTTATTCTCGTCGGCGTCGGAATGTTCGTGCAGATCATGACGCTGACCGGCGTGCGCGGCTTCCTGGCTGTCGGAGCCTTGAATCTTCCGCCGGCGTTTCTCTATGTAGGCATTTCGCTCCTCATGCCGGCGTTTGGATCGGCGTACGCGTCAGCGTCGGTGATCGGGGTTCCCCTCGTCTATGTCTTCCTGGGCAAGGATGAAATCGTTGTTACCTCAGCGCTTTCGCTTATCGCTGGGCTGGGCGACCTCATGCCGCCGCCGATGCTCCTCTGCGCATTTGCTTCACAGATCGTCGGCGAGAAAAATCAATTTCGGATTCTGAGACAGAGCATTCCCTTGATGGTGCTGTCGCTGATCGTAGCAATTGCCATGATCGCGTTTGCGAACTCAGTGGCAAAGATGTACTAGAGGATTGTTCGATGCCAAAGGATAGAAAATAAACCGCAAAGACCGCCAAGAGCGCAAAGAGCCCAGAATCTAGAAATGCACGAATAACAAATCTCCTCTTAGCGATTCTTTGCGTCCTTCGCGGTTCGCCTTGAAGGGACATAACAAAGGTGATAGATTAATGCTTCACTGGACTTATATCGCCATCGCGGTGTTCATCTTTGTTCTCGTTCTCAGAGAACTGTTTGCTGAGAGGAACTGGAGAAACCAGATCTCCCTGGCTCTGGTGCTGATACCTCTCGTGCTCCGCATACTTCACATCAAATAGAAAGACGGATGGAACGCCATCACATCACGGCGCTTTGCATGCTGATCGTTATTGCCGTCGTCTGCACGCTGGCAGGACGGGAATTTCTCAAGATGTATGAACCCGACGAGATCATTCCGGGTCCGGGCGTGACAAAGGTCGACAATCTGAGCTCATATTCCGGCGACCTTGCCGGCACGATCTCGGACACGAAGGTCTACGTTCTGGACAGCGGCAAACCCGGTGCGACGGCGTTGGTGCTCGGCGGCACCCATCCCAACGAGCCGGCCGGATTCATGACGGCCGTCGTCCTCACGGAGCATGCCTTCGTCCGGGAAGGCAGGGTCATTGTCATTCCACAGGTGTGCAGCAGCGGGTTTACATGCACTGATCCTCTCGAAGGATATCCGCAGTCGTATTCCATCCAGACGAAATCAAAGATACGCTCGTTTCGGTTCGGCGCACGGGGAAGCAATCCGCTCACCGAGTGGCCGGATCCACTTGTGTTTCTGCAGTATCCGTCAGGCCAGCAGCTCTCCGGAAACGAGGTCCGCAATCTCAACCGCTCCTACCCCGGGCGGCCGGACGGCACGGTCACGGAGCGGGTCGCCTATGCAGTGATGCAGCTGATTGAGCGCGAGAACGTTGACATCGCTTTCGATCTCCATGAAGCAGCTCCGGAAATCCCAATCATCAACGCCATCGTCACTCACGAAAAAGGAAAAGACGCTGCGGCGAGCGCATTGTTTACGCTGGAATCTGAAAACCTCCAATTTGCCCTGGAGATGTCTCCCCCGAACTTCCATGGCCTGAGTCATCGGGAATGGGGTGATCGGAGTGCGGTCTTCCCGTACCTGATGGAGACAAGCAATCCCATCCAAGGCCGATTACGGGGCGTCACCAATGAAGCGCTCGTTGTGCAGGGGATTGATCGAAAGTACTTCGAGGCAGCACAAATCGGGTCGATGAGAATAACGTATGACCTTGAAGGCGAGCCTCTTGCGCGGCGTGTGGGACGACATCTGCGCGGTTTGCAGGCACTGCTCGGTGCATACATGGAATCGACACCGGAAAAGCGCATCGTCGTTGACAGTGTGCCTGAGTATGAGGAGATTCTCGCGCGTGGCCTGGGGGACTTTTTGCATTGAATATTCTTGAGAAACTACCATTTACCATCGGAGAAATCATGAAACGAACGTCCATTCTCATCATCACAGCGATATCGGTATTACTGATTGCGGCAACCACGATTCTTTTTCCGCAATCAAAGCCAAAATTCGACCAACCGGTGCTCATCACATCGGCCGGGCAAAGCGCCGATGTGACAATCGCCGGGATGATCTTCAAGAGGGCAAACGTGCAAGCCAAAGCCATCCCCCTCGCCAAGGCCGCCGATCTGGAGGGCGTCAAGACGCTTGTCGTTGTTGCCGGATTCAGCTCGAAGGGATTGGGAGCCGCGGGGATCAGCAGAGAGCAGGAGTTAGCCCGCGTGCAATCGATTCTCCAGGAGGCCAGGGAGAAGAAACTGAAGATCATGACTCTCCACATTGGCGGCAAAGCCCGACGCGGCAATCAGTCGGATGATTTCAACAAGATGGCAGCGGAGGTGGCGAGCTATCTCCTGGTTGTGAAACAAGGCAATGAAGATCAGTTCTTCTCAAAGATCGCGGCAGAGAAGAAGATCCCGATTGACCTCGTCGATAAAATCGTCGATGCCGTGCAACCTGTCGCGAAAGCGTTTGAGAAGTAGAAACGGAGACGCTCGACAAACAGAAAGCCCACGCCAGCATGATTTCCGGCGTGGGCTTTGCATTGCAGCCGTAACCTATTTCGAAATTCGATATTCGGTGTTCAGTATTCGAAATTCACCGAGCAGGCTTTGGTTTTGTGATCGGCTCGTTGAATAACGAATATCGCCCGCCCGCCGAAGTGCGACTTGCGAAGGCGGGATTAAAGAATTTCGAATGATGAAGTTGATGTAATCCTTACTGTTCGTGAGCTCGGCTCACCAACCTCGTGTCGAAGATGATTATGCCCCGGGAATATCGAATATCGATCAAAGAATATCGAACTATGAAGTTGATGTACGCCCGGGAAGAGCTCAGAAGCCGCCCGAGAACATGCCCCAGAACTGATCGCCCAGCTCCCACCACTTTAGCATTGCTGCCCGGCCCGTGTCGTTGGTATAGGTCGTCACTAAGGTTCGAGCTTTCTGGTGACCTGCATCCGATCCATCTTTTTTCAGCATCTCCTGAACGCGTTGCTCGATTCCCGGAAGATCCGAAAGTCCCTTTTCTTCAAATTCCATCACGGCTTTTTCAATGATGGGCTTCGTTCTCCCCCACTGAATTGTCGCGAGCCGGTTTGCCCTGCGGAACCACCAAGTGGCCGCGTCTTCGCGATAGCGCGCCTGCCCGCAAACTTCAAAGCTCTTCGGGAGTTCGAGCACTCCCGAAAAAATCGGGAACCGGGGGCTCTGGGCCGGATTGTCAAACGAGAACCACGAGACGCCGCCGACTTCATCCGGCAGCCAGCCGCGCAGCTGCACGACCTGTGAGTACGAGCAGCGTGCGATGGCAATGGTACGCTGCGGGGTGATCGTTCCGGGTTTCAGAGCATTCACGAGGCTCATAACCTCGCGGCCCATCCAGGGATTGGCGGTGACGCTCTTCACCATTTCGGGCGGTTTGGCCGAAGCTGAGTCTTTTCTCATCTCCTCGCGTGTTCGCGGCCGTTGGACCACGAGATTCCTTGTCATGTCGAGCTCTGTCCCCTCATAGGTCTCACGATACAGCTTGAACACATCCTGCAACGACACCTTCTTCTCCGGCTTCACGGTGAAGGGCAGCTCGTCCATTTCCATCGTCAGGTTCAGCGAAGGCGCAAGCGTTCTGAAGATGAAATACTCTCGCGTCGAGAACGGCTTCCTTCCGCTGTATGCCTTCCAGAATTTGAACGTCTCCTTTCCATCCCACCATCCCATTTCCTTTGCGAGTGAGAAGACGTTTTCCGATGCCATGTAATTGTCGGGATCTTTGATGTTGAGTTGACTGATCCGGGGAATATTTGCCGAGACACCGACGTGGTCATCCGGGATTCTCACCGCTGCCCAGACCGCTCCTTTTTCTGTCGGACCTGCGCCAAAGATCTCAAACTGCCAGACCTCTTTCGTATCGGCCACCGTGAGGCACTCGCCCCAGTCACCATAACCGTATTTCGTTGCCAGGCTTCCCATCAGCTTGATCGCCTCACGGGCCGTCGTGCACCGCTCGAGCGCGATCGACTGCAGCTCTTCGATCAGGAACATCCCTTCGTCGTTCCTCAGCTCCTCACGTCCGCCGATCGTCGTCTCTCCGAAGCCGAGCTGTTTTTCGTTCAACGACGGATAGGCAACATTGACGTAGGAATATGTCTCCTCGACTTCAGGAATCTCCCCTTTGAGGATCTTGGCGCGCATGTCTGTGACGTACTCGGTGTGGAGATTTCCCCAATAGATCTTCCTCGTCGCACCCTTGTCGTGCTTTGCGTGAGGCACGATATTCAGCCAGGTCCGGTAGTTGCCGTCGCACGTGTGCCCGACCATCACCGAACCATCCGTGCTTGCCAGCCGGCCCACCTGAATACTGGTACATCCCTCATCAGTTTCGATTTGTTTCTTCTGCTGCGCGTAGACCAGCGTGGAGAGAACGATGAAGAGCAGCATTAGCAGCGACGACGGTCGGAATGCGCTCCTGGGTGCTCGATAGTTCATGGTTTGTGTCCTTTCTTTATGAAGTGTAAAAAAGCTCAGAAGCTATCTCAAAAACCCTCACGCCTGCCTGCCGGCAGGCAGGCAAAGACGCTAAGCCGCAAAGGGGAAAAACAACTATTGGTTTTTGGCGACTTTGCGGCTTGGCGTGAGATCGTCTTTTCTTATGAAAGTGTTTTTGAGACATGTTCTACTCATGGAAAAGACGATCCTGACGCGCCTCAGCCGGCGCACGGAGAAAAGCCCCCGTTCCCCTGGCAATGACCTCAGCATAGCGGGGGACGTTGTCGCACACCAGCGGTTTGTCGGGATATGCTTCGGTCCAACTTGACATCACTTGCAGCACAGCTGAGGTATGTCGACCCACACGCACGTCGATCGGCCATCCCTTCTCATCGATTTTCTCGAACAAGAGTCCATGCTTCCCGGCCTTGACCACAAAATCGTCCTGCCCGGTGAGAAGCTGCTCCCGGGTTGTACGACCGCGCGTTGCATCGAGGAATGGCTCCGGAGCTTCAAAAAGAAGCGAAATGGCATCAGAGTGATCTCCTATCTCCCGGTGCGAAAGTCCGTGAAGATTTTTCGGAGAGAACTCCATCCCCATTTTGAATCCTTCCATATCGGTGAGCATCATCGATGCGATCACCGCAAGCTCCTGCCCTTTCTCGTGAGCGACGATCGTGCTGATAACAGGATACTGAAGTTCTGCCTCATGCAGATCGATGACGATATCCACCTTTTCTTTTCTAATCATCTCCATGAAAGCGTATGTGGTCTTTTCCGTCAGGGTGCCATTCGGACGGCCGGGCCAGCACCGGTTAAGATTTCGTATGTCGACATAGGCGAGTTCCTGAAAGCTGGGATAATGAATATACACCTCGGGATCGGGCCACTGATCGAGCGGGTTCGACCACCGGTCACCGAGTCGGAATGTTTGCCCTCCCCACGAGGTCGGAATTGTGAAGTCGGGCGGATAAGCGCCGCCGACACGCGTCACCGTGCTTCCGCTGCGATTGGCGCTCAACACGACGATGAGCCTTCCCTTGCTCATCACCGCATTCTCGGCAAAGAGCCACGTTGCGAGCCGGCCTGCCGGTTCCTCCGGATGCGTGCCACCGAGGATACAGAGTGTTGCGCCTGGCTCTTTCCCTTCGAGGATGTAGATGTTGCAGTCGTTTGCAGTTCCCTGGAGCGGCGAGAAATAAGTGCTCAGCCTGACGACCTTCGTCACGCCGTCGCTGACGACAACCGGTTCCTTCAAATTCCTGCTCTCATAGAAACTCATGCCGGAGACGATGAGGAGCAACAATCCTGCAACCGAGAAAACGATTTTTCTCAACATTGGCGTCATGGCGTCCGCTCACTTCAGCATGAATAGTCGAAGCAGGAAGGGAATGAGCACGATGATCGTGAGGATTTCCTTCTGCCATTCTTTGCTCTTGATGAGATTGTAGATGAGCAATGCACTTACAAACGCGACAAGAGCGTAGTAGATGATGGTTATTATCAGTTCCATGAGAATTCCTGTGAGGTTAAATCCGAAATCCTATTATCAAAATCCGAAGGAAGCACGAAATTCGAATTGACGTGCTGTGCAGGGCGATGAGATTTGGATTTTGGGTTTTCAATTTCGGATTTAGGATTTCTTGTTAGATTCCCGTGAGAAAACCTAGCTCCTTACTGTAAATAACCATGAGCGTCCCCATGATCGATATGATTATCGCCGGAACGATGCATGCTTTCAGGAAGCTCATGTATGATTCTTTGTAGCCTGTGATATCCACTGTCAGCCGTCCGATAATCGCCGTGGGCGGCAACGCATCGCCAAGCGGCCAGATGATGCTCATACCGGCGAGTGCGACGATCGGATTCAGGCCAATCGTGTTGAAGAAGAGAACCAGCGGAACTCCGAGCACGGGAGCCGCTCCCCACATCAGGACAGCCTCCGACACCGGCAGCACAATAAACAGAGACGCATAGACGACAAGCACGGGTAACGTTACTGTTGTCACGGCCAGTAAACCTCGCGCCCCCGTCAACGTCATCAGTTGAACCAGAATGCCGACGCACGTGAGCGTGCCGAGAAGCGGGAGAAGCTGATCGATGGTGCTGCGGCTGATTCTCAGAAAATCGATCTTGACGGGTGAAAGAAGAAACGAAGTCAATGCCGCACAGAGGAACATGAACGGGAGTCCCATGACAACAACAGAGTGGGGCCACGTCCGGCCTGCAAGCACGAGGGCAAGAAACACGAGAAATGGGAGTGCAATTCTGAGGGAATTCATTCCCGTTGGCGGCTCCGGCAGATCCTGCAACGCCCTGTCAATTTCTACGGGCGTTCCTTTCCAACCGAGGAGAAACATCGTCAAGATGCCTGCGAGAAGACACGGTAGCAGCAGCGGCCAGAAAAAGCCTACGTAGGGCATATTCACACCGGCAGCCGTCATCATCGCCCAGAGACTGACAGGCGGAGCCGCTGCACTCAAACCGGCAAGGACAAACACGATCGCAGCAGTCTTGACCTTCGGCACGCCCATGCTTACGAGGACTGTGGCGACCATCCCTCCGGTGATAAGCACGGTAACGCTGCCGGCTCCAGTGAGAGCCCCCGGAATGAGGAGGAGTATCGTAAGCATCACCAACAGAACTGCTCTCCGCCGATGGAATCGCCTGAACATCCCCCGCACGACAAAAGCCACTCCACCCGACTCCTTCAGGATGTTCATGAACAATGTGGCAGTGAAGAAAATCAGATTGATGTCGAGGTAGGTCATCGCGCCTTCGGCGATATGCCGGGCCGGCACGCCAAAGCCCGCTGCGAGCCCGCCTGCGAGAGCGGCGACAACCATCGAGAGTTCCGTCGAGAGCTTCAGCCACTTGGCCAAGGCATATCCGACAACCATGACAACAAGGACAACAGTTGCAGAGGTCGTTGCATCCATAGTCTGATTCAGCCTAAGATTACTTTTGCCTAAGGAGCCCGGTGAGAAGATTTGCCACTAAGACACCCCGCCCCCGCCAGACCATCGACGGTCTTTATTGGCGGGCTGGCGACCGCCGGTCAGGCGGGCGGGAAAGTCACGAAGGTGTTTGATAGAAATGAACCTCTGATACTGTTCTTTGTGCCTTCGTGCCTTTGTAGCGATTCACGAGTGTTATTCCTCTCATCTAACGCTACTTCTGAAAGAGATTCTTCAGGACATCTGACAGTTCCATGTTCTTTTCAAACGAAATCATCGGGATTTTCTTCCCCGTGGATATCGCAGTGAACCGTTTGTCTTCATCGCCGTCTTTGCGGACGAGGAGCAGATCAGACACCGGACAGACTGCGTCGATCGAAATCTCATCGGAGTTGTCACCCGCCGAGGCTCCCTGCGCGCGCCGCTCCATGCCTTCGACGTGAGCGCCGACAATCTTGATGCCGAGTTTCTTCGCTTCCGCCATCAGCTTCTTGATCCTGTCGGTTTCATCGTCGATCGAGGTCTTGGCCGC
>DOWV01000090.1:27176-32494 GCA_003519375.1 Bacteroidota bacterium
TTCCTTCTTTCTTTCTCGCCGCAAGGTCGCTCACAGAGGCCTGAAGGTTGTACACATACTCGATATTCAATTTTGCGAGGAACACTTTGATTTTCAGCGGCCCCGGACTCTGCCCGCACGAGGTCAGGAGCACCGGTTGTTCGAGCTTCACAGTTTGCTTTTGCGACCAGGCGGGAGACCAGATCAATGACATAACAATGAGAATGCACAGGAGTACTGAAAGGCGTTTCATGAACTTCTCCTTCAGGCTGGTGTTCTGTTGAAAGCACTTCGTCGAAAAACAAGGATGAGGACCAGTGCGACGACGTAGAGAACGATGACGAGACCCGCCGGGCTCGTGAGCCCTATACGCGCATGCGCTTGGACCGCCCCCTCCACCTCCGGCAGCGGAACAGGATCCCATGGGATGCCGTATTTCAGCACCAATCCCTTGATGTTCAGTACGTGTACCAACGGAATATGGCGGTTCGCCATCGCAAATACAACACCGTGCGTCTCTTTCGCGTGAGGAATTTCCACGGTCCGATTGATACCTGGTTCGAGTTTCAAAATCAGCGGACTCGTGCCAAGGTCGGCGAAGTTTCCGCCAATGTTGACAAATGCCGCGATCCGCCTTGATCCGTTCGCACCGAAATAGAGCCGGAGGCGCCGGGCGACGTTCTGCTGCAGGTCCGGTTCGAAGAGGAACGGAATACCGGAACGTTTGATCTTTTCGACAAGCGCCATTCGCACTTCTGATTCAAATTCATTTCCGACATCATCGGCGCCGCCGAGCGAGACTGCCTCAGGAACACGGTTGAACACTCCCGCACTGTCCAGCATCGTCAGGATGTCCAGCAATGTCATCTCTGTCCGCGTGGCGCCATACGAGGAAGAACCAAGAGACGCAATCATCAAAGGTGTGACACCGAGAGCTTCCGACGCTGCCAGCGTCGCGATTGCCATCGACGGAAACGATCCGGAGCAGCCAACAGCGACGGTATCTCCTTTTTTGACCCCTGCTTCTTTGAGAAGCTGAGCCATCATTCCCGCCATTGCCGGATTTGTCGTGGTTCGTTTCGCTTCGAGATTTCCCAGAGTCGTGGTGAGCCCGGTATACTCGTCGCCGACAAGACCCGTGTGGTTTGGATCCACGTTGTCGTCAAAACGAAGTCCTCTGGACAGAAACCCGGCCCGCACCACTTCGACCGCTTGCTGCATTTTCATTGCGGCTTGAGCGGACGCAAGCGTGTCAGAGACGGCATCTGCCGGCCGAGACCATTCCACCGCTCCATATGCGACGAGGCTCAGAATGCCGCACCACAATAACACCCTGGTGCGAGGATCACTGATAGATATGTGTGGTAAGAAGGAAGTCACAGCATCAGTTTAGGATGTCACGGAAACTCGAACATAAGTAAATGCGTCAGCGTGAGCGGGTCTGCGCCAGAGGCGCATCAGCCTCCGGCTGAGAACCCTCTTATTTGCATCATATGACACGTTTCGACGAAGCCTGTTCTGAGCGAAGCCGAAGGGCTCAACGTGACGGAGTTTTGTTTTTCAGAAGTCTGCTAAGCAGCGAGACCAAGCATTCTACCCACCAAATAAGCAGCGATTGTCACGGTGACAA
Source organism: Bacteroidota bacterium (assembly GCA_003519375.1). Lineage (GTDB taxonomy): Bacteria > Bacteroidota > Ignavibacteria > UBA10030 > UBA10030 > UBA9647. The sequence goes on from DOWV01000090.1 coordinate 28,786, forward strand.
GAGATCCCGTCGTCGGCAGGATGCCTTGCTTTTCGAAGTTGTTGGCAATCAGGCCCGGAACGACCCATCCGATCACTCTGAATTCCAACGCTGCAGGATGAACCATCGGAAACAGCTGAATCCAGACATAGGCCCAGAGCGAGCCGACCAGGACCATGAACACGAACATGCGCCGGCCAAAAATGATCACGTATTGCGAAAGAATTCGGTAACAGATCAGCGTAAGCAGCGCTGCGACAAGTGTCCCGGCGAGACGTGTCGGCTGGTTCAGGAAAAGGATAAGGTAACTCGGAACGATGAGTCCCCCCGGGGAGAATCCCGTGGCTCCGGCGAACAGAAGCGAGACTATCAGCGCCAGGAACACCATTTCAAGTTCCATACGCTTCTCCATTCCCGTTCCAGTGTTCCACGAGCCGTGCGCCGATTCCACCGATGTTGCCGAATCCGAAAACGACTGCGCGATCCCGCACTTGAGATGCGATGAATTGCATGATCTCTCGCGGATCGTCCGAACCGAGGACGCTCGCTTCCTTGATCTTCCTTGCCAACGCGCGGGCATGTCCGCCAACGACGTATAACGAATCGAACATATCGCCGTCCGATCCCGTCAACGCCCCCGCCCACTGCATCGTCCGGTCAGCCCTGTCGCTCCGAAGGTGCAGAAGTCCTGTGAAAGAAGCGGCGGAGCCGGAGAGCGTTTTGCGGGTTGAACCGAGCAACTGCTTTGTGGAAACCGGATCGTTCGCCGCAAATGCATTCACAACAAATAGCTCTTTACCATCCGTTCTGTACTTCCAGATCTTGAATTCGCCGATATCGTAGGCCGCAAGGTTCATTCCCCGGGTTGTCACCTCGTCGGCAATTCCCATTGTCCGGGCAGCCGTCGTCACCAGATCGTAGTTACCGGAAAGCACCGTTCGCCCGCAACGATGAATATCCGAAGCGAGAGAAGCTGCAGCTCCTGCCGGTGAAGAATGAACCTTGACTTTCGACGCAGATGGGGCCGTAGATTGCAGCAGTTCCTGATATTCACCAGGCAGAATCACGTTCGCTCCGGGAACGAGATCGAGGCCCAGCACACGAGCAATCTCCTCTTCTGTCTCACCCATGGCTTCTGTGTGGTCAAGGCGAACATTGGTCAACAAGACGGTATCGGGCTTCAGGATTTGGTGTGATTCAACGAGGTGGTTAGCAGGGTGAACGCTCATGATCTCAACGACAAGGCAGTCGACGCCAAGGGATGCAGCTCTCCTGAGAGTCGCTTTTTGCTCAAGAATGGAGACCATCCCGCGCCGTGGCACTTCGCGAATGGTGCCATCCGGATAAACGTATTGTGCCTGAGAGCCTGTGGTTTTCGCCAGCACTTTTCGCCCGCTCTCCCGGAGGACGGACGCGAGGAGCCGGACAACGCTCGACTTGCCCCGTGTGCCGGTGACGGTGATAACCTGAGGCACCTGCCGGCGAAGGCGGTCAAGCGCTATGCGCTCGTAGATGAGATAGAGAAGAAAAGCCGTTAGGGCGAGAATGAGAAATGTCAAACCTGCTCAACGAGGAAGATGGAGGTTGCTGATACAGTCGGTCTGATCTCAGAAAGGTTACGATTTAGGTTGCTTGGAGAAGTGCAGCCCAATCTTTTCGATGAGGTATTGGTGACCCAACGCGGTCGAGTTCTACTCCTACGTCATGAAGAAAATCAACTCTTCCCGATTCACCCAAAACCATCAATAGACTCGTCGCAAAGCTGAGCAACTCAACAACATATGTGTTCTGACCGCTTACAAATTCGCTCGCCATCCGATCGTTGATTTGTTCCAAATCGGCATGCGCGATACCTTCCTGGGCCACGAACATTATTTCGCTTATCTTTTTGGATCTTGCAAACGAGAGCTTGGAATCCATCTGTACGAGCGAAAGCGTTCTGTCTTTGACTTCAACTATAAGAACGATTTTCCCTTTGCGCCAACATTCAATGTCCGCGACCATGCCTGAGGAGACATCAGCAGCATTCACTTTCTGTCGTCGCACTTCATCAAAGAGGCCAAAATTCTTTCCGATGACCCGGAAAAGGGCTGTAACAAGTGCTTCTAGCCTGTCCCCACCAGATTTGGTCGAGAGGAACTTCTTCATTATGCCAAGAGTATTTTGCAGACTCACCTTGTTTGGTACCGGGTAAGTCACGGTGACATCATCGAGCATGTCATAAATGAAACATAGGATTTGGTCGAAAACCCGACGAGGCAGCGTCGGGTCATCCGAGCATTCCACCTCTTCTAGAATCGCGACAAGTTTGTCCCAATCCTCCTTGTTTTTTTGTCTTCCTCGGTTCTTCTTCGTAACGGAGTCGCAGCGTAGAGGATTGTTGACATATGGTTCAGCAGAGCCTCCCAATACCTGATGATTCTCTTGGTCGAAAGGAACGATAACTCCGTGAGCAATTGTTCGAGCGTCAAAAGCACCTTCCGATTTAAACAAAGCCTGAAGGGATCGGCAATCGACTTTAGAATTCACGCACTTGCAGAGAATCTGTGTGGGGAGGACATATCGGTATGTCTTAGTCTTGCTTCTAAGACATTTCTCGATACGTTCCTTCAATCGCGAGTGCTTTCCTGAAAGCGGGTCTTGACATTCCTCTTCGGCGCGATCCACCACTATCGGGTGCCAACGATCGTTGAGATACTGCTTGCATTGATCCGAGAAGGACCTTTCATCTAACTTAGCAGTCATAAATAATTGGTCCATAGTCGCTCTGTTCTATCTGACTTGATCGACAGAGCTTTCTTTGTCTTCGCTGTATGGACGTGCCACCCCCGGTATAATCTATCCATCAAGGCACATTGATATCCCGAGATTGCTACCTTGCCTTTCACATTCCTTAAGACCTTGGCTAGCTTCTCATGTGCCTCGTCACTCATCTCATATCCATAGGCCTTACTATCACCTCTTGACTCATGTGGATATGGTGGATCACAGTAGAACAGGGTGTTTTTGCTGTCATAGCGGCGGATTACTGCGTATGCATCATCGTTTTCGATTTGGACTCTCAATAATCTGGTAGCAATGTGTTCTAAACCTTCAACACTTCTTAGCCAACGGGAGACTGCTCCCGCCATTCCGGCACGCGACGTTTCGAGACAATTCGCCCATCTTCCCAACGAAGCAGTTTGTGCAAGTCCCGTCCTGACCTGTCGAGCCCTAATGAAAAATCTCCTCGCTCGTTCAACGTCCGATAGATGCTTGCCATTTCCATTAGATTTTATGGCTTCGTGAAACTCCTCGCGGGAAAAAGGAGTCATTCCAATCGCATAGATAAGATCGTCCTTTTTCTCACGGAGGACTCTGAAGAAGTTCGTTACTTCACCGTCGATATCGTTGTAGGTTTCGACTGGCGAAGGTTTCCTATTCATCAATACGGCTGCAGAACCTCCAAACGGCTCACAGTAATGCTGAGTTTCGGGGAGCAAAGGTAACAGCCAATCAAGATGGCTATACTTTCCCCCGTACCAACCGAACGCAATGAGCTTCTTGCGTTGTCGCCCAGTGTCCAAAACAGGCTTCGGAACCAATGCTACCTTTCCCATCTCCACCTCCTATGCCCTCAAATATATCTTAACTTCACCAAGGTATCAAGGACGTCCGCAGATACCCCAGATCGGTTCAATACTGATCGCTTTGCGAAATCAACTATATGGGTAGTATTCATCATACGTGA
>DOWV01000147.1:0-4978 GCA_003519375.1 Bacteroidota bacterium
GCTCGTTAACCGGACAGTAGTGCATACAAACATCAAATCCTTCCTTGATTTTCCACCCAATTTTGCGTACCATTTTTATGCTGTGTCGAGGTATAGGTTAAAGTGATACCTCCACGGGCTCTTAGCTCAGTTGGTTAGAGCGCTACCTTGACATGGTAGAGGTCATAGGTTCGAGTCCTATAGAGCCCACTCCCGATTGGGGATTTCGGAGTGTCGATTGCGGATTGCCCGTTGTACTTGCCCTGAGCCAGTCGAAGGGGAGGCCCGAAGGATCGATTGCAGATTGTACGTTTGGATGTTGCTTCTCTAGTGTAGTGGTTGCAGCGCAGGCTCGTGGCTTGAGTTTCCGTTTGTGGCCCGATCAATTGACAATAGAGGGCGAAAAACGTCTCCAGTGAAGTAACATAGAACCAGAAGGTTACGAATCGGAGGAACTCTCCGATTTTTTTATCTCAAAACGATGTCGATGATTACTATAACATTTCCGGACGGCAACTCCAGGCAGTACGACCAGGGAGTTACGGGCCTCCAGGTAGCTGAGAGTATCAGCAAAGGCCTGGCTCGTGAAGCGCTCGCGGTCGAGGTCAACGGTGAAGTCTGGGATCTGAATCGCAATCTGAGCAGCGATGCCACGCTCAAGATACTGAAATGGCAGGATGACGGCGGCAAGTACGCGTTTTGGCACAGCTCTGCCCATTTGATGGCAGCAGCGATCGAGCAGCTATTTCCCGGTACGAAGTTCGGGATCGGACCGCCTATTGAGGTCGGTTTCTACTACGACCTTGATCTCGGTGACCACACACTTACTGCCGAAGACCTTCAAAAGATCGAAGAACGGATGTACCAGCTCGCAGCCAAAGACGATGCATACGTCCGCGAAGAAAAAAAGTGGGACGATGCCGTCGTCTATTTCACGGAAAAGAAGGATCCTTACAAGGTCGAGCTCCTCGACGAATTGAAGGGGCAAACGATCACCTTCTACCACTCCGGCGAGTTCACCGATCTCTGTTATGGGCCGCATCTTCCATCAACCGGAAAAATCAAAGCGATTAAGCTTCTCAGCATTGCCGGTGCCTATTGGCGCGGCAGCGAGAAGAACAAGATGCTGCAGCGTGTTTACGGCGTGACGTTTCCGAACAAGCAGGAACTCGATCAGCATCTCTTCAGGCTCGAGGAAGCAAAACGCCGGGACCATCGAAAGCTCGGCCAGGAGCTCGAGTTGTTCCTTCTTACACCCAAAGTCGGCGGCGGATTGCCGTTGTGGCTCCCGAAAGGGACGGTTATCCGCGAGGAACTTGAAGGATTCATGCGCGCTGAGCAGAAAAAGCGCGGGTATCAGCCGGTCGTCACGCCGCATATCGGCAACATCAGTCTGTACAAAACGAGCGGACATTATCCGTACTACAAGGATAGTCAGTTCACGCCGATCAAGGTGGAAGAGGAAGAGTACCTCCTCAAACCGATGAATTGTCCGCATCACTTCCAGATTTACGCGTCCAAGCCGCGGAGCTACAGGGATCTTCCCGTGCGCCTGGCTGAATTCGGAACGTGTTATCGTTACGAACAGTCGGGCGAATTGAGCGGGCTGATTCGTGTCCGCTGCTTCACGCAGGACGATTCGCACATGTTCCTGCGGCAGGATCAGTTGAAACAGGAGCTGCTCGGTGTCATCGAGCTTATTCAGCTCGTGTTCAACACTCTGGGATTCAACGATTTCAAGACCCGGCTGTCATTCAGAGATCCCAAGAATAAAGAGAAGTACGGTGGGGAGGATTCTCTCTGGATTCAGGCGGAGAAGGACATCAAGGAAGCTGCAGACGAGGCGAAGCTCGATTACTACATTGGAATGGGAGAGGCCGCATTCTACGGACCCAAAATCGATTTCATGGTGCGCGATGTTTTGGGGCGGACATGGCAGCTTGGAACGGTGCAAGTCGACTATGTGATGCCGGAGCGGTTCGATCTGGAATACACAGGGGCCGACGGACAGAAACACCGGCCGGTTGTTGTCCACAGAGCACCGTTCGGTTCGTTGGAACGTTTCATCGGCGTTTTGATCGAACATTTCGCCGGTGAGTTCCCTCTTTGGCTGGCACCGGTGCAGGCAGCGATCGTGCCCATCGCAGATCAGTATTTTGAATATGCAACGGAGGTGTATCATCAGTTCAAGGCGGCGGGGATTCGGGCTGAGCTCGACGAGCGGAATGAAAAGATTGGCTACAAGATACGGGACTGGGAAATGAAGAAGGTGCCGTACATGCTTGTCGTGGGAGAGAAGGAGAAAGCCGCGAATTCTGTCTCGGTACGTCAGCATAAGAAGGGCGATCTCGGAGCAATGGCGCGGGAGGTATTTCTTGCCCGGATGCTCGAGCTCATCCAAACAAAATCACTTACTCTATAGGAGGTTCTCCCATTAAGCAAGAACGTGCGCGTATCAATACGGAAATCAGGGCGGCGCAGGTGCGGGTCATCGACGACGAAGGAAGGCAGCTTGGCGTATTGACGGTGAAGGAGGCTCTTGCAGCCGCCGCCGCCCGGGCGCTGGATCTGATCGAGATAGTCCCGACCGCTGAGCCCCCGGTATGCAAGATCATGGATTTTGGGAAATACAAGTACGAGCTGGCAAAAAAGGAGAAGCTTCAGAAGAAGCATCAACATGTGACACTGGTGAAAGAGATCCGTTTTCACCCAAACACAGACACGCACGATTTCGAATTCAAAGTGCGTCACGCCCGGGCGTTTATCGAAGAGGGGCACAAGGTGAAAGCGACGGTCGTCTTCAAAGGCCGCGAGATCACATACAAGGACCAGGGTCAGGAGTTGATCGATCGGTTCACGTCACAGCTCGAAGACATCGCGAAGGTCGATTCGTCGGCGAAGATGGAAGGCCGGCAGATGATCGCGTATTACGTCGCCGACAAATCGAAGAAGAAATCGGGCGAGAGCAGCAAACAATCAACTGAATCAAACTAACGGAGCACTGGTATGCCAAAGATGAAAAGCCGCCGACGCGCGCTGAAATCGTACAAAGTGACGGCGTCAGGCAAGATCAAAAGGCGAAAAGCCTTCCGGAGTCATATCCTGACTTCGAAGTCCACGAAACGAAAACGACATCTTCGCAAACCAACGCTCGTGTCAGAAACGGAAGCGTATAAGGTGCGACGGTTCCTGTTAGCATAACTGAGAAGGAGGAAGGCATATGCCGCGTTCACAAAACAAAGTCGCATCTCATCGTCGCAGAAAGAAACTGCTTCAACGCGCAAAGGGATATTGGGGCGCCCGAAGCAAAGTCCATTCCATCGCGAAGCATCACGTCGACAAGGCTCTGACGCACGCGTACAAACATCGTCGCACGAAAAAACGCGAGTTTCGGGGACTCTGGGTCGCCCGCATCAATGCAGCAGCGAGAGCGCACGGTACGACCTATTCGAAGCTCATCGCCGGCCTCGACAAGAAGTCCATTGCCATCAACCGCAAGGTTCTTGCCGATCTCGCAGTGCATCATCCGCAGGCGTTCGCCGAAGTCGTAAAGTTCGTCGCAGCGTAATCTTGATCTTCTTGTCAATCGACGCACGGCAGTGTTCCCCGACGGGCTCGGGGAACACGCCGGGATTGGTGAGAAGATTTTTCCTTTCATAGACCTTGGCGGGTGCAGATGGCTGCCGCCAGAAGTCAAAAAGTAGAAACCGGTTAGATCATCCGAATACTATGACAGACAAAATTACCGGTGTCCGCACAGCGTTTGAAGCTGACCTTGCCAGGGCCTCGAGCGAGTCAGACCTCGAGGGAGTGCGCGTAAAGTACTTGAGCCGCGGCGGCGTGATTGCTCAGCTCTTCGAGGAGATGAAGTCGGTCCCTCCCGCGGAAAAGCCTGTGATGGGCAAGCTTCTGAACGCTCTCAAAACCGAGTCGCAGAAGGCATTCGATGGGAAGAAAGCCGGCGCGAGCCATGGACCGGCACAGGGAGAAAGATCGATCGACCTGACGCTGCCGGGAAGGCCGCGTCCGCTGGGCCGGAAGCACCCCCTGACGCAAACGATCGACGAGATCAAGGGGATTTTCACGAGCATGGGCTTCTCCGTTGCGACGGGACCTGAAATCGAAACGGATTACTATAATTTCGGCGCGTTGAACTTTCCTGCCGATCATCCGGCTCGCGATATGCAGGATACATTCTTCATCTCGAAGAATGTTCTTTTGCGGACGCATACATCTCCCGTGCAAATAAGGACGATGCAGAATCAGAAACCTCCGGTTCGTGAGATCATGCCCGGACGCGTATACCGCAATGAAGCTGTCAGCGCACGAAGCCTTGTGACGTTTCACCAGATCGAAGGGCTCTACGTCGACCAGGGAGTCACTTTTAGCGATCTGAAGGGCACGCTCGTGGCCTTTGCCCGTCAGTTTTACGGGAATGATGTGAAGTTCAAGTTCCGGCCGACGTTCTTTCCGTTCACTGAACCGAGCGCCGATATGTATATTTCCTGCTTCCTCTGCAAGGGGCAGGGATGCAGGATGTGCAAGCAGGCGGGTTGGCTGGAGATCCTTGGTTCCGGCATGGTCCATCCGCACGTGCTGCAAAACGTCGGATATGATCCGGAGCGCTACACAGGCTTTGCATTTGGCATGGGAATAGAGCGGATTGCTTCACTTCGCTACGGAGTCGACGATCTGCGCCTGTTCTATGAGAATGATGTCCGTTTCCTCCAACAGTTTTGAAGAATCGCAGTTCATGGTTAGCACACAGATCGCACAGGAAAAGCACGAGATTGTCACAGATAAATCATCTATGGAGATTTCGTTGCATCAGCGGTGTCAGTGTACGATTCTGTGAGTCCCATCTGGATTTTCCAGGTTCGTTCTCATAATGAGTTCTGAACAATATGAAGATTTCACATAATTGGCTCAAAGAGTATATCGACGTCCGGCTGAAACCTGCTCAACTCGCAGAACGACTCTCGATGCTTGGACTGGAAGT
>DOWV01000147.1:5156-29651 GCA_003519375.1 Bacteroidota bacterium
GTTGCGCTTGTCGGAGCGACCATCCCCCGTAATCAGCATGATCCCGAAGGGAAACCTTTCGTACTGGAACGCGCTTCAATACGCGGCGTGCGATCGAATGGTATGATCTGTTCTGCATATGAATTGAATGTGGGTGACGATGCAGATGGAATCCTGGTACTCGATGCGAAAGCGAAGGTGGGGACGCCATTCGCGAAGCACATGGGCTGGTCTGATGTTGTCTTTGAGATGGAGGTTACCGCGAATCGTGGCGACTGGCTGAGCCACATTGGCGTGGCTCGAGAAGTGCAAGTTCTTGCGGGCATGAAGGCCAAACTCCCGGGAATCCGGATCAAGGAATCTCGCACGCCGGCCAGGAAGCATGCAACGATAAAAATCCTCGACCGTGAGAAGTGCCTGCGTTATTCATCGCGCGTGCTTAGAAACGTGAAGGTTGGGCCGTCACCGAAATGGATGCAGGAGCGCCTGCAGGCGGTTGGGGTCCGGCCGGTCAGCAATATCGTGGGTGTGGCGAATTATGGTTTGGTGGAGGCGGGGCAGCCCCTGCATGCTTTCGACTATGACACGCTCGCTGGTCATACGATCATCGTCAAGTGCGCTAAGGAAGGGGAGAAGTTTACAACACTCGACGGCAAAGAGCGCACGTTGGAATCCGACACGCTGATGATCTGTGACGCAGAGAAACCGGTTGCCGTTGCCGGTGTGATGGGCGGAGCGAATACAGAAATCAGCGGCGGGACGACGAGCGTCCTCCTTGAGAGTGCGAATTTTGCGCCTGGAAACATCAGGCGGACCGCGAAGTATCTGGGCCTTTCGACCGACGCGTCTCAGCGTTTCGAGCGCGGTGTGGATATTGAAATGACTTCCTACGCGGTCAACCGCGCTGCGCAGCTGCTGCAGGAGCTGGCGGGTGCGGAAGTGCTCACCGGCGTGATTGACGTGTATCCGGTGAAGCGAAAAGCCGTTTCGATCGCTCTGCGGATTGTGCGAACGAATGCAGTTTTGGGTACATCGCTGGGGAAGAAAGAAATCGTCGATCATCTTGGGCGGTTGAATTTTGTTGCTGCGCAGGCGGGCAAAGACTTCATCAAGTTCCGCGTCCCGAGCTTCAGGTATGACGTGGCTGAAGAAATTGACCTGATCGAAGAGGTGGCCCGGGTTCACGGCTATGACAATATCGAGACCAAAACCAGGACGATGGTCGATTTCTCAAAGCCGATGAAGTCGTGGACGACGGAGGATGAGCTCAGGAAGTATTTTATCGGTGCAGGATTCCACGAAATCCTCACCTATAGTCTTCAGGATAGAACGACAGCCGGGATCGGTGGATTGGTCCCGGTCGAGGTTCTGAATCCCGTTAGCGCTGAGGCCACGGCACTGCGTACGAGCTTGCTGCCTGGGGCTTTGGCAGTGGTTCAACACAATCGGTCGCACGGGCAGCCTGATCTACGCCTGTTCGAGATTGGAAACGTTTTTCACGTGAAGAAGGAAGGTTCTTCAGACGATCTTTCAGGTTATGACGAAGAAGACCGGATTCTCATCCTTGCAACCGGGAGCTTCCTTCCCATACAGTTCGGGACGGAGCATCGCAAAGTCGATCTGCTTGACATCAGGGGAGAGGCCGAGGCGTTCCTCTCCAAGTTTTGCCTTGACAAATACAGGTTTATTTCTTATGATAGCGTCAGCGCTTTAATTGAGAGCGCTCTAGCAGTTGAAATCAATGGTAGTTATGCCGGATTTCTCGGTAAAGTTAGCAAGTCAATCGCACAAAGGTTTGATATTGACGATGAAATCTTTGTGTGTGAGTTGAAGTTGCATGTGCTGGAGAAAGGTTGGATCACCGAGAAAAAGCTAACTCCGTTGCCGCGGTTTCCCAGTGTTCGTCGAGACCTTGCCTTTGTGGTCGATCAGAGCACGGAACAGGAAAGTGTGGCGCGGACCATCAAGGAGGTTGGTGGAACCCTGCTGGCCGGTTTGATCTTGTTTGATGTGTTTGTCGGAGATCAGGTCGGGGCTGGAAAGAAAAGCCTGGCGTACTCGCTGGAGCTCCAGCCGTTGGATAGGACGTTGACGGAGCGCGAGATCGATGCAGAAATTACACGCATCGTGAGCAGCGTCGAGTCAATGTGTCACGCAAAGCTGCGGGCGTTGTAAGAGCGCGCTGCGGATAGTTCAGTAAACCTAGAGGAGACCTCCTTTGCCAGATCAGCATGTCGACGCTGAGGTTTTGAGCGGCAAGGACATAAAGAGTCTTGAATCTTCGCTGGAAGCTTTATGGGAGAAAGCGCGGAGAGTTTCTGAAACGCTCGTCCACATGCGTGAGGCGAACGCAGAGCTCTTGAAACGCATTGAAACCCTCGAGTCCTCGGATGAGAATATGAAGAGGGAACTCGCCGGCAAGGAGCGGGAACTGGACCTTCTGCGGAAAGAAGCGCTCCGCCTACAGTCCAATGGTTCGAACTTCCTCACGAAAGAAGAAAAGGAGGCACTGAAAGCAAGGATCAAGGACCTGATCATCAAGATCAACTCACGCTTATAAGTCCTGTGTTCTTGTTTTGGTCGCGGCGAAGGCTGGATCTTAGGGAATGTCGATCGCCATCACATTAATGATGCGTACGAGCCTATGAACGGAAAGAGTATAAAAGTAAAAATCTTCGGTTCAGAGTACCCCCTTCGTGGAGAGAATGAAGACTTCACGAAAAAGATCGCAGCCTACGTGGATACTATGATATCTACGATTCACGAGAAGATACCGGAGCAACCGCCTTTGACAGTCGCGGTGCTGTCTGCTCTGAATATCACTGAAGATCTCATGAAAGAACGAGAGCGAAGCCAACAGTCGTTGACACATTTGGAAACTGAAATCATCAAATTGTCCAACTACCTCGATAATTGTCTGGAAGCTGACACGACCGTACCGAAAAGTGAGTAACCAGATCTCTCGAATGTTCTTTCAAACAACATAGGCGGTCGGACGAATTGTATTTCGAAATTCCGCACCGTCAGCCGTGATCAAAACTTATTAAAGAACCTGACAGTTACTTTAATAGGGAGCTTGACTCATAAGCGTGGAGCGCAGGCCACCTCTCCGCCTCGGTGGAGATGCCAAGCGACGACTCCGCCGCGCAAGCGTCGGACGAGCGGGTAGTGGAAGTGTGAAATGCTTAGGCGGGCACCCACTGTGTTGAAACTGAGGTTCTTTCAATACACCTTGATCTTCGGCCGACGAGTGCGGTTTTTTTTGAGTAAAGAGGCGTTGAAGAAGGAGCGTCTATGTTCTCGGATATTATCATACCCATCGTTGCTGTGGTGCTTGCCGGCCTGGCATTCTATGCCGGCTGGTACGTAAACACGCGTTCAGGTCAGAATAAAATCACAAGTGCGGAAGACCGGGCGAAGCGCCTTATCGAAGAAGCGGAGAAAGACGGAAACACCCTCAAACGCGAGAAGCTGCTGGAGGCGAAAGACGAGTGGTACAAACGCAAGAAGGAGTTCGAGGCGGAAGCGCAATCAAAGCGGAGCAAGATTCAAGCCTTCGAAAAACAGCTGATTTCGCGTGAAGAAAACGTCGACCGTAAGCTCGATCTTCTGAGCAAGAAGGAAGTAGCGCTGCAGGTTCTTGATAAAGAGCTGGCGGAAAAGAGAAAGCGGTTTGACGAAAGGGAAAAGGAGCTGGCCAGGCTTGTCGGCGAGGAAAACACCCGGCTGGAGCGTATTTCCGGCATTACTCGCGAAGAAGCCAAGAAACAGCTTGCAGATAACCTTATCGAGATCGTAAAGTCCGAATCAGCCCAAATGATCAAGGAGGTGCGCGATAAGGCCAAGGAGGAGGCAAAACGGGACGCCCACAAGCTCATTATACAGGCCATTCAACGGACTGCGGCAGATCACACCGTCGAGTCGACTGTAAGCGTCCTGAACCTCGAGAGCGATGAAATGAAGGGGAGGATTATCGGCCGTGAAGGGAGAAATATCAGAGCATTCGAGGCGGCTACAGGTGTAGATGTTATAGTAGATGACACACCCGAAGCCGTTATCCTGTCAGGATTTGACCCGTTTCGGCGAGAAGTTGCTAGATTGTCCCTCGAGCGGCTCATTGCCGACGGAAGGATCCACCCGGCCCGAATTGAAGAGGTGGTTGAAAAGGTCAGGAAGGAGCTGGAAGAGGAAACGGTCAGAACCGGTGAAAATGCCCTTCTTGAGGTCGGACTTCATGGTGCGCATGCGGAAATTGTCAAGCATATCGGAAGGATGAAATATCGATCCAGCTATGGTCAGAATTTGCTTCAACACAGCATCGAAGTCTCTTTCCTGAGCGGCATCATGGCTGCCGAGCTTAATCTGGATCCTATGCTTGCCAAACGGGGTGGGCTGCTTCACGATATCGGCAAGACGATCGACAGGAGCGTTGAAGGTCCTCACGCCCTCCTCGGGTACGAGCTTTGCAAGAAATTCAATGAGCATCCAATCGTCTCCAATGCTGTAGGGTCGCACCATGAGGACATCCCCATGGAGCACCCGATCGCAGCTCTGGTACAGGCAGCAGACGCTATCAGCGGCGCCAGACCGGGTGCAAGACGAGAGTCAGTCGAAGGTTACGTGAAGCGCCTTGAAAAGCTTGAGTCCCTGGCGAAATCGTTCAATGGCGTCGTGAACACCTATGCGATCCAGGCTGGGAGGGAAATCCGCGTGATTTGCAATCACGAACTCCTCGATGACGCCGCGGCGGACCAGCTTTCTCATGAGATTTCGAACAAGATTCAACAAGAAATGGAGTATCCCGGACAGATCAAGGTGACGGTGATCCGGGAATTCAGATCCGTTTCGTTCGCAAAGTAGGCCAAGTAGGTTGAGTGGGCTTAGCAGGCGACCAGGCCCGGAAGGCCGGACCGGATAGAGCGACATCACCGCACAAGAAAGTTCAGGCGTGGGCAAACGGAAAAAACACTTTCTTCGGATCGGTGTTACGGGCGGCATTGGGAGCGGCAAGTCGCTCGTCTGTGCTTTGTTCTCAGAGTTTGGCTTCCCGGTACTCTCGGCAGATAATATCGCCAAGAGGCTCCTCCGTTCAGATCCATCCTTGCGACGGAAACTGACGTTGCTCCTCGGCCCTGAGGCGTACACGAGGAGTGGAGCGCTCGACAGGGGATACGTGGCGTCCCGCATCTTCTCGGATGCTTCGTTACAACACTCGGTAAATCGACTTGTGCATCCAGAAGTTGAATCGACTCTTGACAAGGAATTTCAGAAGCTGAAGAAGAGTGGGAAGAACTCCGCCATCGTCGAAGCTGCCCTGATCTTCGAAGCGGGATACGACGCTGAGCTTGATTTGGTGATCGTCGTCGACGCGCCGCAAGCCCAGCGGATCATGCGAGTCCGGAGACGTGACGGGAGTCGTGAGGTGGACGTGCGCAGGCGAATGAAGGCTCAATGGCCTGTGGAGAAGAAATTGAAGAAGGCCGACTATGTAATTCGCAACGCTGGTTCGAGAACGAAGCTTCGACAGTCTGTACGATTCCTTGCCGGCGTGCTCAACACCATCGCTGAGAACCAATGACGAACAATTCAGAACTATTCGAGAAGGAAGATCAACTCTTCTTTCATACATATAAACGCCTCGGCCTGGATATTGTCCGGGGCGAAGGTGCGACCCTCATCGCCCGGGATGGAAAACAGTACACCGATTTCTTTGGCGGACTTGCAGTCAATGCGCTGGGGTATAATCACCCGAAGGTGAATGAAGCTATTATTCGACAGGTCCAGCTGTACATCCACCTTTCGAACTTCTACGTGCAGGAACCTCAGGTATTGCTGGCGGAGAAGCTTCTGAAGGCATCCGGGTACAAACGAGTGTTTTTCGGGAACAGCGGGACGGAAGCGATCGAGGGTGCGATCAAGCTCGCCAGAAAATGGGGACAGAAAGAGGGAAAGACCCAATTGATCGGGCTGACGAATTCCTTCCACGGCCGGACGATGGGTGCTCTCTCATTAACCGAGCGGCAGAAATACCGGGAAGGCTATGAGCCGTTTCTTCCGAACGTCAGCCACGTTGGCTTCAACGACGTGACGCAGCTTCGCGTCGCAGTGAACGCTCAAACACTCGGTGTCGTCCTTGAATTCATCCAGGGTGAAGGCGGTGTCAATGTCGTGAGCCCTGAGTTCGCCGCGGCACTGAACGAGCTGCGCGATCGTTTCGGATTTCTGATCATCGGCGATGAGATTCAATCAGGTATCGGACGAACCGGAACGTTTTTCGGCTTTGAGCATTTTGGAGTACGGCCCGACATCGTTGTCGTGGCAAAAGCTGTCGGAGGCGGACTTCCTCTGGGGGCCTTCATGGGGAACGAAAAGGTCGCCGACGTTCTTTCGTACGGAGCCCACGGTACGACCTTCGGGGGCAATCCGGTCGCCTGTGCGGCGGGGATTGCGGTGCTGACCGAGATTCTGGACAATGGTTTGATGCGCCAGGCGAAGGAGATAGGCTCTTATCTGAAAAACCGCTTTGGGGCAATGCAAAAAGAATTTCCGGCTCTCATCCGGGAAGTGCGGGGATTCGGATGCATGCTGGGCGTGGACCTGACCATCGATGGACAGCCGATTGTCGATCAACTCCAGGAGCGAGGATACCTTGTGAATTGCACGCATCAGACGGTCTTGCGCTTTCTTCCGCCATTCATTGTGACACGAGATCAGTGCGATTCGCTGCTGCATCACCTGCAAGAGATTCTCAGCAGACTGAAATCAATGTAGGTTGTTTGTCTGCGGATGTGTCTTCCGGTTTTCATTTGGACGAGAGCCTGGTTCCCGGTAGATCGGAATCAGGCTCTCGTGTTTGACATCCATAAGCGCGTGTGAACGAACGATCCTTGTGTGGGCTGGAAAATTTCACTACTTTGAACGTATGACGGAACGAGACCAACTGGAAGGAAAACCGCGCTGTCATTGCGGAATCTTCGGCATCTTCAACCATCCCGAGGCCGCCGTCATGACCTATTATGGTCTTCACGCTTTGCAGCATCGCGGCCAGGAAGCAACGGGTATTGTGACCAGTGATTTTGATTTCACCAGACGTCGTCCGAGATTCCTCACGCACAAGGGGGTCGGACTGGTCGCTGATGTATTCAAAGATGCGAACATTCTGAAGGACCAGCTACGGGGCCGCTCTGCGATAGGACACAATCGCTACTCGACGACCGGAGCCTCAGAAAACAAGTTGAATATCCAGCCCTTTGTCGTCAATTATCGGGGCGGTAATCTCGCCCTGAGCCACAACGGAAATCTGACGAACTTCAAAACCCTGCGTGAGCGACTTGAGGGAGAAGGAACGATATTTCAATCCACTTCCGACAGCGAGATCATTCTTCACCTCACGGCACGGAGCAGAAAAGAGAATCAGATTCAGCAAATCAAGGAAGCACTGGAAACTGTCGAAGGTGCTTACTCGCTCGTGATTCTGACAGACACAAGCCTGATTGCAGCTCGGGATCCGCATGGATTCCGGCCGCTGGCTCTTGGAAGACTGGGCGACGCTTTTGTCGTCGCTTCGGAGACGTGCGCCTTTGATATTATCGGGGCAGAATATGTCGGTGATGTCGAGCCCGGCGAGATTCTCGTTATTGATCGGGAGGGAATCGACTCCGGAACGCTGAAATCGTATCACGTCGCCAAGCCGGTCCAGCGCCACCATTGCATCTTCGAGTACATTTACTTTTCACGGCCGGACAGCAAAATCTTTGGCGAAAACGTTGACAAGGTCCGTCGGAAGCTTGGAAAGCTCCTGGCCGATCAGTCGCCGGTGAAGCCGGAGAGCGCAGATGACAAGGTCGTCGTCATCAGCGTACCCGATTCAAGTAATACGGCAACACTTGGATTCGTCAGAGAGTCGAATAAACGCGGCGAGGACGTCAAACTTGAGATTGGCCTTATCAGAAGTCACTATGTCGGCCGCACGTTCATTATGCCCGACCAGGGGAGCCGCGAGTTTAAGGTCAAGACGAAATTCAACACCGTGAAGGGAGTCATCAAAGGCCGCAAGGTCGTCATTGTGGACGACTCCATTGTCCGTGGAACGACGTCCCGGCTGCTCGTCCGCCTTATCCGTGAAGCTGAACCGAAGGAAATTCATTTTCGCGTCTATTCACCGCCGATCAAATTTCCATGTCACTACGGCATGGATTTCCCGAGCAAAGAGGAGCTGATTGCAAACCGGTGCGACAGCGACGTGGAGAAGATCAGGCAGGAACTTGGGGTTGACTCACTCGCGTATCTTTCGATGGAGAACCTGCTCGAAGCGGCGCCGCACGAAGGCGGAGCCCATTACTGCACTGCATGTTTCAGCGGCACCTATCCTGTCGCATTCGATAGTGAAACCACCAAGGACGCCAACGACTCCTGATGCTGAGACGAATCTGGACAATCTCTAATCTCCTGAGTTTCAGCCGTATCGTCCTGCTTGTTCCTCTCGCCTTTTTCTTGCTGGGTGATGCGCCCAATAGCCGCATCTGGGCGGCAGCTGTGGTCCTCGTCGCCGGCTTGACCGATTTCTTCGACGGATTCGTCGCACGGCGCCTTCATCAAGTCACCGATCTCGGCAAGATCCTCGATCCGGTTGCCGACAAGATCGCTGCGGGCGGCTCAGCGATTCTCCTGCTCATGATCGATGCGATTCCTCTGTGGTATGTGGTGGTCGTGATATCCCGGGATCTAGTCATCCTGCTCGGGAGTATCTATATCAGATCAAGAAAGAACGTCATAGCGCAATCGAACTGGCCCGGCAAAATTGCAGTGACGGCCATTGCGGTTGTGGTGCTGCTCTCTGTTCTCGGCTATGATGAAACGGAATCGATTCGCCAGCTGGCGATATGGCTGAGTCTCTTCATGATGTCCCTGTCCCTGGCGCTTTATGCGCAACGGCTGTTTGTCGGCACGGCGTCCGGACGAAGGAGTGACGCTTAATGGGTTTTGGTGATGCATTCAAGAAGTTGAAAGATGGTTTGACGAAGACGAGGGACACGCTCTTCAACAAGGTTGCGGCTCTTGTAAGCTCGAAGAGTGTTATCGACGATGACATGTTGGAGCGCCTGGAGGAGATTCTTATTTCGGGCGACGTAGGCGTTGATACAACAATGGTCATCCTCGAGAATATCAAAAAGCGCGTGAAAGTGGAGAAAATCGAATCGTCGGATCACCTTATCCAATTCTTGAAAGAGGAGATCGCAGGAGCGCTTCAAGGAACGGAAAATTCCGAGGCCAGCGAGATACTGTTACCCGTCGGACCACGTCCATATGTCGTCATGGTGGTGGGGGTCAACGGTGTAGGCAAAACGACGAGCATCGGAAAATTGGCAAATGCATACAGGGAGCAGGGCCATAAAGTCATTGTTGGGGCGGCGGACACATACCGCGCAGCGGCGAATGAACAGTTGGAGATCTGGGCTCAGCGTGCCGGCGTTGATATCATCCGTCAGGCCCATGGTGCTGATCCTGCAGCCGTAGCGTTTGATTCGCTGAGTTCTGCAATATCGAAGAAAGCGGATGTCGTGATTATCGATACCGCAGGACGTTTGCACACGAAAATCAATCTCATGGAAGAGTTGAAAAAGATCAGACGTGTGCTCGACAAGCGCCTGCCCGGAGCTCCTCACGAAGTGCTTCTCGTTCTCGATGCCACGACAGGCCAGAATGCCTTGCAACAGGTGAAGCAATTTTCTTCCGCAGTCGAAGTCACGGGGATCATCCTCACAAAACTCGACGGGACCGCAAAGGGGGGCATTGTGCTGGCAATCAGCAACGAATTGAAGGTGCCTGTCAGATTCATCGGGGTGGGAGAGCAGATCGATGACCTTCAGGTCTTCGACCGCAAGGCGTTTGTGGACGCACTCTTTGAAGGTTTTAGCCAAAGTGTTTGAGCAGCTATGAAAATCACATTCAGCAGATTCGACCTTCGGCTCAAGCATACTTTTACGATCGCCCGCGGGGGGCGGGATGTGTCCCCGGTGGTGATTGTTGAATTGGAGCACGGGGGGATTGTCGGCTATGGTGAGGCCGCACCTTCGGCACGTTACGGAGAATCTCCCGATTCCGTATCTGGATTTCTGGCGGCCCTGAACCTGACGGCATTCAAAACACCCTTTGAATTGGAATCCATTCTGACGTACGTTGAGAAAGCCGCGCCGGGGAATACAGCGGCTAAAGCTTCTGTCGATCTGGCGTTGCACGATTGGATTGGAAAGAAACTCGGATTACCGTTATACAGATATTGGGGATTGGAAGGCGGGAAGACGCCAAGAACCTCGTTTACCATCGGGATTGATTCTCCAAAAGTGATCGAGCAAAAAGTGCGAGAGGCGGAGTTGTATCCGATCCTCAAGATCAAGCTCGGAGGAGACAATGACGAGGAGATTATTCGGACTATTCGTGGTGTAACCAAGAAAACGCTCAGGGTAGATGCGAACGAGGGATGGAAGAAACGGGAAGTTGCCGTCGAGCGGATCAAGTGGTTGGAGCAGGAAGGTGTGGAATTCGTCGAGCAGCCGATGCCGGCAGCGGACCTCGCGGGCACCGCGTGGGTGAGGGAGCGTGTGAATTTGCCTCTAATCGCCGATGAGAACTCGCTTCGTCTTCAGGATGTCCCGAAGTTGCAGGGTGCTTTCGACGGTATCAACATTAAATTGATGAAATGCACCGGCCTCCGGGAAGCGCAGAGGATGATTGGCACTGCCCGCGCGTGCAGCATGAAAGTGATGCTCGGTTGCATGATTGAGAGCTCCGTGGCAATTTCGGCGGCTGCGCAATTAGCGCCGCTGGTTGAGTATGCAGATTTGGACGGTAACGTATTGATCAACAATGATCCCTTTGACGGGGTGAGGAGCCTGGACGGTGTACTGCGGCTTACAGATCGTCCCGGGCACGGAGCCGTGAGGCTCGAGCACTAACCATGGCCAACAAGATCCACATACTGGGCGCTGATGTGGCAAACAAAATCGCTGCAGGCGAAGTTGTGCAGCGTCCCGCTTCTGCCGTGAAGGAGTTGATCGAGAACTCGCTTGACGCCGGCGCGCGCCATATTGCCATCATTGTCCGTGAGGCAGGAAAAACACTCATCCAGATCGTCGACGACGGTGAAGGGATGACCGCCGAGGATGCGCTGGCGGCCTTTCAGCGGCACGCCACGAGCAAGATCCTCAGCGCAGAGGATCTGGAAGAAATCAAAACGCTCGGTTTCCGCGGAGAAGCTCTAGCCTCGATCGCGGCGGTGGCGCAGGTCGAGCTCAAGACACGGCAAAGTCATGCGGATGTGGGTGCATTGGTGCGCATCGAAGGAAGCGAAGTGAAGGAGCAGGGGCCGGCGGCAACTGAACCGGGCACATCGATCGCCGTGAAAAACCTGTTTTACAATACTCCGGGGCGCCGCAATTTCCTGAAGACCCGACAAACGGAGCTGAAGAATATTACCGACGTTGTCACGCGCGCTGCCTTGGTGTTTCCGGGAATCGGCTGGCAATACGTGAGCGATGATGAGCAGCTCCTGGATCTCAAGCCGAAAGACCCGGACGGTCGCATGGCAGATTTGTTCGGCGACCGCCTCTTCCGGGCGCTCATCAAAGTGGAGGAGCACTCGGAGTTTCTTCACATGTCCGGCTATATCGGGAGACCCGATTTCGCCCGAAAGAGCCGAACGGAGCAGTTCCTGTTCATTAACCGGCGGCCCGTCGTGAACCGTGCCCTGAACCACGCTGTCTTTCAGGCATACGAGCATCTACTCGAGAAAGGGTCATTTCCTTTCTATGCGCTGAACCTCGAGCTTGACCCGCACCGAGTTGATGTCAATGTCCACCCCTCGAAGCTCGAAGTGAAATTCGAGAACGAGTCGGCCGTCTATAGATTCGTACTCTCGGCGGTTCGGAAGGCACTCGGAGCTCACGATTTGATGCCATCCATCTCGATGAATGCCGTACCATCCGATATCGGACTGGATGCAAGGCTGCGTTTCATACCGCCGCCTGCACAAACCGACCTTGCCGATGTCGCGGGGCGCGCTGGTGATAGCGCAGATGTTGATCCCGATATCGTCCTGAGAAGGGTGGAGCGCAGGATTGGCGAGGAGGCGGTGCAACGCGACGGCGAGGCGACCTTCCCCTCGGACTTGCATCAGACGCAAAGGCCCGCACCGGCCCGCATTCTTCCATTGAGGCCCATGGGTGCGGGTGCAGAACAACATCCTGTTTCAGGACAGTCTCCCATCTGGCAGGTCCAGAACAAATACATTCTCTCTCAGATACGTTCAGGGTTGCTCATTATCGATCAGCATGTGGCTCACGAACGCATCCTGTATGAGAAGGCTGTGGCGAATTTCGAAAACAATCTGCCGAGCACCCAGCAGCTTCTCTTCCCGCAGACAGTACAGCTGAGCGCAACAGACTATTCGCTTGCGAAGGAATTGATACCGCACCTGGAGAAGCTCGGATTTGACCTGAAGCCCTTCGGAAAGAACACCGTGATCATCGAGGGGATTCCGGCCGATGTCAGGGTGGGAAGCGAGGCGTTGATTTTGCAAGATGTGCTCGACGAGTACCGTAACAATGAACACACGCAGACGATGGATGCGCGCGATAATCTTGCGAAGTCGTTTGCCTGCAAAGCGGCGATCAAGGCAGGCGACCGATTGAACACCTCCGAGATGCTGGTGCTGATCGACCAGCTCTTCGCCACACAGATGCCGTATGTGTGTCCGCACGGTCGGCCGATCGTCGTGAAGATTACTGTCGAAGAGCTCGATCGACGGTTTGGGAGAACGTAGAAGAATGGTGAACGAGAAAGGTACGATATGAGCGATGGCAGCGGTGAACTGAAGGACGTACGGCGCCGGTGGGAAGAGAATGTCGAGAAAAGCGGAAAGTCCCGTCCCGCCAGATTCACGACGGTGAGCAGCGCTCCCATTGAAATGCTCTACGGACCTGAAGACGTCAGCCGGATTAACTTCCTGACCGACATTGGGTATCCTGGGGAGTATCCTTACACGCGAGGTATTCATCCCACCGGATATCGCGGCAAGCTCTGGACCATGCGTCAGTTTGCGGGCTTCGGAACACCCGAAGATACGAATGAGCGGTATCACTATCTTCTGGAACATGGTCAGACCGGTCTCTCGGTGGCGTTTGATCTTCCGACGTTGATGGGGAGAGATGCCGATGATCCTCTCGCCGAAGGCGAGGTCGGGATTTGCGGTGTCTCGGTCAGTTCACTCGCGGATATGGAGGTGCTCTTTAAGGGAATCGATCTTGGTGAAATCTCGACATCCATGACGATCAATGCACCTGCCGCGATGATGATGACTTTCTATCTTGCCGTGGCGGAGAAGCAGGGACGGGATTTCAAGGTTCTTCGGGGTACCACGCAGACGGATATCCTGAAAGAATACATGGCCCAGAAAGAGTGGATTTATCCCCCGGAGCCATCGATGCGTCTGATCATCGATATGTTCGAGTACATGAACCGGGAGGTGCCGCAGTGGAACCCGATCTCCGTGAGCGGCTATCACATTCGGGAAGCCGGCTCGACGTCGGCACAGGAACTGGCCTTTACGCTTGCCGATGGTTTCGCCTACGTGGAGGCGGGTATCAAGCGGGGATTGGACGTCGATGAATTTGTTC
Source organism: Bacteroidota bacterium (assembly GCA_003519375.1). Taxonomy (GTDB): domain Bacteria; phylum Bacteroidota; class Ignavibacteria; order UBA10030; family UBA10030; genus UBA9647. The sequence continues at coordinate 18,809 of DOWV01000147.1, forward strand.
CGCGGATATCGTTTTTCTTCAATTCGCACATCGACTTCTTCGAGGAGATTGCGAAATTCCGGGCTGCACGTCGGATTTGGGCCCGTCATATGAAAGAGAAATACGGGGCAAAGAATCCGCGCTCGCTGATGTTGCGCTTTCATACGCAGACTGCAGGATGTTCACTGACGGCCCAGCAGCCGGAGAACAACATCATTCGAACCGCGTACGAAGCCCTCGCCGGGGTGCTGGGCGGGACGCAATCGTTGCACACGAACTCCATGGACGAAACCCTTGCGCTTCCATCGGAGAAGGCTGTGAAGATTGCACTCCGGACTCAGCAGATTATTGCCTACGAGACAGGAGTACCGAATACGGTCGACCCGCTCGCCGGAAGTTACTTCGTCGAGGCGCTGACGACCAGGATGGAGCAAGAGGCGGAACAGTACTTCGAGCGAATCGAAATGCTGGGCGGCGTTATTGCAGCTCTCGAGGCGGGCTTCTTCCAGCGCGAGATTGCCGACGCGGCATACCGGTACCAGCGGGAATTGGATGCGAGGGAGAAGATCATCGTCGGAATGAACGACTTTGTTGAGGGGGATGAGAATGTTGAAATTCCCATTCTCGTGATTTCGCCGGAAGTAGAAGTGAAACAAAAGAAGCGGCTGGCGGAAGTTCGGCAAAGCAGGAACGCGGCAGCAGTTGAGCGGTCGCTCCAGGACCTGCGCCAGGCCGCCGTTGATCAAAAGAACCTTGTTCCGTTGCTCCTTAACTGCACGAGGGTCTACGTGTCGCTGGGTGAGATGTGCGGAGCGCTGGCGGAAGTGTACGGGTTGTACGAAGAACCCGCGGTTTTCTGATTATTCATCAAGAGAGGAACCTGTCATGGGCCCGGTGATCCGACTCCTGCGTCCAGAACAATGGCTCAAGAATTTCTTCATTTTCGCTCCTCTGATTTTCTCGAAGCATTTGTTTCAGGCTTCGTATCTCGGACTGGCGGTCGAAGCGTTCGTGGTGTTTTCGCTTCTCTCCAGCACTGTCTACATCTTCAACGACATCGCCGATCGCGAGCTTGACAAGCTCCATCCGACAAAGCGGAATCGTCCGATTGCCGCCGGAACAGTATCCATCTCACGGGCGGTTGGCGTTGCCATCGTTCTGCTCCTCGTCATTGCCGCACTGCTGACGTTCCAGAATCTCCGGTTCCTGTTCATCGCAGGGCTCTATTTAGTCATGAATCTGGCGTATTCATTCTTCCTGAAACGGATCATCCTTGTCGATGTCTTTGTTGTGGCGGCAGGATTCATGCTTCGCGTTCTGGCGGGTGCGTTCGCGATTGACGTCCAGGTGTCCGAGTGGCTTGTCCTATGCACCCTTTTCGTCTCACTGTTTCTTTCCATCTCCAAGCGCAGAGGCGAGCTCCTCCTGGTCAAAAACTCGGCGCATTTCGGAGGACGGGCTGTGCTGCGTGAGTACGATGTGGAGTTCCTCGACCAGATGATGACCATCGCCGCATCCGGCATGGCGATCTCCTATGCACTCTACACCGTTGCCGAGCGAACGATCAGTGTCTTCGGCACCTCGAGCTTGATCTTTACGACCGTGTTTGTCTTGTTTGGCATATTTCGATATCTTCATCTGATGCGGTCGCGGAAGACCGATGACAATCCAACGCACATGCTCACGACGGATTTGGTGACAATCTTGAACGTGGCGGCCTGGTTTGTCTCGTGTGTCTCAATCATCTATTTCTCTGATATTAAACACTGGCTGGGCATGCAATGATTCTACCGGAACCAAAATCACCCACGCGTGTGACCGGATTGCCGACCGTTGATCCGACGGTTGTGGTAATCAAAACCTCCCCGGAGACGGTGCTTGAGGACATTCAGCAGGGGATGGAACGGGCTGGAATCGCGTCTGCGTTGGACAAAAAGGCGACGACGATTCTCAAGGACAACATCTCCTGGCATTTTCCTTTTCCGGCTGCCAACACCACACCGTGGCAATTGGAAGGTACCATCCTCGGACTTCGCAGGAATGGATTCAGCGATCTCGTCTGCGTCCAGAACATGACGGTCGTAACGGATGCGTTCAAGGGCGAGGATCTTAACAAGTACGTTCCGCTTTTTCGGAAGTACCATATTCCGGTGAAGTTCAATTTTAAAGCAGAAGACATGAAGTGGGTGGAGTTCAAGCCAAAAACTCCGCTCCTCGTTCTCGATCAGATCTATCCGGAAGGGATTCGCATACCGGAGTATTTTCTGGGGAAGAACATCGTTCATTTGCCTACCGTCAAATGCCATATCTACACAACGACCACCGGAGCAATGAAAAATGCTTTTGGAGGCCTTCTCACGACGTACCGCCATTATACGCACTCCTGGATTCACGAAACGCTCGTCGACCTCCTGGCAATTCAGAAGGAGATCCATACCGGAATCGTCGCCGTGATGGATGGGACGACGGCTGGAAATGGGCCGGGGCCGCGCACGATGTATCCGGAAGAGAAGAACGTCGTGTTGGTGAGCTCGGACCAGGTGGCCATCGACGCCGTCGCCGCGAAGCTGATGGGATTCGATCCGTTGTCGATCAAGTACATCCGGCTTGCGCACGAACGGGGGCTGGGATGCGGCGACCCGAGAGACATCAGGATCATTGGTGAGGATATTTCCAATGTGAACTGGCGCTTCTCGGTCGGTGACAATGCGGCGAGTCTCGCCGGAGATCTGCTCTGGTTCAGTCCGCTGAGAAAATTCCAGAATATTTTCTTCAGGACGCCGCTGGTTCATCTCTTTATTTTCGGATCGGAGGCCTACCACGATTATTACCGCTGGCCTTTGAAGGATCGATGGGTATTTCGGCAATGGCTTCGTTCGTCACAATGGGGCAAGTTGTTCGCTTCGTACGATCCCCCCACACGATCGTAGGAGCTTCGATGCAGGCTCGATTCACCCTGAAGGCGCGATATTCCGTAATCTTCGTATTCCGATGAGCAGCAGAACCAAGGCCGAGCTTTTTCTTCTCTCGATAACCCTCATCTGGGGGAGCACGTTCGCGACATCGAAGTATCTTCTCTCCAGCATTTCCCCCTTTTTTTATATCGGTATTCGATTCGCTCTCGCGGCGTTGATCCTTTCACTTCTCTTTCATGGTCGTGTCAGGTCGATGACGAAGAATTCGTGGAGGAAGGGTGCAATCCTGGGTTCCCTTCTCTTTTTGGGATTCGCGCTGCAGACAGTCGGACTTCAATACACGGGAGCTTCAAAATCTGCCTTCATCACAGGGATGATGGTCGTCTTCACTCCGATTTGCCAGCTGATTATTGAACGCAGACCGCCAAAGATTGGAAATGTGATCGGCATTGTTCTCGTTACGTTCGGGCTCTACCTTCTGACGTCACCTGCCGGGTCAGAGTTCAATCTGGGCGACGGGCTGAATCTTGTTTGCGCTGTGGTCTTCGCTCTCTACATTGTCTACCTCGATGTGTACTCCAAAGGCGAAGACCACGTCCAGCTCACCCTCTCCCAGTTTCTGGTCTGCACGTTGCTGGGTCTGGGGGCAGCACCGTTCGTCGAGTCTATCACCTTTATTCCATCGACAGGTGCGATTGCTGCCCTTCTGTATCTTACCATTTTTGCCACAGTGATCGCCATTACCGTGCAGGTCCGGTTCCAAAAGGACACCACGCCCACAAGAAGTGCAGTGATTTTCTCAATAGAGCCGGTTCTAGCGGCATGGTTTGCATTTCTCTTGCTGGGAGAAATACTCGGACCAATGGGACTGGTCGGGGGTGGAATGATCGTCATGGGCGTCCTCGTCTCGGAACTTTCCCCAGGTTGAAGGTTTTCTCCTGAACAGGAGGAGATCATTCTGTGTCCATAGGGTGCTTGTTCCCCGACACACGCCTGACGGATGCCTGTAAATAGTACTTGTGTTTTAATCGGGTAAGATTTACCTTTCACACGTCATATGAGAAATCTCCGGCGATTCATACTCTCGATCGTGATTGCGGTGCTCGCAGCGGGCACAGTTCTCGCGATAGTTATCAAAGATCGTCCCACCGCACAGAGCAATGGCTCTGATGTAGTGGTCCGATGGGCGACCGTTGATGAATCAGGTGTCCAGAAGTTCGAAATAATGCGCCGGTCGGGATGGTCGGGTGATTTTCTCACGATTGGAACCGTCGATCAGCTTCGGGGAAACGGTTCGACGTACGAATTCACCGATAAGAGCGCCTTCAAGGGAAGCGGCGGTCTGTATCAGTACAAAGTCCGGATCGTGAATGGACAAAGCCCTGCTCCGGAGACGGAAATCGTCTCGGTTTCGCACGTCAGTGATGTCACGAAGCGTACGTGGGGTAGCATCAAGGCGATGTTTCGATAGCACATAAACCATACGATTCTCAGCGAAGCGATACGTTGTTATCGCTTTTTTTGTTTTTGGAGGCATGAAGTACCCGCCGCTCATTCTCGCATCGCAGTCGCCGCGACGAAAGACGCTGCTTCGGCAAATTGGCCTGAAGTTCACGGTTCGCCCAAGTGCGGTTCGGGAGAATCTCCTTGACCATGAGACTCCTGAGCACAACGCCAGGCGGATTGCACTCAGCAAAGCGATGAAAATCGCGAAGGCCTGCAGGCACGGAGTTGTTATCGGTGCCGACACGATCGTCGTGCTTCGTGGGAAGATTCTTGGGAAGCCTCGATCGCACGATGAAGCGAAGCGGATGCTCAGGTCGCTCAGCGGGAGTATGCACACCGTGTACACCGGATTTGCGCTCGTCGATGTGGAGACTCATAGGCGCATCGTCGACATCGAAAAAACAAAAGTATGGTTCAGGAAATTGTCGGAGGAAGAGATTGAAGAATATGTAGCGTCGGGATCGCCGATGGACAAGGCAGGTGCTTATGGCATTCAGGATGACTATGGAGCGGTGTTCGTGGAGAGAGTGGAAGGCTGCTTCTACAACGTCGTCGGTTTTCCCCTCACCCGTTTCTATAAAGCACTGCAGGTGATGATTTGTGAGCGGTCAAACAACTATAGAGGAGTAAAAGGCGACGATGCAACAAAAGACGAGAGTGCTGATCGCAAAAGCAGGTCTTGATGGACACGACAGGGGAGCCAAGGTAGTGGCTGCGGCTCTCCGGGATGCCGGCATGGAAGTTATTTACACGGGACTTCGCAAGACACCTGAGATGATCGTCGAGGCAGCTCTTCAGGAGGACGTGGATGCGATCGGCATCAGCCTGCTGAGTGGTGCGCATATGACAATCTTCCCAAAAGTACTACAGCTCATGCGAGAACAGGACATCACCGATGTTCTCCTCTTCGGAGGAGGTATCATTCCTGAAAAGGACATCCAACAACTAAAGACGCTGGGTGTCGGCGAGCTGTTCACTCCGGGTGCTTCCACAAACGACATCGTTGCCTACATTCGGAAGTGGAGCACCGAACATCGAACCGAGGTGCGTGTGTGAGCAGTACGTGAAACGAAGATTCCGCAAAACAAAAAACCCGCTCGGATCAGCTGAGCGGGTTTTGTGTTTCTTAGAGAGGCAGAAATTAGGGAGCCTTCTTTACATTGACAGCCTGGAGGCCCTTTGCGCCTTGTTCAACTTCGAATTCTACAGTGTCGCCCTCTTTGAGCGTCTTGTATCCTTCACCGTTGATAGACTTATAATGCACGAATACGTCTTCACCGGTGCTGCGCTTGATGAAGCCATATCCCTTCGCATTATTGAACCACTTCACTGTACCTTGTTCCATAAGGTGACTTCTTCCTTATAGGTTGAACATGCACACCTAATTTTTGTCTCTCAAAAACAAAAGATGTCTTGCTGTGCCCGACACCCTTCATTAAGGTTGTTGTTCACGCCCTCGCAGAACTTATGAACTACATCCTGCCGAGAGAGACAGCCAAAACCACTTCTGTTGAAACAAAAACGGTGTTGGTGAATTACACTGCGAGTATAGCACTTGCCGAAACAAAAATCAAGTCCCCGCCTTGCCGGCGGGCCGTAGCGGCGAGGTTTGCGGATGTCTCCCGAGGAAGGGGGAAATAGGGGGGCGTAAGATTCCGGTCTATGGTTGACGCTTTAATCGATTACATGCCAATGACTTTGCCGCCCGCGGTGTCGTCAGCCTGACTCATCTATCCAGATCCCGAACTCGCCTGTGTCCTCTTCCGGTTGTGAGGCCTGATCGCGTGGGATCGTGTGATCGGTTATCAGGCGGACCTGGTTGGCATCGAAACCAAAGAGATCTTCTGTGGAGAATATTCTCTCAAAGTCTTTGGGGGAGAAAAACAGGTCAAACTTCTTGGAGCTTTCGTTCAATCTCTCCAGGTAGTAAGGTGTATTCTCATCGGGGAAATTCGGCCGCCAGTCTTCCGCAAGTTTCGAATTTTCAACAATCTTCACACCTGCCTGCGTGCCAGTGACATAGTAGGAAACGCGATCCCCCGGCTTGATGATAATGCCCGACCGCTTCGCGACTTCATATGCAGCGGAGGGTTTCCGTTGGCCGTCACGCAGGTCTGCTTCGTATGACTCGATGGAGTCCCGAATAGTCTCCGTCCGACAGAAATCATACACCTCCCAGTTGTGATTCGTAATGTCCTGCGCCAACGAAACATAGAGTTTGTGCATTCCCCCGATGTCTTCCTGGAGAAGACAGTTGATGCAGAGTGCGATGTACTCTTTCGCGAACCGCTCGAGCGAGCGAGAAATGAGCGAACTTCCTTTGATCGTCAATCGATCGGAGTAATCAAGCAGAGCGTAGTTCTTCTTCCGGTAGCTCACCATCTTCTTGTACCGACCCGCCAGCACCAGGTTGATGCCGGTCGGGAGCGAAGCAGAAAGCCTCTCAATGAATGCTTCTTCCTGACTCTCGCCTCGGACATTGTCCGGCGGGATGAAGAAAATTCCGTCGGTGTCAGCCTCAATCACTCGGCCGTTGTACATCTCCACTTCATGAATGATCGTTCTGAGGAGCGCCTGCCCGACCGACGTGATCCGGTCGGCCTGCTCGAAGTCATTGAAAAGCCCGCGTGCATAGCCTAAATAACCATAGAAAGAGTTGATCAGAATCTTGAGAGATGATTGAAAAGCATCCAGCGATTCGCGTTCCCGCTCACTCTCCGTAGTTTTCATCCGGCGCTTTGCTTCGAGACGCGACGCCGTGAGGACCTGGAGCATCTGAGTAAACGTCCCGAGCTCGTCGGAGGAGGGCTTGATATTCTGCGTGAGCATGATCGAGGGGTACAGCGATTCGATGTCGGCAGAGAGAACGTTGGGCAGTATTCCCGTGACGAAAATATCGGTATAGCCGCCAGAATGTTGAGTCCCGGTCTGTGTCTTCGGAACAGAATGCTTCTGCCGCACGTATTCGCGGAGCATCATCTTTTCGATTTTTGCGGCGCTGCCGGACCGGAGAAGAGCATCGAAGGCGAGTGGTACCATCCGAGCTTGAAAGAAGTAGCTCGGTGTGAGGTGGCGGCTGAGTGTGCTGATGTCAGTGCACTCGGAGCGGAGACGCACCACCAGTGAATCCGCCTGTTCCGAGGGAGTCTCTGAGGTCTGGCGCTGGGAGGCAGCGGGATGTTCTTGTGTCTGAGGGAGATTGAGATGCTGCAACAAATATCTCAAACCGTACTGTTCAAAAGGCCTTTTGGATGAAGCATAGGCATGGGCAAGAGACTTCGTGTCGAGCAGATGACGCCCTGCGATCTCATAGACGGCATTCTCGGAAGGCGATTCGAGAGGATTTCCCCTTGGAGAGAACGATCGCAGGGCCGATTGATCTCTGCCGAGAGCAAGATCGAGCGAGTGCAACTCGGATCGAAGTATGAGGTAAGGGAGGACCTGATCGAAGAGATCGTGACCTTCGATAACATCCGGATCGCGCTCAGCGATCGCTGTGGCAACTCCCCGGAGGATTTCAGGCTCGGACAACTTGCGTCCATCGAACGTTTGTTCCCATCCTGTATTGTCGGTCAATGCGGCTGCGAGTATTCTGTCTTCGGTTTTGCGGGGATCGCTCCGCTTACCGGCCTTCGAATGTGCCGCGATTCTGATCTGAACTCTGCGAAGTTCGTCGAAGGTCATCTCCTTGAACAACGTGACACCCGATTGGAGGAGATACTGCGACAGAGGATCCGGCTTCAGAAGGAGCGGGTCGATCTCGGAGTAGTGACTTGCCCGTTTCAACGCCGTGCGGTTGTAGGTTTGCATGACAAACCGGACAGCCTCCCAGAGATCATTCCATCGCTGGAAGGCCACAAGGAAACGATAGAAGTTTGAACCGGCGAGCTCCTTGAGCCAGAACTTCTTTGAAAATCCCTCGATGAGGGAAGGGGAGGAAAGGAAAAAGAAAGGATAGAACTCGGCGTCGGTCGATGTCACGCGGCCCGCGCCGGCAGCGTTCTCGGCGCCGCCACCGCGCGAGTAGAGGCGGACCGTCGAATCATTCAAGAGTTGAATCGCAACGATCTTCTGGAGCGTGCTTTGCCCGTACAGAACAGGATCTGTACGGGGCAATTCACGTGCAGGGGTCTTCTTCCTACTTTTTGGCTTCGACATTCAGGAACGGTTTGAGGAGATCGATGGGAACAGGGAAAATCGTTGTCGAGTTGTTCTCTGTCGCGATCTCTCGCAGAGTTTGCAGATACCGGAGCGTCAGAGCGCTGGGCTGGTCGGCCAGGATCTTTGCGGCATCCGCGAGCCGCTGCGACGCCTGGAATTCTCCTTCGGCGGCAATGACCTTTGAGCGGCGTTCGCGCTCGGCTTCCGCTTGTTTCGCCATTGCCCGCTGCATCTCCTGCGGAAGATCAATCTGCTTCACTTCCACGGTCGATACTTTGATCCCCCACGGCTCGGTATGCCGGTCGATGATCTGCTGCAATTTCAGATTGATCTTCTCTCGCTCCGAGAGCAGCTCATCGAGTTCGGACTGTCCGAGCACGCTTCGGAGAGTCGTCTGCGAAAGCTGCGATGTCGCGAACAGGTAGTTTTCGACGTCGAGAATCGCCTTATCCGGGTCCATCACACGGAAATAGACTACGGCATTCACCTTGATGGAGACGTTGTCCTTCGTGATGACGTCCTGTGGAGGAACGTCCATCACGACTGTGCGGAGGCTGACTTTGATCATCCGATCGATGAGTGGAACGAGAATAATGAGTCCGGGGCCATTCCCGCCGCCTCCCGGGTTGACGAAAGCCTTCGCTTTGCGGCCAAGCCGGAAAATAACGGCCCTTTCATAATCGCGAAGCACGCGGATGGAATTCGAAATGATCAAAACAACGAAGACAACGACAACGAGGATGATGACACCGAGCGGTTGCATACAAAGCTCCTTTCTGAGCGATGGCCCGATTACGGGCGGAGTTCTTCTACGGTCAATGTGAGGTTTTCGAGTTTCACGATGCGAACTTTGGAATTCTGGGGAATCGTCCCGGCAAGCGTGACGGCATTCCAGATTTCGCCGTGCACGCGAACGGTCCCGGTTGGATCCAGCTTCGAGAGAGCTTCGCCGATTTCACCCACGAGTCCTTCCTGGCCTGTCGTGGGCTTGGAGCGGAGGGCGCGAACACCGAGGCCGACGAGGGCCATGAAGAAGACGAGCGACAACGCGGCAGACGTGAGAATGACGCTGAATGAAAGCTGCACGAACTCCAGAGCAGAGTCGGATCGAATCAACATCATGGATCCCAGGATGAGCGAAATGACGCCACCCACGGAGAGGAGGCCATGGCTCACGACTTTGATGTCAGCGATAAACAGAATGACGGCAAAAAGGATTAACGCAAGCCCGGCATAATTGATCGGAAGCGTGTGCATGGAATAGAATGCAAGGATGAGGCTGATACCTCCGACCACGCCCGGCAGAATCGAGCCGGGATTATAGAGTTCGAATATCAGGCCGTACATGCCGAGGAGCATCAGGATATAGGCAATGTTTGGGTCGCTCAGCACATCGAGCAGCCGTTCGGTGAAGCTCATCTCCCAGAGTTCTATCGCGGCCCCTTTTGTGTGAACGGTTTTCATTCCGACGGGCGTCTCGAACGATTTTCCGTCGATGGAGATGAGGAGGCTGTCAAGATTCCTCGAGATGGCGTCGATGACTTGGGTCTTCAGCGCTTCTGTCTCGGTGATGGAGAGGCTTTTGCGGACTGCTTCTTCGGCCCAGGCGATGTTGCGGTGCCGCTTCTCAGCGATCGTTCGTACAAATGCCGCGGCGTCATTGGTGGCCTTTTCGATCATGGTCGTATCCTGGCCGCCCTGCAGAGTCACGGGGTGTGCGGCGCCTATGTTCGTTCCCGGAGCCATAGAGGCGTAATGCGCAGCGAGGGTGATGAAGACTCCGGCAGAAGCGGATTGAGCGCCCGGAGGGGCGACATAGACGATGACCGGAATCCTTGACTCCAGGATGTCGGTCACCATGACGCGTGTCGACTTGAGCAATCCACCAGGCGTGTTGAGGTGCAGGATGAGGCATTCAGCATCGCGCTCCGCGGCTTTCACGAGCGAGGTGTGAAGAAACTCTGCTGTGGCAGGATTGATCGTGCCGTCAAGCTTGATTGAGACGACTGTTTGAGCCGAAGACGAAATCAGGACAAGCGAAGTGAGAAAAACCAGACATACGGACAGATGCAGGTTTTTCATGGGGAGCTCCCGGAAAACTCGTGAAAAGAGTAGAGGAGATTCGACAGCCTACGGTACCCGAAAGGAGGTTTCCACCAGTCTCACCGCAACCCGTCATCAGAGGAGACAGCATGGAGTGGATCAGTACCCTTCCCGGGCCGGTTATTTGTGGAACAGCTTAGAGTTAAGGAACTCGAAGCGGAGAGGGAGGGATTCGAACC
>DOWV01000147.1:29780-36778 GCA_003519375.1 Bacteroidota bacterium
GGGAGGGATTCGAACCCTCGTGGCGCTATTAACGCCAACACGCTTTCCAGGCGTGCCAGTTCAGCCACTCCTGCACCTCTCCGGAAAATCCAGCGATGATACTGAGGGAAGTGTCGATCCGATAGAGTGCGACCAGCTCCAACCTTGCTTTGATGTTCAATGGCTACACTTGTCGACTCCAAGATCCGATCAGATAATAGCAAAACAACACGCGAAATGCAATCGGCTTTGATTTCGGGCAAAGTTTTGATATGATTCTGCCGTACGGGCTATCTCCTCGTCGTCACCACGAAGAAAGTGACTCGAAATTCATGTCCCAGAAGATTCTCGTCGCTGAAGATCAACAACACATCAGATCCCTGATCGAATACAAATTGACGAACAGCGGGTATACCGTGGTCTGTGCTGAAGATGGAAAGAGCGCTTTGGAAAAGGCGGGCCAAATCATCCCGGATCTTATCCTCCTCGATGTGATGATGCCGCTCATGACGGGATTCGAGGTTTTGGCGGCACTCAAAACCGATGAGAAAACGCGCAATATCCCTATCCTGATGGTGACTGCGCAAAGCAAAGAAAACGAAGTCCTGAAAGGACTTGAACTCGGGGCTGACGATTACATCACAAAGCCTTTTAGCCCGAATGAGCTGGCAGCCCGCGTAAAAAATATCCTGATGCGCCGCAAGCGCGGCACATGATATCTTCTTGATCGAGGCAAGGCGAGCCCGGTAAATTCCCCCCACCCAGGTATCTGATTCCCGTGCAACTGCAATTCCTGATCCTCATCGTCCTCGCCGTGACCGCAACGATATTCTCTATCGTGGCGTCTGTCGCGATGATCGTGCGGAAGGCCCTGGAACTTGGGCGCTCGCGTGCGTACGAGCGGCTCTACAGGATCTATTCCGCACGAGTCGCCGAGTTTCTTCTGATCGAATTGGCCCCCAACACGGACGACCCGCGCCCGTCCACGGTGTTCCGCCAATACGAAGAACTTATCGCACCGACGAAAAAGCACCTTGAAGAGATGAATCGCTCACGTCGACGTTTCCATCGAGACGTACTTCGGGCCGTACTCATCGATATGACACAGGATATCTCCGGCGACTCCGCTGAGCGGCTTGTCTATTTCTTCTACAGCTTGGAATTCGTAGAAGAAGAGTTGAGAATGCTTCAAAGCGGCAAATGGTGGGTTCGGGCTCAGGCGGCACGAAACGCCGGCTTGATGCGCGCACGCAAGTCGATTACGGCCCTGACTGCAGCCCTGGAGGACGACCATCCGGATGTGCGTCACCAGGCAATGCAGGCCCTCATCAAGCTCGTGGGTGTCGACGCGCTCGGCACGATCTTGCGGCTCAGCAGAAATATCTCTCGATGGACGGCAATCGAACTCTCAGTGATCGTCGCCGGGTTCAAGGAAGAGGCTGTTCCGCATTTGACAGGGGCTCTTGAATCCCGGGACCAGTCAGTCGTGTTGTTCTCAATCGAAATGCTTGCTGAGATCGGATTCGTGAGGGCGGTGGATCCCCTGATGAATCTCATTCGCACGACCGGTGATTTCAAGATCCGCGCACAGGCTACAAAAGCCCTGGGGAGGTTGGGAGATTCCCGGGCAATGAAGCTGTTGACGGAACTTCTCTCGCACAGGAGCCCTGAAATCAGGCTGAGCGCGCTCGAAGCTCTCGGAAAAACCGGCGGTCCGGATATTGTAGATTTGCTCGAACCATACCTTGCGAGCGATGACTGGGAGGAGAGACTAACGGCCGCGAGAGCCCTTGCTGCGACGGGGCTCAAAGGCATCAAGATCCTCCAGGATTCTGAGAAGCAAGAAAAAGGGGAGGCACGGGACCTCGCCGCGCAAGTCCTGGAAGAATATGGTTTGGAGCCGGCCCATGGATAAATCGTGGCTGGAGGCGGCTGTGCAATTCCTGACGAGCGGATACCTGCTGTTTGTGGTGATCTATTTCATCGGGGTCAGTCTCACCTATACCATCCTTCTCGTAATCTCCGTCCGCGAGATTCTCAGCCAATTACGCCACGACAAGTTCTGTGACTTCCGCCTGACCGTGCAATCGGAGCTGACGCCCCCCGTCTCGATTCTCGCTCCGGCGTTCAATGAAGGGCCGACGATTATTCAGAGTGTCCGAAGCCTGCTCAAGCTCAGCTACGGAAAATATGAAACGGTCGTGATCAACGACGGTTCGAAGGACGACACGCTTGCCCAGATGATTGAATACTTCAAGATGTACCGCTCGAAGCACGTGTACCGGCCGATCATCCATACGAAAGCGGTGCGTGCGATCTATAAATCAAGGCTGCCGGAATACCGCAGCCTGGTTGTTGTTGACAAGGAAAACGGCGGGAAAGCCGATGCCCTAAATGTCGGCATCAATGCGGCGAGGTACGACTTCGTTTGTTGCATTGACGCTGATTCGATTCTCGAGGATGATGCACTTCAAAAGGTGATGAGAGCATTTCTTGAAGACGACAAGGTGGTCGCTGTCGGTGGGATAGTCCGTATCGCGAATGGTTGTGACGTTGTCAATGGGAGAGTGGTGAGGGTGGGGTTGTCCGACCGTCTCGTTCCAATTTTCCAGGTAGTCGAGTATTTCCGCGCATTTCTTTCGGGGCGGATGTCGTGGCAGGCTCTGAACGGGCTCCTCATCATATCAGGCGCCTTCGGCCTCTTCAAAAGGGATGCGGTGATCAAAGTAGGGGGGTACAAGCATGATAGCATCGGAGAGGACATGGAGCTTGTGATGAGACTCCATCGGATTCACCTGGAGAAGAACGAGCGCTATCGGGTCACGTTCGTTCCCGATCCTGTCTGCTGGACTGAGGCACCTGACACACTTCGGGTCCTCAGCAGGCAGCGGAATCGCTGGCACAGGGGTCTCCTGGACACAATGCTCATCCACCGGAAAATGTTCCTCAACCGTCGATATGGCGTTGTCGGCATGGCGGCGATGCCCTACTTCGTGTTTGTAGAACTGCTCGGACCGGCGTTTGAGTTTTTCGGGTATGTTTCGATGGGCATCATGATCGCAACGGGAACCTTGAATGAAGAGCTCTCTCTGCTCTTTTTCATCGTTGCGTTGTTCTATGGAGTGATGTTCTCCGTGGGAGCGGTGCTTCTGGAGGAAATATCCTTCCAGCGATATCCCAAGCCTGGTGACCTTGCGCTCTTACTCTCGTTTGGCGTGTTGGAGAATTTTGGATACAGGCAGTTGACGGCGTGGTGGAGAGTAAAAGCCTTTTGGGACTATTTTCGTGGAAAGAAATCGTGGGGGAAAATGGAGAGGAAGGGTTTTTCGAAGCCTGCTCCGTAGCCTGCATCGATCCCGTCGACGCGAAGGGAAGAGAAGCCGATCGCGCGGAATTGAAATTCGGTCAAAGAATCTTTATATTCTTCAGTTGAATCACCGAACGCGATGCTTTTGGAAGGGTGCGAGAGTGGTTTGAGCCGGAGGCTCATCCGCCTTCGGCGGAGAATCGGCGGCAGAGGCTGCGGAAATGGAATCATTAGTACAACAACACGCAGTGTACGTTCTTTGGTCAGAGAAGCTCCTGAAACGCTACATAGGTTCAGGAAAGGATCCGTTGGATCGTCTTCGACAACACAACGCGGGACAGAGTAGATTTACACGGGGAGGACGGCCTTGGATCCTCGTACATACTGAATCGTATCACACGAAGGGTGAGGCTCTGCAAAGAGAACATTTCCTGAAGAGTGGAGTAGGTCGGAAGTGGTTGGATGAGATGTTCCCACAATATCGGAAACGAACAGAGGGCTGAAGCAAGACAGCGATAATACGCGATGCTTTTGGAAGGGTGCGAGAGTGGTTGAATCGGCCGGTCTCGAAAACCGGAATACCGCTTGCGGTATCGAGGGTTCGAATCCCTCCCCTTCCGCGGAGACTCAAAAAAAGCCGGACACCAATGTCCGGCTTTCTTGTTTTCTCTTCGTTCGCCGTCATGTCTCTCGGACTTTGGAAATCCCACGCGCGAAACTTCTTTGTGCAGGAACAAATGAGATCGACGAAGTGTTTCAAGAGAAGACATCGCCCGGCGGAGCGCTCGTCGGAGGACGCGAGGGTGTGAGGGTCGTAGAAATGGGTGATTTCCTTGACATTACTTGGTGCATTCGATATATTAAAAACATTCGTATCACCTATCAGTCAGACGATCTTTCAGTATGCAGGGCCTTGGAACGAAAAGAAGCCGGCAACGCGATAAGATCTACCAGGTCTTGAAGTGCACAACCTCACACCCGACCGCGGAATGGGTGCACGAACAGGTTCGTGAACTACTTCCACGTGTCTCTCTCGGTACCATTTACCGTAACCTTCACATCCTCACGGCGCAGGGCAAGATTCGCGAACTCGATTTCGGCGAGGGAATCCATCGCTATGATGCGACGGTGGACCAGCACTACCACTTCGTCTGCGAACGCTGCTGCACGGTGAGAGACCTCCCCGTTGCCCCTCAAAACGACATCCACGATCGCGTCAGGGACATCGTTCCGGGCGAAATCAAATCTCATCGTCTCGACTTCTTTGGAGTGTGCTCCGACTGCCTTGCTAAGAACTGAGCACCTCGCGCTTGTTTCATGACCGTGCAGTCGGACTACGTGCTGCGGGGCTGTGGTTTGTGTGATACCTCTTGGCGGAATTGCCGCGGTGCTTCGGGGATGCACTGGAACATGGATCTACCACGAAACATGAACATTACAAACACATCCATATGATCACCTTGGAGGAACCATGGCTGTCAAAGTCGGAGATACAGCACCCGCGTTTACATTGATTGATGGAGACCGGAAGCCCCGGTCCCTGACGGAATTCCAGGGAAAGAACATCGTGCTCGTGTTCTTTCCAGGAGCCTTCACGGGAGTGTGCACCAAAGAATGGTGCACGCTTCGCGATGCAATGGCGCGCTTCAACGAGTTCAATGCCCAGGTGCTCGGAATCAGCGTCGACTCACCGTTCGCGAACAAGGCGTTTGCAAGCCATAACAACTTGCAGTTTCCATTGCTGTCCGATCACACGCGCTCAGTCGTGAAATCCTATGGAATCGTGCTTGAGGGATTTGCCGGGCTCGAGGGATACTCCACAGCGAAGCGCTCAGTTTTCATTCTTGACAAGGGCGGAATTGTCCGCTACGCCTGGATTACAGACAATCCGGGTGTCGAGCCGAACTACGACGAAATAACCAAGGCTCTTTCAACCCTGTAGTCAAGCCCGGATGATCCGGCTTTCCGCATCCGCCCACCCGGGGTTCAGGGCTTCGGGCGGAGGTGCTCTGTGAAAGGAGAGTTCGACTATGCTTAGACCGGGCGACAAGGCCCCGCCATTTTCTCTTTTGTCATCGGACGGCGAAAGAATCTCCCTGAAGGACTTCAGAGGGAAATCGATCGTGCTGTATTTTTACCCAAAAGACGACACATCAGGTTGCACGAAGGAAGCGTGTTCTTTCCAGAGCAATATCGCGGCCCTGAAAAAGAGCGATGCAGTGGTTCTTGGCGTCAGCGGTGACAGCGTCGAATCGCACGGCAAATTCGCAGCCAAATACGGGCTGACCTTCCCGCTGCTGAGCGATGAGTCGAAAGAAGTTTTGAAGGCATATGGTGTATGGAAAGAGAAATCGATGTACGGCCGAAAATACATGGGCATCGAGCGCACGACATTCCTCATCGATGCTCAAGGGAAGGTGTCGCACGTCTTTCAGAAGGTGAAGGTGGACGGTCACACCGAGGAAGTTCTGGACGCGCTTCGTGGAAAGGCGGTGTGAGATGATCTATGTTACCCGTCGACTGACCTTCAGCGCGTCCCATCGTCTCTTCAATCCTTCGTTTTCTGCCGCCGAGAATGAGAGGATCTTCGACAAATGTTCTAACGTGCACGGCCATGGGCACAACTACGTCCTGGAGGTGACCGTTGCAGGCGAGCCGAACCCGGAAACCGGGTATGTCATCGATCTCAAGAAACTCAAAGCGATCGTGATGCGGGAGATCATCGAGAAGGTCGATCACAAGCATCTGAATCACGACGTGGAGTTCCTCAGCGGGATCATCCCCACGGCAGAGAATATTGCGAGGGCATTCTGGAAAATTCTCGAACCACAGATCACCGAAGGGAAGCTCCATTCGGTGCGGTTGCACGAGACTGAAAACAACGTGGTCGAAGTTCTAGGAGGTTGAGAATGGCGGCAAAAGCATCGGAACTTGAGTTCGAAGACATCATCAGGCAGCTTCTCAAGCAAATCGGAGAAGATCCGGGGCGGGAAGGACTCCTCAAGACCCCATCGCGCGTCGCGGCGATGTATGGTTTCCTTACCAAGGGATACAACGAGGATCCCGAAAAGGTGTTGAAGAAAGCCGTCTTCACCGAGCGATATAGTGAGATGGTGATCGTCAGGGACATTGACTTTTTCAGCTTGTGCGAGCATCACCTTGTTCCATTCTACGGGAAGTGTCACATTGCATACATACCGGATGGAAAGATCATCGGTCTCAGCAAAATGCCCAGGATCGTGGAAGTGTTCGCGCGCCGATTGCAGGTGCAGGAACGGCTCACGCAGCAGATCGCAGAAACCATTTTCCGTCACCTGAAACCACTCGGAATCGGAGTCGTCATGGAGGCAAAACACCTTTGCATGATGATGAGGGGAGTGGAGCAGCATGATACCGTTGCAACGACGAGCGCGATGCTCGGTACGTTCCGCGATGATGTCAAGACGCGATCCGAGTTTCTCACTCTCATTCATCGATCGCTTCCATCATGAGTACCGCGAAGATTCCGAGAAACGTATGGATCACCGGTGCGAGTTCGGGAATCGGCCGGGCTCTCGCAACAACGTTCGTCAGCCGGGGTGACACGGTCTTCGCCACGGGACGCAACATCGAAAACCTCGGGAGTCTTCAGGCAGAGCTCTCCACGGCATCCGGCCGTGTGATGGTCGCCGAGTGTGATCTCAGGCGCGATGATCAAGTTGCCCACATCGCA
>DOWV01000147.1:37018-38132 GCA_003519375.1 Bacteroidota bacterium
ATCATCAATATCCTCTCCTATGCCGGGAAATCAGTCTACACAGGATCCTCTGCGTATGCGGCGTCGAAGGCGGGTGCAGAGGCGATGATGAATGTGCTTCGCGCCGAGACGAGGCAAAAGGGAATTAAAATCGTCAACATTTATCCGGGCGCGGTGCTGACTTCGATCTGGCACCCCAAACACCAGGAACGGTATCGCCACCAGATGATGAAACCGGAAGAAGTGGCAGCGATGGTCTATGAGATCAGCTGTCAACCGGCGAGTATGATCGTGGAAGAGGTTGTTCTCCGTCCCCAAGGAGGGGATTTGCGGGTATGAAAATCAACGGATCGATCGCATTGGTAACAGGGGCGGGCCGTGGAATCGGCAAAGCCGTTGCCTTGACGCTCGGTCGACAGGGGGCTACGGTCATTCTGACGGCGCGGACGATGAAGGAACTCGACCAGGTAAAAAAAGAGATTGAGGTTGCGGGCGGCAGTGCGCATTCCATTCGCGCCGATTTGACCGACACAGAAGATATACAGGCGCTCTTTGCCGAAACAGACTCGAAGTATCATCGGCTCGACATCCTTGTCAATAACGCAGGCATCACAATGGACAGGCCCGTGCGCGAGATGCCGACAGGTGACTTCGATGCGATGTGGGCGCTGAATGTCAGGGCCGTATTCAACTGCACCAAGTTCGCCTTGCCTCTCATGGAAGCGCAGAAGCAGGGCGCCATTGTGAATGTTGCCTCCCTCGCCGGCAAGAACTCATTCGTCGGCGGCGCCGCCTACTCTGCCACAAAATGGGCGCTTATCGGTTTTTCCCGTTCACTGATGCTCGAGGTGCGGGAACATAACATCCGGGTTATCACTATATGCCCGGGTTCTGTTGACACCTCTTTTTCCTCCACCAGCACGGACCCCAAGAGGTCGGAGAAAATCCTTCACCCGCAAGATGTCGCAGATTCAATCGTGGCAGCTCTCATGATGCCCGATCGAGCGATGGTGAGCGAGATTGACATCCGGCCCACCAACCCCAAGTAACTTGCTACGATGGTGAACATCACGCTGCTCGACCTGACCGGTGCACTCCGCTCCTGAACCCTCGCGAAGAGACAAGATGACGCGGG
>DOWV01000147.1:38287-38945 GCA_003519375.1 Bacteroidota bacterium
GACCGGAAAGGCCATGAGGTGGGCGCTTGCAATCCAGGCCCTTGTTTGATATATTGGAGGTGAACATGCTGAACGTGCGATTGACCCGCGCAATACTTCTCTTCTTCCTGATACTCACTGTCGCTGGCGTGACCGGTTGTTCGGTTTTCGGCACCGTGGGTGGGTGGTTCTCCCAGGGCTACGAAAACACCGTAGCATATTTCAACGCTTATTACAACGCAAAAAATCTCTTCGACGAGGCCGAGGCCGAGGTTCTCGTCGCCCAATTCGCTGCGAAAGGGAAGACCGCTCAGGCTGGAGGCGTTGCGGCTCCCGCCGCCGCGCCGAAGCAGAAGTTCGCGATCGTGATAGACAAATGTTCTAATATTCTCGCCTTCTCACCGAAAAGCAACGTCGTCGATGATGCGCTGTTCCTGATCGGAAAGTCGTTCTACTATCAGGAAGACTATGTCAAAGCAGAGCGAAAATTCACGGAACTGGTTGCCCAATATCCCAACGGCGGGCTGGCTCTCGATGGAGAACTCTGGCTCTTGAAGACGCTGTATCACCTCAATCGTTTTGACGACGCCACGAAGGTCGGCCAGAGTCTGGCTGAAGCAGCCACTGCAGCTGAAGAAAACGCGATCGCTGCCGATGCGTTCGCGACTCTCGGCGATGT
>DOWV01000147.1:39110-41943 GCA_003519375.1 Bacteroidota bacterium
GACGTGGAAAAGAACTCGCCGCCCGCCTACACGCTCTACTATAGTCAACTCCGGGCCGCGATATGCTATCGTTATGTCGGGGATTTCGATCGCGCACTTTCCCTGCTGGCAAAGATCGAAGCCGATTATCGCTTTATCGACTACCGGGGGACAATCCGGCTTGAGAGAGCCGAGACCTTCTCGCAGTCGGGCAAGCTCGCAGAGGCACTCGAGGCTTACAAGCTCGTTGACTCGCTCTACTACAGGACCGAAGTGGGAGCGAAGGCGGCCTTCCAGTTGGCGGAACTTCTTCAGTTCGATCTCGATGATTACGCAGGTGCGAAGATGGCTTATGAGCGTGCTGCGACGGCAGGACCGCAAGAACAGGTGCAACTGGCGCAGCGGCTGTCTTCGGCCCTCGGGCGCTATTTTACACTCTGGAAGGAGTATGACAAAGCTGACAGCATCCTCACGATTTTTGATGCCGACAGTATGTGGATTGCCCGGGACTCCACCGGTTCGCCCATTCGGCTTGAGGTTGTCGTGGATTCCCTCGCAAAGAAACCGCTAGTGTCAAAAACCGACACGGCAAGGCAGAAGCCGGACACTCTGCTTCAGCAGGCCATGCTCGCGAAGTCTCCGACAGACTCGTTGAAACCAACAGTCGATACCTCACTCGCCGCGTTTGCGGAGGGAAGCGAGGTGACGAAAGACGATCAACCAAAGTATCGGATGATCCCCCGCCCGGATCGGAATACGACGGCGGCTTCGAGGGCTCTGGCATCGTATCAGCTCGGCGAGCTGTTCCATGCCGACCTCGACTCACCGGACTCCACGTATTTCTGGCTCAACAGAGCTGTCCACTTTGAGCTTGACAGTGTGAACGCTCCAAGAGCGTTATACCTCATGGCCGGTATCGCCAATGCAGACACACTCGACCGGTTCGGTGATCGGAAGGAACTCTACCTCTTTATTTTGAGTACATATCCCAGGTCGAGGTGGGTCGAGGCCTCAAGGGTCGCTCTCGGATTCCCGCCGACGATCAAGACGACTGACGTCGCGCGCACCCGGTTTTTTGTCGCAGAATCACTCTTCCAGGCAGGTCTCTACCAGAGGGCTGTCGATTCCCTGTCCGTTCTCGTAAAAGAGACGGCCGACTCGACCTATCTTCCGAAGAGTATTTACACACTGGCGTGGATCTATGAGCATGATTTGAAAGAACCCGACAGCGCGATTGCACAATACAAAACGCTTGCTGCGAAGTTCGGAGCGACCGCTTATGGGGCTGCCGCGGTGCGCCGCATACCTCCACCGCCCGAACCTCCTGCTGCCGACTCCAGCAAGACGAAAACGGGAGAGGCGCTCGAGGGACCTCCTCGTGCGGGCTCAGCCTCTGCGGCCGCTGACTCAACGTTCAAGTCCGGGGGACCCCCTGCAGGAAAAGCCGGTGCAGACACGACAGGGCTCAAGTTGTTGCTGAAGAACGCTCCGACCGATTCAGTCAAAAGAGCTCTTGATCTTGACGAGATTGAGCGCATACGCATGCCGCGAGACACGACGCGGTCACGGAGGGCGAAAGAATCCGAGGAGAAGTATTGAGTGAATCAGTTCGTCATATTGAACAGGCTCTCATTCCCGTGGTCGATCGTTCGGTAATCGCCGAAGGTATTTTCGTGGTCAGGCTTCGGTCACAGCATCTGACAAAGTATGCGTCTCCCGGCCAGTTTATCAATGTCCGTTGCGGTGACGGGTGTCTGCCGTTGCTTCGCCGACCGTTCAGCATCTCCCGGGTAGAAGGGGATGTGCTGGAGCTTGTTTTCAATGTTGTCGGGCAGGGTACACGAATGCTCGCGTCGCGAAAAAGAGGTGATCTCGTCGACGTGCTTGGTCCGCTCGGAATTCCGTTCAACATCAGCGGGAACTACGAGGCGGCATTGCTCGTCGGTGGCGGACTTGGGGCCGCGCCGCTGCCGTTCCTTACCGATCGACTCCTCCGCGAAAAGAAGCGCATCCACACCTTCCTTGGTGCCCGCTCCGCGAATCAACTTACCGGGAGGTTCCTCGTCGGCCTCCACATCTCGACTGATGATGGTTCGAAGGGTTTTCATGGAACGGTTGTCGACGCGTTAAAGAAGTATTTGTCTGAGAACAAGCCGGAGAAAATGAAGATTTTTGGATGCGGACCGACCCGTATGCTGAAAGCGCTCGCAGAGGTAGCGGATTCGGAAGGCATCGGGTGCGAGCTATCGCTGGAGGGCGACATGGCCTGTGGTATGGGAATCTGTCAGGGTTGTCCGGTAGAGCGGACAGATGGAAAGAAGAAGTATTCGTTGGTGTGTGTTGAAGGCCCAACATTCAACAGTCACGAAATTGTCCTGCGTTGAACGATGAAAGAATCCTTCTCAATTCGCGGCGTCGAATTCAAAAACCGTGTGTTGGTTGCCTCCGGCACCTTCGGGTACGGAGATGAACTCAGGGACGTAGTGGACGTGAATGCGCTCGGGGGTATTTGCACGAAATCCCTCTCTTGGAAGCCCCGAGATGGTAATCCGCCGAGACGAATTGTTGAAACGCCGAGCGGGATGCTCAATTCCATCGGTCTGGCAAACATCGGAGTTCACACTTTCATCCAGCAGAAGCTGCCTTATCTCCGGACGCTGGATACCGTGATTATCGCAAACATCGCCGCGAGTTCAGTTCAGGAGTACTGTGATGTCCTTGCACTTCTTGATGGCGAAGAAGGCGTCGACGGATATGAGATCAATGTCTCGTGTCCCAATGTGAAAGAGGGCGGATTGAACTTTGGAACGAATCGGGAGATGACTTGCGAGATCACTGCAAAGCTGCGGGCACT
>DOWV01000147.1:42163-43762 GCA_003519375.1 Bacteroidota bacterium
GCTGTCTCCGTCATCAACACGCTCATCGGACTAGCCGTCGATATCCATGCCCGTAAACCGAAACTTTCCACGATCACCGGCGGACTTTCCGGACCTGCGATCAAGCCAATCGCACTTGCCAAGGTGTACGAGGTGGCTCAGGCTGTGAAAATTCCCATCCTCGGTATCGGAGGGATTATGACCGCCGATGATGCCGTCGAGTTTCTCATGGTTGGAGCGACAGCCGTCCAGGTAGGCACGGCAAGTTTTATCGATCCCGCCGCGGGAATGAAAGTCGCTGTTGGTCTGAAAGCCTTCGCAGAGAAACAGGGATTGGCGGACGTAGGAGATCTCGTCGGCGCGATGGAATCCAACGTGAAGGTTTCAATTCTACAATCCTGGCTCTAACGGGCGCATCCTCAGTTGCTTACGTATACAGAATCTCTTCGACTTCTGCTTCAGCTCGAGCGGCTCGGAATGAAATTTGGGCTGCAAGGGATCTACCGGCTCCTCAAGGAGCTCTCCAATCCTCATAAGAAATTCAAGGCATTGCACATCGCCGGGACGAACGGCAAAGGTTCAACAGCCTCGATGATTGCCGCTATCCTTACGAGTGCCGGGTATCGCACGGGACTGTATACGTCACCTCACCTGGTACGATTCGAAGAAAGGATTCGAATCGACGGCAAGCCAATCGCAAAGGTTGCCGTGGCGCGCCTCACGAGTAAGTTGAAAAAGTCCATCCTGACGCAGCATCCGACTTTTTTCGAAGCGACCACCGCTCTCGCGTTTGCCCACTTTGCTGCTGAAGAGGTCGACATAGCCGTCGTTGAAGCCGGATTAGGGGGGAGGCTCGACTCGACAAACGTCATCAGACCCCTTGTTTCGATCATCACGAATGTCGGTCTTGATCACACGGAGATTCTCGGCGGGACGGTAGGGAAGATCGCATTTGAGAAGGCTGGAATCATCAAACGGGGAAGACCTTGCGTGACAGCAACGGAGGATCGCGCGGCGCTTTCTGTCATACGGCGCGTCGGGCGCAGGCAAAATTCTCAGATCTTCATCGCCACGGATTATTCTGTCAAAGTGCATTCCTCCGGACTTGAAGGATCAACTCTTGACTTCACTGGCAAAGGAGTCTCGTTCAAAAATCTCAAACTCTCCCTTCCGGGGCGGCACCAGTTCAATAATCTTGCTCTTGCACTTACTACACTCGAAATTCTGAGGGCGTCCGGAGAATTCGATCTATCGGAGGAATCGGAACGGGAGGGGCTTTCAAACGTCCAGGAACTTACAGGGTTGACCGGTCGGCTCTCCGTCATAAGAGAACAGCCCAGAATAGTTGCCGATGTGGCCCATAATCCGGACGCGGTGAAGGTACTTGTAGAGGCTCTGCGTGCGTTCAAGCTCGGGAGGTTGGTGACAGTCTTCGGAGTACTGAAGGACAAGGAATATCTCCCCATGGTCCTCGACCTGGCGTCTTTGTCGGAAGATGTTGTCGCGGTTGCTCCGAGATCGGCGCGTGCACGATCTGCGAGCGATGTTGCTGCGGCATTTCAGCGGGCAGGCAGCCGCGTGCGCGCTGCCTTGAGTGTCGAGGCTGGGATTGCACTGGCG
>DOWV01000147.1:43969-44398 GCA_003519375.1 Bacteroidota bacterium
GCTTGACAATCAGTGCCTATTGGGGTATATTCAAGGTGAAGTTCATGTAGTTCTTCCGTACGTGATTTCTTGCATCCATCCCAGTCACTTCTAAATCGCCAGTTCGCAATTCCCAACCTTTGATACCTTCACGGAAGGCATCCTCACCGGTTGTTTGAGGATTTCATCGGCCCTAAGTTCCATCATTCCACTTTCTCAATAGGATTGTTTCGTCATGCCAATGGACATCACCGAACTCAAGTCCAAAAAGATCGCAGAACTGAATCAGATCGCGAAAGAGCTGAATATATCCGGCTACAGCGATCTCCGAAAACAGGAATTGATTTTCAAGATCCTCGAGGCGCAGACCACGAAAGACGGCCTGAGCTTCAGCAAGGGGGTCCTGGAGGTTCTCCCTGACGGCTACGGTTTCCTCCGGTCTGTCAACTA
>DOWV01000147.1:44706-53622 GCA_003519375.1 Bacteroidota bacterium
ACGCCTCTGTATCCGACGAACCGCCTTAAGCTTGAGACCGTTCCCGGGGAATATTCCATGAGAATCATGGATCTCCTGTCACCGATCGGGAAGGGGCAGCGCGGTATGATCGTTTCTCCGCCAAAAGCCGGCAAAACGGTCATTCTTCAGAAAATCGCCAACAGTATCATCCGCAATCACCCTGAAGTAAAGCTCATCGTCTTGCTCATTGACGAGCGCCCGGAAGAAGTGACGGACATGGAGCGGACTGTGGCCGCCGAAGTCGTCAGTTCAACCTTCGACGAGCCGCCGGAACGTCACGTGCAGGTATCCGATATGGTTCTCGAGAAGGCGAAGCGGCTTGTCGAGGCGAAGAAAGATGTGGTCATTCTTCTCGACAGTATTACACGTCTCGCCCGCGCGCATAACACCGTCATTCCACACAGCGGCAAAATCCTGTCGGGCGGTGTGGACGCGAATGCACTTCACCGTCCCAAGCGGTTCTTCGGTGCTGCACGCAACATCGAAGAAGGCGGCAGCCTTACGATCATTGCGACGGCGCTCGTGGAGACCGGAAGCAGAATGGACGAGGTGATTTTCGAGGAATTCAAGGGGACGGGCAACAACGAAATCGTTCTTGATCGCAAGCTCAGCGACCGGAGAATCTTCCCGGCGATAGACGTCAACAAATCTGGAACACGTAAGGAAGAATTGTTGCAGGATCCTGAAGAGCTCAACAGAGTCTGGATCCTCCGCAAACTGCTCAGCGACCTGACGCCCGTGGACGCCATGGAGTTCTTGTTGGAGAAGATGAAGGGGACGAAAGCGAACAAGGAGTTCTTGAAGTCGATGAACAGCTGACGTAAGTTCGAAGCGGAGATCGTGGCGCACAGCCCGAAAACGAATTTCCTTCCTGCAAATCATAGTCAGTACAACGAAGGTTACTCTATGGCAAACGATGTCGTAATCGTGAGTGCCTGCCGGACTCCTATTGGCTCTTTCATGGGTTCGCTCGCATCTGTGCCCGCGCCGAGACTCGGCTCAATCGTCGTCGAGGAGGCCGTACGTCGTGCGGGAATCAAGAAGAGCGATGTGCAAGAGGTTATCCTCGGAAATGTCCTGACAGCCGGTCTTGGCCAGGCTCCCGCCCGTCAGGCTGCCCTGTTTGCCGGATTACCAGATTCCGTGGAGTGTTTGACAGTCAACAAGATGTGCGGGTCGGGAATGAAGGCTGTGATGCTCGGCGCACAGGCGATCGCCCTCGGGGACGCTGAGGTGGTGATCGCCGGCGGTATGGAGAGCATGTCGAATTCTCCGTATCTTCTCGAAAAGGCTCGCGATGGATTGCGGATGGGTCACGCGAAGCTCATAGACTCCATGATTCGTGACGGGCTGTGGGATGTCTACAACGATTTTCATATGGGAAATGCCGCCGAGATTTGCGCGAAGGAATGTGCGATCCCGCGGGAGGCGCAGGACGAGTTCGCAGTGGAGAGTTATCAACGTGCGCAGAGCTCATGGAAAGAAGGACGCTTTACCAGCGAAGTCGTGCCGGTGGTCCTGAAGGGAAAACAAGGAGACACGACAATAAACCAGGACGAAGAGCCCTTCAAAACGAACTTCGAGAAAATTCCCAAGCTCAAGCCGGCGTTCTTGCAGGATGGAACCGTAACGGCTGCCAACGCATCGAAACTCAACGATGGAGCGGCGGCGCTTGTGTTGATGTCAGCGTCAAAAGCTGCTGCGCTCGGTGTAAAGCCGCTTGCCCGTATTGTTGCTCAGGGTTCCTCGGCGAAGAAACCGGAGTGGTTTACGACAGCGCCAGCCGACGTGATTGCGAAGGTGCTTGCGAAGGCAAAGCTGGCTGTCCCGCAGATCGATCTCTTTGAGGTCAACGAGGCCTTCGCTGTTGTCTCTCTCGCAGTTCAGAAGCTGACGGACATTGATTCCGGGAAGCTGAATGTCAACGGCGGCGCCGTTGCGCTCGGCCATCCGATCGGGGCAAGCGGTGCGAGAATCCTCGTGACCTTGTTGAGTGCCTTGCAGCAACGGAAGAAGAAACTCGGCATGGCGGCGATATGCATTGGCGGAGGTGAGGCGAGTGCAGTGATCGTGGAAATGATTTCGTGACCGAACATATTTCGACACCCCTTCTCAGAGGACGGAGCTATGGCGCCTGATCAGATAAAAGCAGTCACGGTGGTGGGTGCAGGAACGATGGGAAACGGAATTGCACACGTCTTTGCGCAACACGGATTCGCCGTTCTGTTGTGCGATGTGAAACAGGAATTCGTCGATCGCGGACTGGCGACGATACGTGGCAATCTCGATCGACAGATCAAAAAGGGCACCATTACGGAGGAGGAGAAGGGTCACATTCTCGGCAGCATCAGGCCAGTCTTAAACCTGCAGGAAGCCTGTTCAGGTGCGGACCTGATCGTTGAAGCCGTCACCGAGCAAGAAGCTGTCAAGAAACATCTCTTCAGGGATTTCGACCGGCACTCGACGCCGTCAGCCATACTTGCTTCGAACACATCTTCCATCTCCATCACCGAGCTCGGGGCAGTTACGTCACGACCGGATAAGGTTATCGGGATGCACTTCATGAACCCTGTCCCCGTGATGAAACTGGTCGAGGTGATTCGGGGGCTCGCAACCTCAGACGCCACGTATCAGGTTATCAAAGGGCTCTCAGAACGGCTCGAGAAAGTCCCGGTTGAGGTGAACGACTATCCGGGTTTCATCTCAAACCGCGTACTGCTTCCGATGCTGAATGAGGCCATGTATTGCGTCATGGAGGGAGTCGCAACGCCGGAGGCTATCGATACAGTGATGAAACTGGGGATGAATCATCCGATGGGTCCGCTGACCCTGGCGGACTTCATCGGGCTCGATGTTTGTTTGTCGATCATGGAAGTCCTTTACAAGGGGCTGGGGGATTCGAAATACCGTCCTTGCCCTCTCTTGAAGAAAATGGTGGCTGCCGGTCATCTTGGCCGGAAAACGGGAAAAGGATTCTATACGTACACGACTGCATAAGGGCGAGTTATGAATTACACGTTTTCTGAAACGCACCTCATGATCAGGGATACAGCGCGGCAATTCGCCCAGGATGAATTGGCACCTGGCGTCATCGAGCGGGATGAGAAGGAAATGTTCCCGTACGACGCGGTGAAGAAAATGGGCGAACTGGGCTTTATGGGAATGATGGTCGCCGAAGAATACGGGGGTGCGGGCCTCGACACCATCTCGTATGTACTGGCGCTGGAAGAGATCGGTAAGGTCGATGCTTCGGCGTGCGTGATCATGTCCGTGAACAATTCTCTTGTCTGCTGGGGGTTGGAGGCGCATGGCACCGAGGAACAAAAGCAGAAGTATCTTGTTGATCTGGCCGCCGGCAGAAAACTCGGCGCATTTGCTCTCTCCGAGCCCGAGGCTGGAAGCGATGCCACGAACCAGCGAACGACAGCAACGCGGGATGGCGACTCCTATATCATCAATGGCACAAAGAATTTCATTACCAATGGCGCCAACGCCGATTACGTGTTGGTCATGGCAGCCACCGACCGGTCGAAGGGACCGAGGGGTGTCAGCGCTTTCATTATTGAAAAAGGTACTCCCGGATACTCCGTCGCGAAGAAAGAACGGAAGATGGGTATCCGCAGCTCCGACACCGTATCTCTCGCCTTTCAGGATTGCAGAATCCCGGCGACGAACAGGGTCGGTGAGGAGGGAACCGGCATCAAGTTCGCGCTGAAAACGCTGGATGGCGGAAGGATCGGGATTGCGACGCAGGCCCTTGCGATTGCAGAAGCTTCCTTGGAAGCTTCCATCAGATACAGCAAAGAACGGAAGGCGTTCGAGAAGCCGATCGCGGATCTGCAGGCCATTCAGTTCAAACTTGCGGATATGTCCACGAATATCGAGGCGGCACGGGGTCTGATTCTGAATGCAGCGACGTTGAAGGATCAGAACCAGCCCTTCGGACCGATGGCAGCCATGGCCAAACTTTTCGCTTCAAAAATCGCCGTCGAGTGCGCACTCGAAGCGATGCAAATCCACGGAGGGTATGGGTATATGCGTGAGTACCACGTGGAGCGCTATCTGAGGGACGCGAAGATCACCGAGATCTATGAAGGTACATCGGAGATTCAGAGGATCGTGATCTCACGAGCACTCTTGCATTAGAGCCCGATCGTTTCTGATCGAATATCTTCTATAAGGCGACCTCAGGTCGCCTTTTTCTTTCCGTACATCTCCGTCGATGCCAGGGATTCGACATTGTCGACGAACTCCCGACCCAGATTCTTGTTTTTCCAGCCAAGTTTTGCTACTATGCTTAGAATTCGCTTGAACGAAACGTCCAAATTGCGTGTAATTCCGGCATTGCCGGGCAATGGCGGACGTGTTCTGAAGAATAATTGAATAGGAGAGAGCATGAAACGGTCAGTTGCAATTGTTCTGGGAGTGGTGGTTGTGTTGGTGTTGGTGGTGTTGATCTTTGTGGGATGGGGGATTTCGACCTACAATCGAATCGTGACCTCCGAGGAGGGTGTGAAGGCGGCCTGGAGTCAAGTCGAGAACCAGTACCAACGGCGATATGATTTGGTCCCGAACCTTGTGGAGACCGTCAAGGGTTTCGCAAAGCAGGAAAAAGAGGTTTTACTAGGTGTGACTGAGGCGAGATCTCGTGTCGGTCAAATGGCTGTGACGCCGGAAATTCTGAATGATCCGCAGGCATTCGCCCGCTTCCAGCAGGCCCAGGACGGCTTGAGCTCGGCTCTCTCACGCCTGCTCGTGGTGACGGAAAACTACCCTGCCCTGCGTTCGAACGAAAATTTCCTCGCATTGCAGCAACAACTCGAAGGGACGGAAAACCGTATTGCAGTTGAACGCCGCCGATTCGGAGAGACGGTTCAAGAGTACAATGTCATGGTTCGCAGATTTCCGGCGTCCTTCATTGCATCGCTGGGCGGGTTCAAGGAAAAAGCTTACTTCGCAGCAACCTCGGGATCCGACAAAGCTCCGGATGTGAAATTCTAGGGTCCGCATGAAAACACTATCGATGCTGGTTCTGGTCGCTTGCGTCATCGCAGCAGTGCCGACTTCCGAAGCACAGACCGAAATCCCTGTGCTTCAGCAACGCGTGACCGATTTCACGAACAGCCTGAGTTACGCCGAGTGGAAAGACCTTGAATCCCGCCTCAGGGATTTTGAAGATTCTACGTCGACCCAGCTGGCGATCCTCCTCGTCAACACGATCGAAGGCGGATCGATTGAAGAGTATTCCATGAGTGTTTTCGAGAAGAACAAACTCGGTCAGAAGGCAAAAGACAACGGGGTCTTAATCGTTGTTGCCAGGCAAGATCGGAAAGTGCGGATCGATGTCGGTTATGGTTTGGAGGGTGTTTTGCCGGACGCACTCACATCTCAGATCACCACAAGGGAAATCACGCCCCACTTCAAGAACGGGGAGTTCTACGAAGGTCTCCTCGCGGGTGTGAAGGCGATCATGGCAGCATCGGCCGGGGAGTATGAGTTGAAAGACAAGGGACGCCTCGCTCCGATGACGTCGATTATCATGGCTCTTTTCTTCCTCGGGTTCCTCGGAGCTTTCATCCTGCCGATGTTCAGCTCAAAGAGGAAATTCGTCATCGGGTCTGGAAAATGGGCATACCATTCCGGCTGGGGGTGGAGATCCGGCGGCGGAGGTGGGTTTGGGGGCGGCTCGTTTGGCGGCGGTGGGTTCAGTGGCGGTGGTGGAATGGCGGGTGGCGGAGGATCGACGGGGAGCTGGTAACACGATCCGGCTTCAGGCGGACCTGTTTTTGGAAACACACGGAACATCAGGCATTTTCTCAGGCAGAGCATTATTGAAATCAGATTCGTCATATCGTCCCAAGAGCCGCAAGGGGAGAAGCGTTCGGACGGCAGTTGTCCCCGCGGCAGTAAAGAAACTGCCGTTGGGAAAGGTTTCGGCCGGACTTTTCGAAAGTGCTTTCACGAAATCGTTCATCCCCCTGTTGATTACCGATCGGTTCGGACGGTGCCTCGCGGTGAACGATATTGCGCTTCGGCTTCTGTGCCGGCGAAGAACCTCAGTCTTGCAGGATACTCTCGACTCTCTCTTTACCATTCAGGGAACGACCACTGCCGGAAGTTTCCGGGCACGACTCTCCCACGACGAGCCACTTGACGCGGAGGTTCGCATGCTGCAGAGCGCGGGCATGTCCGTACGGGTCCGTTTGCGTGCCGACAACCTTGAGCGCGGCTTGCGGCTTATCACTCTGAGCAGAATCCACGGTCAGCCCTCGAAGGAGCAGCCGACGTGGAGAGGTTCCGGAACCCGTGCTCTGGTGGATGAGCTGTTCTTTCTTCCATGGGGCGATGAAGAGACGGACTATCACGCGCTCTTTCAGAATTCACCGTATGGCATCTGCATCCTGCAGAATGACAGGATCGAGGTGGTGAATCCGACCTTCTGCAAGCTCATCGGGTACCGGTCGGCCGACGAAGTTCTCGGACGGGAGATCCGTGAGTTCCTTGATGAAGGATCGCGAATGTTTTTCTCGCTGCTCCAGCACAGAGTGTTCCGCGGTGAAGCGATCCCCACACGGTTTGAGACGCGGATGATCCGACAGGGCGGTTCGACGATCGACGTTGAGACGTCGTTTGCCATGATCTGGTACAAGGGTGCACCGGCGCTAAACCTGACGGTGGGTGATATTACCGACCGGAAGGAGCTCGAAAAGCGGCTCACCGATTCGGAAAGTCTGCTTCGAAACGTCATTAATTCCATGGTCGATGCCCTTGTCATTACGGATCTGCAGGGGAAGGTACTCGACGTGAATGACGAGTTTCAGCGGTTCACCGGTTTCAGCAGACGAGAGGCATTTGCCGCCGAGATTCCGTATCCCTGGGTGCCGGAGGAAAACCTGAGTTCCTTCATGAGCTGGCTCGAAAAACTCCGCGAACACAATGTGCTCCGCGATTTCGATATCACGTGGCTCCGGAAGAACGGGGAACGCGTCGCAGTAAGCTTGAATACCACCCTCCTGCGCAATGCCGCCGGTGAACCGGTCCTCATGGTCAATATCGCACGCGACATCAGTGAGCGGCAGGCGTCGCGTGAAGAGCTGAGCCGTCAGCTTCAACGGCTGCAGGTTTTGTATGATTTGAGCAGTGCCCTGACGGAGTCGCTTGATCCCTCGGAGATTGCGCGAAGAACATATCAGGAAGTCGTGAAGGTTGTGCCGGCCGATTCATTCCTGATCGAATTGTACGAAGAGGCGAGAGCCGAGGTGCGTCCCCTTTATAGTGTTGACCTGGTGCACGGAAGTCGTGTTGCACTTCCGCTCAACGCCTCCTCCGTTCCTCTCGATAAGTCGCAGGCCACCGGCCGGGTCATTCTCTCGCGGCGTCCGCTCATGGAGCTCCTGGATTATACGCACCGAGCCCCTGAAACGGCGGATCTTGCAGAGGAGTGGGCGGGATCATCCGTGCTCTCTGTGCCCATGGTCTCGAAACAGCAAACGATCGGAGTGCTCTCCGTCTGCTGTTATCGTCCGCAGGCGTACTCGAATGACCACCTTACGCTAGTGCAAAGTATTGCTCATCTCGCGGGGATCGCGATTGAAAAAGCCCAGCTGTACCAGGAAACCATCAAGAAATCAATCGAGATCGAGGCCCGCAATAAAGAGCTGGACGACTTCACGTACGTCGTGTCTCATGATCTGAAAGAGCCGTTGATCAGTGTGCAGGGATATGCGAAGATGATCCGGCATGAATACCAGACGCTGTTTGATCCAAAGGGGAGAGAATACCTTCAGGCTGTGGTGGATTCCTGCAGCCATATGAAGCGGCTCATTGATGATCTCCTTCTTCTCTCAAGGATCAGCAAGCTGGCCGAAAAGCGAACGAGGGTGGAGCTGGGCGGCCTGATCGCGGGCGTGCTGGAAGAACTTCGATTTTCGATCAGGGAACGGAATGCTGAAATCGTTGTTCAGGAGGACATGCCCGTCGTGCTGGGGGTTGACACGCATTTGCGTATCGTGTTCCGAAACCTGGTGGCAAATGCCTTAAAATTTTCGGATAAGCCGGTTCCAAAGATCGAAATCGGTGCCGTATCCTCTCCGGATGCGACTACGGTGTTTGTTCGAGACAACGGCATCGGGATCGAGAAGGCGCATTTTGACAAAATCTTCCTGATATTTCAACGGTTGCACAGGAAGGAAGAGTTTGAGGGAGTCGGAGCTGGATTGACCATTGTTCGAAAAATCATCGAATCACAGGGAGGAAGAATCTGGGTCGATTCGAACGTCGGAGAAGGTTCCACATTCCGATTCACAATTCCCAGCGGATGAGAACGACACATGCAGACAACTCCAGGACACATGCGTATTCTGCTTATCGACGATAATCGCGATCATGCCAATATCCTGCAATGGATCTTTCAGAAGACCGGGCGGAACGATGAATTCATGTATTTTGGCGATGCCATGAGCGCGCTCGCGTACCTCAAGGAGCAAGCCGCCCGACAGAGGAGGCGACCTGATTTGATCTTCCTCGATTTCAATCTTCCCAGGCTGGACGGACGGGAAGTGCTGCGCATGTTGAAAGCGGAGGAGGCAACGAAGTCGATCCCTGTGGTGATTGTGAGCAGTTCGGAGCGTGATGAAGATGTCCGTCGTGCGTATGAACTGGGCGCGAGCAGTTATGTCTCAAAGTCCGAAATCCTCGAAGATGTCACTCCTATGCTGAAATCCATTGACTCGCTCTGCTCGAAGGCGCCGTCGAAGTAAACTGAAGGAGATGTCGCGTATGAAGAAGCATGTCACGGTGTTGTTGATTGAAGACAACATCGATTTCGCCAAGCTGGTGAAGATCTATCTCAGCCGCTTCGACGAAGCGGAGATTGAGGTGATCTGGAAGGAGAAT
>DOWV01000147.1:53678-74880 GCA_003519375.1 Bacteroidota bacterium
GATCTGGAAGGAGAATGGTCCGGAAGGAATCGATGAGGCAGTGCGCAATCCCGCCATTGATGCGATCCTCATGGACTACTTCCTGCCCGGGATGAACGGCCTGGAGATTACGAAAATGCTCAAGGAGAAGGAGGTGCCGATCCCGGTTGTATTCCTGACGGTGAATAAGGATATGGCTCTCGCCGTGGAAGTGATGAAACTGGGAGTTCAGGATTACCTTGTGAAGGAGGAAATCAGCACTCCCATTCTTCCGAAGACGATCATGTCGGTTGTCGAGAAACGAAAATTCCAGAAGGAGATAGCCGAACTCGAAGTGCGGCAGAAACGACTGGAAGCAATGCAGGAGATGATTGTCGGAATAACGAACGAGATCAGCGCACCTCTCAAGAACATGAAGGACATCGTCGACGTCCTCGTGAAGCAGACCGGGGGTGATAAGAGGGCGAAGTACCTCGCCATCGTTCGGGAGAATGTTGAACGGATCGAGTCGAAGATGGAGAAGCTGATCAACCTGAAGGAAGATAAGACCGTCCAATACATCAAAGACATACGAATGATCGACCTGTCGTGAGGTGCAGTGTGGCAAACCTGGTGAAATCATTTCTGTCGAGAGAAGAGTTGAAAGCTGTTGCCGAGGCGATAACGGAGACCGAGCGCCATACATCGGGTGAGATCCGCGTTGCGATCCGGCAAAAACGCGCGAAGCGCGAAAGGGGATCGTCGGTTGAGCAGCTTACCCGTCTCGAGTTTGCCCGGCTGGGGATGATCAAAACCGAGGAACGGACCGGCGTGTTGTTGTTCATTCTCGTTGAGGCGAGAGAGTTCTTCATCCTTGCGGACGAGCACATCAATGAGCGCGTGGCCCCAAAAACCTGGGACGGGATCGCGAAGATGATGGCGGAGAAGTTCGCGAATGCCGAATACCGCGACGGTCTTCTGGCGGCGGTACGGTCCGTGGGCGAGCATCTGGCTTCGCATTTTCCTGTCCGCAGCGATGACAAAAACGAATTGCCGAATGACGTAGCCCTATCATAGCATCACGCGCGCTTCCACCTGAGAGTCTTTCCTTTTCAAAGCGGATACCGATGAAGTTCAACGTTGCACTTGCTCAAATCGACACGAAGCTTGGGGATGTAGAAGCCAATCTGAAGATCCACCTTTCGTCCATCGCACGAGCGCAGGAACAGGGGGCACAGATGGTGGTGTTTCCCGAGCTGAGTCTGACCGGGTACACATTGCGAGATCTCACCTGGGATGTAGGTTTGAACCCGTTCAATGACCAACGGCTTGAACCGTTGAGGAAGGCCAGCCGTTCGATCTCCATCGTCGTCGGCTTCGTTGAGAGCGCCGAGGATCATGGATTCTACAACTCGGCGATGCTTCTTGAAGATGGGCTGATCCGGCACATACATCGCAAAATCTATCCGCCTACCTATGGAATGTTCGAAGAGGGGAGATACTTCAGCAAAGGTCATCAAGTGGCAGCGTTCGATTCCAAATTGGGCCGGTTCGGCATATTGATATGTGAGGATCTCTGGCATATTTCGTTACCCTACGTGCTGGCGCTTGATGGCGCGGAGGCCATCATCTCACCTACTGCAAGCCCCTCGCGCATTGGTGCCGGTCCCGGTGAGATCGGAAGCGCCACGGTCAATCAGGAACATCACAAAGCTTACGCACGCCTGCTGAGTTCGTATATCGTTTTCAGCAATCGGGTTGGATACGAAGATGGGGTGAATTTTTGGGGAGGTTCCAGCGTGACGAATCCGAGCGGCGTGACAATTGCCAGCGGCCGGCTTTTCCACGAAGAACTTGTGTTGGCCGAAATCGACGATCTGGAAGTAAGTCGGGCCCGGCGGTTTTCGCGGCACTTTCTGGATGAAGACTTGAATCTTGTCCAGGCGTCCCTCGAACGTATTCGCGGCGCACGAGGTATGCGCACATCTGAAGACGGTTCAAAATAGCAGGCTGTCATTCCACCCTCTCTCTAGTACCCTTCCTCGTCTCTGACATTATTGAATCTGCGCAGTTTTTTCCATATCTTACATAAACTTGCCTAAACAGGATTACAGTTGTCATCTGAAACAGGAGAAGCAATATGAGTACGGTAAAAACCGTTGGTCTGATGGTCCTCATGATGGCCCTTTTGATGTTGGTCGGCCAATGGTTAGGTCAGGAACAGGGCCTCTTTTTGGCCTTCTTCATCTCGTTGGCGATGA
Organism: Bacteroidota bacterium; assembly: GCA_003519375.1. Taxonomy (GTDB): domain Bacteria; phylum Bacteroidota; class Ignavibacteria; order UBA10030; family UBA10030; genus UBA9647. The sequence continues at coordinate 55,898 of DOWV01000147.1, forward strand.
ACTTCGGTATGTACTGGTTTTCCGATAAGATTGTCCTGATGAGCTATCGCGCACGTGAAGTTCGTCAGGACGAATCACCACGACTTTTCGCAATTGTTCAGAAGCTTTCCATGCAGGCCGAGCTTCCGATGCCGAAGGTGTACATCATCCCAGGCGATACACCAAATGCGTTCGCGACAGGTCGGAATCCACAACATGCCGCCGTGGCGGCTACCGAAGGCATATTGAAGATTTTGAGCGAAGATGAACTCGAGGGCGTGATTGCACATGAATTGGCTCACGTGAAACACCGGGACATTCTCACGGGCACGATCGTCGCGGCCATGGCGGGAACTATCACCTTTCTGTCCCGCATGGCGATGTATGCTTCGATGTTTGGCGGAGGCAGCCGGGACAGGGAGAACTCAAATCCAGTTGGCGAAATACTCCTGCTTATCCTGGCCCCGATTGCAGCCATGCTGATTCAGTTCGCCGTTTCTCGGTCGCGGGAGTTCGCGGCGGATGAGGGCGGGGCTCGAATCTGTAAGCGCCCCTTGAGTCTGGCGAATGCGCTGAAAAAGCTGGAGCGCGGAGCAGAGCTCATCCCTATGCAGAACGCGGGCACAGCCACTGCTCATATGTTTATCGTGAACCCGCTTCGAGGGGGCGGCATCATGAAACTTTTCTCGACTCACCCGCCCATGGCGGAGCGGATCGCGCGCCTTGAAGCGTTGGCGATGGGTGGAATTCAATAGCGAAATCCCGCGCATCGGGGGATATCAGGAATCTCGCCCGGGGCGCCGTGATACTTGCTTCGGGTACCTCAGAAGAGGTTTGTTTGAAACTTCAGCACCACCGGTCAAATTCGATACAAGGCACACGATGCCGCATTTCTGTAATGATTGCGATGTCCGTGATAGCGTGTGTCTTAGCCGCGGTCCGATTGGCTGCGCAAGGGATGGGAACCAGTGTACCTATGGTGTTGCGTTCTCAGGCTGGTAGCGTCGTTGCAGAGGCATGGACTCAACTGGCGGATTCGTTGCATCGTCCTGGGGACATCTGGGTTTCCGTTGAAGGCGGCACGGCTAAACGCATAATTGAAAACGCGTGGCTTGAATTTCTCGGTCGGCACGGATTTCGCCCGCAATTGGATCGGAACAAGGAACGTGGCGGAGAGGGAATCCTGATCACAGTCCTTGATCAGTCTGTTCGGTACAAGCGCCTTGAAAACGGCGAATATCTCAGAGAAATCCGGACCGCGCTGGAGACGAGACGGATCGCGGTTACTGATGAAATCTTGAGGTATGCAGGTCCGTTCCAGCGTCGAACGGTCGATACAGTGGCTGTGAGGGATGACGGTGGTCTGGCAGAACTCAGGAACGAAGAAGAGCGGTCATTCGTCGATAGGATTGTGGGACCTGTGCTGCTCATCGGTGGAGCTTTTCTGATCGTTTACTTGTTCTTTACGGTGAGAAATTGAGACTCACGTTGCGGAGTCTTGTGGTTGGTGCTCTGGTTTTGGGCGCGGCGACGGCTCATGGTCAGTATGCGCCGATCAGGCTCTCGGTTTTTGGAGACGTTAATCTCGGCCGGTCCGTCGGTCAAGAGATTCTCAAGGGGAACATCGGTTATCCTTTTGAATACGTTGCGGACTCGCTGCGGAAGGCAGACATTGTTTTCGTCAATCTCGAGAGTCAGCTGTCGGACCAAAAGGGTGTCACGGTCCATCCGAAATACAACATGGTCTTCACCGGGCCTCCAGAGGGAGCCCTCTCACTGAAGCAGGCGAAGATCGGAGTGGTCTCGACAGCGAATAATCATGCGTACGACTACGGCAACCGGGCGCTTCGCGAGACAATCGAGAATCTGAGAAATGCAGGAGTTGACTTCGTCGGGACAACTCTTGATTCGGTTGGCGAGTCGGTCCCCGCGATTGTGGAGTGGAACGGAACGAAGATCGGATTCCTCGCCTACACCCAGTTTGTCAATCCAAAGTCGGATTGGGGTGGAAAGATCGCTGTCTACGATCGGGAGAGAGTTCGGGGGGACTTAGAAGCAGCGAAGGCTGCAGCGGATTTCGTCGTGGTGAGCTACCATGCGGGTGCAGAGTACGTTGATGCGCCTGCCCCGATGCTCCGACAGGAATTTCGCTATTTGGTAGAGTGTGGAGCGGATCTTGTCATCGGACACCATCCGCATTATGTTCAGGGAGTTGAACGGTACAAAGGGAAATTGGTTTTCTACTCGCTGGGAAATTTTGTCTTTTATCAGCCGCAGCGGGAGTTGTCGAAGTTTGGGCTTGGGGCAACAATCGAAATTGTTAAAGGTTCGACGTCGGTTCGCGTCGGTTCGGTCACGCTTCATGCCGTTCGGGCAGGGCTCCAGCCGTCGTTCAGGCTGACAGCTGTTGAGGAACAGAAGTTTTATGAACGTCTCAAGTCGCTTTCCTCCGTCCGCATTCTGAGGAGGGACGATGCATGGGTCATCGATGAGAAGGATAGCAATGAATAGAAGACAAGTGATCTTGGTAGCCCTCGTCGCAATTCTTGTTGCCGGTTTTGCTTTGACGGTGGGCGGTTGCGCGGCGACGCAGGAGCTCGAGCAACTCTCTGCCGAGCAGCGATTCACGCGTGCGATGGATCTTTACAGAGACAAGAGCTATCTCGACGCCTACGAGGAATTTCGCATCGTGACCCTGCAATTCCAGGGCAGCGCCTTTGCGGATAGCGCTCAATTCCAGATGGGGGAGTGCAGATTCATGAGGGAGGAGTACTTGTTGGCCGCATATGAGTACGATGTCCTCACCAGAACCGCTCCGACGAGCAAGCTGGTGCCTGAAGCGCGCTACAAGCGCGCCCTGAGCTACTACAGGCAATCGCCTGAATACTATCATGACCAGACGTCGACGCGCCAGGCAATTGACGAGTTTCAGTCTTTCATCGAGTACCACCCTACGGACTCTCTGGTGACCGATGCTGAAGCCAAGATCAGCGAGCTCAATACAAAATTGGCTCGTAAGGCATTTGAGAACGGAATTACCTACATGCACATGGAGTACTACAAGTCGGCAGCCACAGAGTTCGACTTCGTGCTGGAGAAGTTCCACGATTCGCCGTATGCGGAACAGGCGCAGCTGAGAAAGGCCGAAGCAATGCTGAAGCGAAAGAAGCTTCCGGAGGCGAAGACCGAAATTGAAAAGTTTTTCGTGAAGTATCCGAACAGCGCGTTGAAACAGGAAGCTGAATCTCTTCAGAAAGACATTCTCTCCCGCGTTGCAGAAAAGCCCGCAACACCGTCGAAGCCGCCAATCCCGCAGGGTCGCACGGACGCGTCAAACAAGGAGTAAGACAATGCCGCGCCAGCGCCTTCGAACGGTGAAAGAATCGCAAGTACAGATGGTTCAGATGGTTTTGCCCACAGACACCAACCGGCTGGGAAATCTTCTTGGCGGACAGTTGATGCAGTGGATTGACATCGCGGCTGCCATCGCGGCATCTCGACACACCAATCGGGTCTGTGTGACGGCGTCGGTCGATGAGTTGAATTTCCATCACCCCATCCTCCAGGGTGATGTGGTGACGCTTGAAGCATCCGTGAACAGAGTCTTCCACACGTCGCTCGAAATCGGCGTACGCGTAACGAAAGAAAACCTGCTGACCGGGCAGCAAACATACACGAACACAGCCTACCTGACCTTCGTTGCCATTGATGAGAACGGAAAGCCGGTCGTCGCGGCGCCGGTTCAGCCGGTAACGAAGGAGGAAAAACGACGTTATGCCGACGCGGCGCGGAGGCGCTCTCTCCGGCTCCTTCATCGAAAACAGCGCTAGATGCGTCCTATGTCCCAGTCTGTGTTCGTTTCCCGATGCAAAGGTGTCAGAAACCTGTGATCAACCGTCTAGAATCGGCGCATTACTCGTCTCACTTCTTCGCCGCTACTCTCGTTTCCTTCTGGCTGTCCCTTTGCCAGGCCCCCGCTCAGACACGTGAAACAGCCTTCGGACAGGTACGTCGCACCGCTGTTTTAGGTTCGTTCGATCAATTGACGTCTGGCGCCGGTCCGCAAGGCGATCTCAAGCTCTACTTCTGGAGTCGCCGGGGATTGGTGCTGGGATCTGTCGGGCTCGATTCCCTGGGACGGCTCGACGGATGGCGAAGTCAAAAACTCCTCTCGCCCATCGACGAGTTTCTCAGCATCGCTTTTCCCGGAGAACGAAAGAGCATCGGAGTCGGAATAGACAGGGTTGAACGCAGGTTGATGTTTTTCCCGAATCTTGCTCCCGACACTCTTCGGCCATCGACACAGGTCCAGCTTCCTGTTCCGCCGGGTCGTGTCGTATTCGGAGATCTGAACAACGACAAGCGGCTCGATTTCATTGTGGTAGATCGCGAGAATCCTGGTGCCTATCCATTCTTCGGCATCGGCAACGACAGGTTCAGGCAGGGGAAGCCTATCGCAGAAGACAATGCTCTCGGTGAACTCACGCTCACCCATCTCAACAATGACAGTGTGATCGATATCGTCTGCTATGACTGGATCAAGAGCGAAATCCACTTGCTCTATGGTATCGGGCAGGGGAAGTTCCTCGATCAGGCGGCTATTCCGATCGGAGGAGATGTTCAGAGTATCATTGCCACACCATTGACTCCGGGAGGGAACCTCGACATCATCGTAGCGTACAGCCATCCCTCAAGGATTGATATTCTTGAAGGAGACGGGCTGGGGGGGTTCAACCAGGGTGCGAGGCTGGATCTGCGGCTAACTCTGAGCTCATTGCTCGTGAGTGACATCAATCGTGACGGCTACCGGGATCTCATCGGATTGGACGGTTCCTCCGTCGTGCGGGTTTTTCTGAATGGAGGAGACAACTCCTTCGACGACCGACTGGACTATGTCGGCGGTCGGGGCGGAGCCCAGATCGTCTTGAGCGGCGAGAAATCGGCATTGTTTCCAATAGCGATTACGCTCGACAGAAGCTCGCGCGAACTGGTTATATTGCGGAGCGGACTTGAATCCGTCCACCTTGTCGACTCGGTTGATTTCGCAACACCATTGCGCCCGCGGGGTGTTGCCATCGCAGATGTCGACGGTGACGGTGTGAAGGATCTCACGATGGTCAGCGGGGGGAGCAACTTGTTGACCGTACACCTGAATGACAGTCTCGGGGGCCTGTTTGGTCCGACGGGATTTTCGCTGCCCGCGGGGGCATCGGAGCTGAGATTCCATTCGTACAGGGACTCGGCCGCGCGATTCCTGATCTCATATCCGGAATCACATCAGGTCTCCGTGATGTCGGTGGAAGTGCGTGACGGATCGGCAACGAACGCCGCCATCGGGACGGAACGAGCATCGGAATTTCTGTATTGGGACGGGGAGCAATCATCGACGATCAACTTCTTTTGTTACAGCGCGGCGACCGGCTCAAGCGGGGCGCTCCTGACGTTTTTCAAGGAAATCGAGTCTCACCAATTCCTGGAGCGAAGCTTCAGGCTCGCGACGTCAAACACACTTCTTGCAGCCGGGGTGGGATTGCTGAACGGCGATCGGATTCCGGATGTGGCGTTTGTGTCCCGCAATAATCAAGCAGGCAAGACGGAGTTGGCTGTCTCGCTGGCTGACAGCGCTTACAGCTACAAACAGAAAAACATCATATTCGAGGTGGTTGAAAAGAGCCCGAGCCTGAACTTTGTTTGGGTTCTTCCTGCAACCGGGGCCGCACGACCGGATATAATCTTGTATCGAGGTGGTGCGAGAACGACACTAGAGCGCTTCAGGCAGATCAAGGACAATGTTTTCTCGAAGCCCGATACCATCTCATTGGATTTGAAGATACAGGACAGATCGCAGCTCCGATTTGTGGATTTTGATGGTGATGGGACTCCCGACCTGATCGTGCGTGATCAGGCAAAGGGGGCGGTTGGTTGGCTCAGAGGATTGAAGGATGGATTTGAACCTTACCGGACGATTTGCAGCGTGCCGCCGCGGGCCTTCTTCGACGTGGGAGACCTCAATTGCGACGGAATCCAGGATCTGGCGGTTGTGCGCTCCGACCAGGGGGTTTTGCGAGTCTATGACGGTGCCACGTTACTGAGAGCGACCCGTGCCGCAAATCAATAGGATCATACCGATCGTGGTGCTGCTGTTGTTGCCGTGCCTTGCTGCGGGGCAGGAGGCAGCGCGATCAAGGGCATCGTCAAGAAATATCGATCGGATTCTCGGCATCGTCCCCGCAGAACCGGGAAAATGCGGGACAAGCGCGTTGGCGCTCGCATATGCCAAGTGGAACGACCTCAGTGCGTCAGTCCGTCAATCGGTGCTTCAAGCGCTCCAACGGCCCGGGATGCAGAAGGACCGGCTCAGTCCGAGCGGACGGTTCAGGATTCACTATGATACGATGGGTGTGGATGCGCCGGCGCTCATCACCGCGGGGCCCGCGGGTCAACGCATCCCAGGTTCTGCGGAACGATTCATCGATTCCGTGGCCGTGTACTTCGATTCGATCTGGAAATTCGAGATTGATTCGCTTCATTACACCGCGCCACCTCAGGATGGATTGCAGGGGGGCGGTCCGGAGTATGACATCTACGTCGAGGAACTTGGGACCGATATGTTTGGTCAGACATCCTGGAATCAGACGGCTGATATCGTCGAAGATGGCCAGCGTCAGCGATTTTCGACGTACATCGAGATCGACAACGATTTTGTCGGCTACCGGACACCGGGCATGGAGGGCCTCGCGGTGACTGCGGCTCATGAGTTTTTCCACGCCATGCAAGTGGGAAGCTACGGTGTCTGGACGACTGTGCCGGACTTTGACTTCTATTTCTACGAGTTGTCTTCGGTTTGGATGGAGCACGCTGCGTTTTCGAATATCCACGACTATTACTTCTATCTGCCCAAATATTTTCAATTCTTCAGAGACGGGCAAGATCGGTCCTACCCGTTTACGAAATTCGACGGGACATTCAGAGGTTACGAGCGGTCCATCTGGGCGCACTACCTGGCAAAACGCTTTGGTCCTGACATCCTGAGACAGATATGGGCGGGGATGAGACAAGCGCCAGTTCTGCCCAGCACCATTTCCGCTCTTCAACAACTGGGGACAAACCTCGAACAGGAGTTCGCGCAGTTCGGCATCTGGAACTACTATACTGCCGACAGAGGTGACCCGGTGCGATTCTATGACGAAAGCCGCGACTATCCGCGCTACAAACCGAATATCAGCATGGATTTTTTCGGAAGCCAGGCCGTGATCGGCACATCTGCGCCGGCACTTTCGACGCAACTGTATCAGTTCGTGCTTCAACATGACACGATCATTGCGGTTATCTCGAACCGCGACGTGGCATCGGCCCGGATTCCGTCTTCGTCCATGGCAGAGTTCTCGCTGCAAATGAAATCGTCGGGTATGGAACCGCCGTACCAGTTGGTGGCAAACGGGATTGGCGTATCGTTCAAAACTGCCCACCCGGCGAAGTGGAATACCACGTACCTGCGCTCTTCGAGCAAGTCGAATGCCGTGATCTCTCCGGGTCCGTCTCCCAATCCGTTTCGATTGACGCTGGATGCCCGACTGATCCTGCCGGTGAACGGCGGCATTGCGCAACCCGTCGATGTCTATTTCCTCAACAATGCGGCGGAGCAGGTGTTCGCCCGGCAATACGCTGTGCGTGAATCGTTTGGCATGACCGTGGTTGAGGTGCCGGCGGCGGATTTACGAAACGATGTTTCCACGGGGATATACTTTGTGGTCGTCCTCTGCGGCGATGAAGAATTCAAATGGAAAGTGGCGATTATTCGATGACGTCTGTGTCGCTGAAATTGGACGGAGTCTCGAAAGAGTTCAACCGCAGATTGATCTTCCGGGATGTGTCGATCTCTCTGCAAGGGGGAGATACTCTGGCAATCACCGGACGGAATGGCTCCGGAAAATCTACCCTCGTGAAGATCCTCTGCGGCCTGTTGTCCCCGACGCGGGGGACCCTGATGTACGCTCTTGACGGAAAGGACATCGAGGTTGATGCGATCAAAGATCACATCGGCCTGGTGAGCCCGTATCTGCAGATGTACGATGAATTCACCGGATTGGAGAATCTCGAGGTCCTGTCCCGGATTCGGGCTGATCGCAATATTACGGGAGAGACAATTGCCGAAGCCCTGAAGAATGTCGGTCTCTGGGATCGGAGAAATGATTTCGTTCGCACATATTCCTCCGGGATGAAACAGCGGTTGAAGTATGCGTTTGCTGTGCTGCATCGTCCGGGCGTTCTAGTGCTTGACGAGCCGACATCGAATCTCGATGCGGACGGGATAGCCATGGTGGAAAGATGCGTGAGGGAGCAGAGGTCGCACGGCATGCTCATCGTCGCGACGAACGATGCTGACGAAGCAATCTGGTGTTCGCAGCGTGTTGTTCTGGGGGATGAAAAAGTCTAAGGCCTGGCACAACGGTATGACGCTTGCCGTTGGCCAACTAATTTCTTAGTTTTGAGAAGGGAAAGAATGTCAGCATCAAGCACCTTTGCCCTTGTTCGAAAAGACGTTCATTCCGAGCTTCGCACGAGGTATGCACTCAACGCTTTGATCATGTTCGTGGTGGTGGCCGTGGCAACGATTCTCTTCGCGTTGCGTTCGGATCAGCCTACATCGAGCGTTTTGGCAGGCCTTTACTGGGTTGTTGTGTTCTTTACTGCCATGTCGGGCCTCTCTCGCACGTTCGTGAGCGAGGAGGAGAGGGGGACGACGATGACCCTCCAGCTGGTAGCGACGCCCTCGACTGTATATTTTGCCAAGCTGATCGTTAACACCGCGCTGACGTTTTCATTGACTATTGCAGTGACGGTGTTGTACATGACAGTGTTCTCGGATTCGTTCGTCATCCAGACAATGTCGACGTTTCTGGTCACTGTGATTCTGGGAAGTCTGGGCTTTGCTTCGGCGTCAACGATCATCGCCGCGATTGTCGCGAAAGCCAACACGAGAGCCACGTTGTATCCGGTTCTCTCTTTTCCGATTTTGGTCGTGCTGCTTATGACTGTCATGAGCGCTACGACAAAGGCACTCGACGGCGAACCATTCGAGGGTGCCCTGGGAGACTTTCAGATTCTCGCCGGGTACATTCTTGCGATGACCGGCGGGTCATATCTTTTGTTTGAATACGTCTGGAAAGAATAAGATGAAGGCAGTCAAGTTCGGATCTGTCATTCTCATAACATTTGTGCTGATCTCCGGTCTGGCGATTCCGATATCCTCGAATCCGCAAGGCTGGCTCGAGTTCCCCAATATCCCGGGGCTTGAGGAAAAGGCCAGGAATATCCTCTACCATGTGCCTATTGCGTGGACCACGGTCGTCGCGTTTCTTGTGGGAACCTTTTATGGATTTCGCTATCTCAAGACAAAGAACATCGATGACGACATCAAGTCGGTTTCTGCAGCAGGCCTTGGATTCATGTTCTGTCTCCTTGCTACGATCACCGGTGCGATATGGGCCAAATTCAATTGGGGGTCTTTTTGGAATTGGGATCCGCGTGAGACTTCCATTTTCGTTTTGTTGCTGATTTACGGTGCATACTTCGCTTTGCGATCAGCGCTTGAGACAGAAGAAAAGCGAGCGTCCTTGTCAGCGGTCTATTCGATCATTGCAGGTATAACGGTGCCGTTCTTCATCTTTGTGATGCCGCGGATCATGAGCGGTCTGCATCCCGGGGCAAAAGGCGATCCTGACGGATCCGGCCCGGTCGTGCAGCTGAAAATGTCGCCGAACATGCTGGTCATCTTTTTGCTCGGATTAGTCGGTTTTACCCTGTTTTTCATTTGGCTCTTCAATCTCCGCGTGAGACTGGCGAGGCTTGAGTATCAGCGGTCTGTTCAACATCCGTGAGGTCAACAATGATGGAATTTTTCACCCAGAATCAGTTGTTCATAGTCATGACGATCATTCTATTGATTTGGGCGGGCATCGTGTGGTACCTTGTCCGAATCGACAAGCGTGTTAAACAGCTGGAAGATCATATCACAAAAGGATGAGTTTATGAAGGCAAAAGTGATTGTAGGAGCGATTGTTGTTGTCATCGGCCTTGTGTTGGGCGCGATGAACTTTATGGAATCAAATGTCGAGTACGCGGATTTTTCTGTCGCCGAACAGTCGCACAAGAAAGTCCAGGTCAAAGGCGAGTGGATGAAAGAGGAAGCCACGAATTTTGACGTTCAGAAGGTGAAGTTCTCGTTCTTTATGAAGGACGAATCGAACCGCGTCGTCAAAGTGGTTCTGGATGGCGCGAAGCCGAATAACTTCGAACTTGCGTCGAGCGTGGTCGCCAAAGGTAAGTTCACAAACGGGGAATTCCACGCATCCGAAGTGCTGACGAAGTGTCCGTCAAAATACGAAGGATCATCCGAAACGGTTAAGAAAACCCTGTGATGGGGAGAGGAGAGATGGGTATGGAGCTGCTGGGGACGATCGGGTCGGTTATCATCAAAGTTGCATTTGCCGCGGCGCTTGCCGCGGTTTTTTTTTACTACCGCTCGTTCAAAGGAAACTCGGATCGGGCGCTGTTCTATGCACGTAATTGTTATCACCTGGCTACGCTCTCCCTCATTACCGCGGCATCGGTGTTTCTCTATCTCATCCTGACACACCAGTTTCAATTCACCTACGTTTGGGAATACAGTTCCACGGATCTTTCTCTTCCGCTGCTGATCTCCACGTTCTATGCGGGACAGGAAGGGAGCTTCACCCTGTGGGCGCTGTATACCTCCTTCATTGGCATTTTCCTCATGCTTTACACTTCGCGGAGGGATTACGAGTCGGCTACCATGTCGGTCTATTCGCTGATCCTCTCCTTCCTGCTCCTCATGTTGGTGGTAAAGAATCCATTCACGTTGATCTGGGATAGTTTTCCGGCGGACCTGGTCAAAACGGGAGCAATACCGGGCGGACTTCAAAACGTGGTGATTCTGGATGCCGTGAAAGGTGTGTGGGCACAGTTCCCGAGTCAGGGGAAGGGGCTCAACCCGCTGCTTCAGAACTATTGGATGGTCATTCACCCGCAGATCCTCTTCATCGGCTTTTCGTCGATGGCGGTTCCGTACACGCTCGCCGTCGCTGCGATGATGAAAAGAGACTACCACTCCTGGATCCGCATTGCCACGCCATGGGCCGTGTTTGGTTCCATGGTGTTGGGGACCGGGATCATTCTCGGAGGATACTGGGCATACGAAACGCTCGGCTGGGGCGGGTTTTGGGGATGGGATCCCGTGGAGAATTCCTCGCTTATTCCGTGGCTTCTGTGCGTTGCCTCGATACACTCCGCGCTCAATCAGCGGAAAACGGGCGGATTCGTCCGAACGAACATCGTTTTCAGCCTTCTCACGTTCGTGACGGTCCTCTATAGCACATTTCTGACCCGCAGCGGCGTTCTCGGTGACACGTCGGTGCACTCGTTTGTCGACCCGGGGATGTGGGTGTACTGGCTCCTGCTCGGATGCCTGGCAGTTTTTATCGGGATTGGCTTCGGACTTTTCGCGTTTCGCGTAAAGGAAATGCCGAGGGTTCCCGTGAAGCACTCATATTTCTCCAGGGAGTTCGCGCTCTTTCTCGGTGCATTCACGTTAAGCTTCGTGGCTCTGTTCGTCGCGATTGGAACGTCTTCGCCCATCATTACTTCCATTGCGAAAGGAAAGGCTTCGGCGGTGGAGATCGCGTACTATGTCCACACGAACCTCCCGCTCGGAATCGTCATCTGCCTTCTCTCAGGCCTCGGACAACTTCTCTGGTGGCGGCAATCGAATGCCGGATCCTTCACCAGGAGCCTGATGGTTCCCGTGACGCTTTCGCTTGTGATAACAGGTATCGTGTACGGCGTGCTCGGATCCGAAGAGTTTCTCATTCTCCTCTTCACATTCTGCGCCGCGTTCTCGCTGATCGCGAATGTCAAAGTGGGGTACAGCGTTTTCGCAGGAAATCCCAAGTTTGTCGGTGGATCTATCGCCCACGTCGGCATTGCAATCATGTGCCTGGGCTTTGTCACATCGTCCCGCTATGACAGCAAAGCGACGCTGGCGCTCGAACGCGGACGGCCCACGGAAAGCATGGGTTACCGTTTAACATATCTTGGCTACAAGGAACTTGACAGCGAGCGCTATGCCTTCAATGTGGAGGTGCATCACGGCGGCGTCACGAAGACGGTTGCTCCAATCATGCGATTCAACAGTCAGGACAATTCGACCATCCGCCATCCGGACGTGATCAACTTCCTCAGCCGTGATTTCTATGTCTCGCCTGTCACCGTTGAATCGGGCGGGGAGACTGCGGTCTCGCATACGCTGGTTCGCGGAAGACCGGTCGCTATCGGTGACCTTACGGTAACGTTTAACGAATTCGAATTTACAGATGAGCATCGGGCAGCAATGGCGGAGGGGAAGGAGTTCTTCATCAGTGCGGATCTTCTTGTGCAGGAAGGAAAGAGCAGCCGGCAGTTGAAACTTCTGATGAGGAATAGTGCCGCGGGCTCGGATTTTGTTCCTGCGACCTATGCTTCAAAGGATGGAAAGCAATATCAGTTTGCGATGACCAGGATGATGCCCAGCCAGGAGGATCCCTCGCAATCGGCTGTCGCGGTGGATGTAACACTGCCCCATGATCCCGCCGTGCATCAAAAAGAAGACACCTTGATCATAGAGGCAAGCATTAAGCCGATGATCAATCTCGTCTGGGCCGGTACTGTCACGCTGGTCATCGGATTCCTTCTGACAATCCTGCGAAGGGTGGACGAGGCCCGCCGCCAGGGCGACAAGATCCAGGCTTCCGAATGATTTGTCTCACAGAGTGGGTACATTTGAAGCTCCCTTTCTTCGGGGAGCACTTGATTCCGAGGTGTGGGGGGCGGTCTTTGTGTGAGTTGCCAGATCGAACAATAGTGAGCACCAACAGCAAGGTAACGTATTATACTCTTAACAATCTCGCGTTCACAGCGACAATCACGGTGCTCAGTGACATCAGCACAGCGCCCATTGCCGGACTTAACAGGATGCCAAGGCTGAACAACACGCCTGCGGCGAGTGGCATGGCTACCGCATTATAGCCGGTTGCCCAGGCCAGATTTTGTACCATCTTCCGATAAGTTGCTTTCGCAAGCCTAATCATCGCAACTACATCTTCAGGATTGCTCCTCACAAGAATAATATCCGCAGTTTCAACAGCCACATCCGTTCCTGCGCCAATGGCAATACCTACATCAGCCCGTGCCAATGCAGGTGCATCGTTTATGCCATCGCCCGTCATTGCGACGATGAGTCCTCATGATTGGACTTCTGTGATCTTTGCCGCTTTGTCGGGTGGGAGAACTTCTGCGAAATATTCATCCAAACCGAGTTCGTCAGAAACCCACTTTGCCACTTTCTTGTTATCTCCTGTCAGCATCATCGATCGAATGCCCATACTTTTGAGCATCGCTATTGCGTTCTTCGATTCGGGTCGAATAATATCGGCAAGCGCTACTGCGCCGGAGACCTTGCCATCAATGAGAACAAAGACCACAGTCTTTCCCTGATCACTGAGCTTCTCGATTCCGGTAGCGGCTGCAGCAAGGTTGTTCTCACGTAGGAACCCCGGACTCACGACCTTGACAATCTTCCCATTCACTTTACCTTCGGCCCCTTTGCCGGGGATTGCCTTGAACTCCTCAACGGGCATAAGTTCGCCCGCTGAGCGAACAATTCCCTGTGCAATCGGATGCTCAGAATTCGCTTCGACGGAACCGGCATATCGGACAAGTTCCTTCTCATCATACTCAGTCCCGAGCTTCAAAACATCCGTCACGCCGAACTTTCCTTCGGTCAGGGTGCCCGTCTTGTCAAAGATGACTGCCTGAATGTTCCTCGCTATTTCAAATGCGGCCCGGTTGCGAATCAACAACCCATGCTTCGCTGAGAGCGCTGTTGACACTGCGACAACAAGCGGAATTGCAAGACCGAGCGCATGAGGACATGCGATCACCATGACCGTCACGGTCCGCTCGAGTGCAAAGGCAAAGCTTTGGTTCATGACGGCGAGCCAAACGACCAATGTGCTTGCGCCACCCGCAAGCGCGACGATGGTGAGCCAGAGAGCTGCTCGGTTTGCGAGATCTTGTGTTCTGGATTTGCTCTGCTGGGCTTCTTTGACCAGATTGATTACTTGCGAAAGGAACGATTCCTTCCCTGTTCTCTTGACCTCCACTGTGAGGGACCCTTCACCGTTGATTGCGCCCCCGATGACCTTCGCACCGGGTTTCTTGTTCACCGGATTCGACTCGCCGGTCAGCATCGACTCGTTGACGGATGATTCACCGCCGACAACATCACCGTCCGCAGGAATCTTTTCTCCCGGCTTCACGAGAACTCGGTCGCCCGCCACAAGCTCGCCGAGCGGGATGTCACGCATATTTCCATCCGGCATAATCTTGTGGGCATCGGAAGGCATCAGCTTTGCCAGTTCTTCCAATGCCCGTGACGCCCCAAGCACTGATTTCATTGCAATCCAGTGACCCAAGAGCATGATGTCGATCAGGGTCGCAGTCTCCCAGAAAAATACTTCCCCTTCCAGTCCAAACACAACGACGCTGCTATAGACGTAGGCTGTGGAAATAGCAACGGCGATAAGTGTCATCATGCCGGGTCTTCGGGCAATGAACTCATCGACGAAGCCTTTTAGGAAGGGGTAACCGCCATAGAAGAATATCAGCGAGGACAATGCGAAAAGAAGGTACACATCTCCGGTGAATCGGAGGGCATCGCCGATGCCGGCCCAATGTTGCAGCATAGGAGACAGAAGCAGGATGGGAACAGTAATGACAAGCGATATCCAGAAGCGCTTTCTGAAGCCTTCCACGGAATGTCCTTCGTGCGCACCGTGGTTATCTCCATGGTGCGTTGCGTGCTCTCCGTGTGCCTTCGGCTTGTGCGCGGGTTGCGTGATGGGGGGGGCTTGATTATGCTCTTGGTTGCGCGAGCCATGCTCACCATGCGCAGCCTCGGTCGGCATATTTTCAACACGACCTTTCACATAAGATTCGGGATTGGAATCAAACTTGGCTTTGTCGGCGGCAGAACAGAAGTAGTAGGAAGCGCCGCTGAAATTCGAAACATGTTGTGTTGACTTCTCATCAACCTGCATGCCGCATACCGGGTCATTGACCATTTCTTTATTCCTCTGTATCACATTTTACTGATCATGTTGCCCAGTTTGTCTTGGACCTTTTCTGCTACATTCTGATTTGCGTTGTGAGTGTCTAAGTCGAGACTGCGTTGCGGCTCGATCACTCTTTCTTCTTGAAGATGGCCCAACCGAGCACGACACCCAGAACAAGTGTGAGCAGGGCAGGAGTCCACATCCAATCGCGTTCACCCATCCATCCGGTTCCATGCATCCCGCCATTCATCATTCCTCCGGTCATTGCCCCTCCGCCGAAGAACAGGAAAAGCACGATGACGACCACAAACGCGATGACGAGTGGTGTATTGGGTTTTGTGTTCATGAAATTGTTCTCCTTTGTGATTGCTACAGCTCACAAAACTAAATGAAAGATGATCCAAGCTACGGAGAGATTCAAGAGAGGATAATCACCCAAAAGGATGAAAGAGGAGTTAATTCTTTGGCATCGAAGCCCTCTGTGGTTGCTAACATTGCATGCTTCGCGTAAGTTCGAGCAGATGGAAAACCCTCAATAACTACCCAAATACTCACGATACTGTTATTACGTAAAGGCGCGAACCAAATCGGTGAGGATTGTCGAACGTTGTAGTTCCGGGAACATTTTAGTATCTTATAACGTATATAGTATTATGAGTTCACTCACCTCGCATATCGCAGTAAGGGTCTTAGTGCTAACGCTGATGAGCATATCGGCGATAGGCTTTACGACTGTATTACATTATTGCACAATGAGCCATTCGTTTGGGTGTTGCTGTCTACCTGAACGTCAAGGTCAATCCGATTCGTCGGCGAATTCGACTCTTGGCGGTGAAGAAGTCTCATGCAATGTCCAAATCGTTGTTGGCGGACTCACACCTGTAGCCCTCAATGCATCCTCTGAGGTTTCAGCGAAGTCTGTGGTTTTGCATCTATCTAATGCGGACTCTGGTGTCTTTTCGTTCGCCGTTGTTCCGCATTTGCCCCTTTTTGTCCACGCGAGTGATATCGCCCCTCCCAGCATCGATATCTATATCCGCAGCGGCGCGCTCCTCATGTAAGCCAATCAATAGAAGTTAGATCGTGTACAGGTTGTGCACGATGAATTGGCATATTCATGCCGATTCATAACTATTTCTATTTGGAGAGCTTATGATCGAGCGAATTATTGATTGGAGCGCAAAAAACCGCTTCATTGTCATCCTTCTTTATCTGCTTGTCATCGGATTTGGCGTCTACTGTGTCATCAATCTTCCGGTTGACGCCATCCCTGATCTGTCCGAAAATCAGGTCATCGTCTTTACCGAATGGATGGGACGATCACCTGAGGTAGTCGAACAGCAGGTCACCTATCCTATATCCTCGGCACTGCAAGGTCTACCCGAAGTAAAAGCTGTGCGTGCAACCTCGATGTTTGGTATGTCATTCGTTTTTGTCATCTTCAACGACAATACCGACCTCTACTTCGCACGCAACCGCGTTGTTGAAAAGCTTGCCCTTGTCCGCTCCCAATTGCCGGCTAATGCCACTCCGATACTCGGCCCTGACGGGACGGGCGTTGGTCACGTCTTCTGGTATACTGTTGAAGGGAAGACATATGACCTTGCAACTCTGAGGTCGGTTCAAGATTGGTATCTTCGCAACAAACTTGTCTCGGTTGAAGGCGTGGCGGAAATAGCAAGCATCGGCGGCTTTGTCAAACAATATCAGGTGGATATCGACCCGACCAAGCTTCGCGCCTATAATGTGACCGTGAACGAGCTAGTTTCGACGATACAACGGAACAATAACGAGGTCGGCGGCAAACTACTCGAAATCAGTAACGCTGAGTACTTCGTCCGGGGTCAGGGTTACATCACATCGACGGAAGACGTCGAGAATCAGTTCGTCAAACAAGGCCCCAACGGCATTCCGATCCTTGTCAAAAATGTCGCCACAGTGCAGCTTGGCGGTGATATTCGCCGAGGGCTCCTGGAAAAGAACGGTGAGGGTGAGGTTGTCGGTGGTATTGTCGTCATGCGAAGCGGTGCAAATGCCCGGGAAGTTATCGACAGAATCAAACAACGCATCGAAGAAATCAAGCCAGGACTTCCTCCCGGTGTTGAAATCAACGCCTCGTACGACCGTTCGATCTTGATTGAGGCAGCCATCGGAACACTGGACCGCGCACTGATTGAGGCCAGCCTTATCGTTGCGATAGTTGTGACGATTTTTCTTCTGCACTTCCGGTCCATCGTCCGGATCCTGATCGAACTACCGATCTCTATCCTTCTGAGCTTCATTCTGATGTATCTGTTTGGGATCACTTCCAACATCATGTCGCTTGGAGGCATCGTCCTTGCCATAGGTGTCATCGTTGACTCCTCGATAGTGCTCGTGGAAAACGCCTATCGCAACATCGCCAATTCGATTGCGAAGAAGGGCCATCTTACGAACGAGGAATACCGTGACATATCCATCTTGTCAGCGAAGCAGGTAGGACGTGCGATTTTCTTTTCAGAATTGATCATTCTCGTCGGATTCCTTCCGGTCTTTCTTCTCACAGGCCAGGAAGGTAAACTTTTCCATCCGCTGGCATTCACGAAGACATTTGTGATGCTTTCATCGGCAATGGTCGTCATCACGCTTATTCCTGTGCTGATGACAATGCTCATGCGCGGCAATTTCAGGCCTGAATCGGCCAACCCCATCACGCGGTTCTTCATCCGCCTTTACCAACCCATCATTCACTGGGTGCTGAAGCATCGGAAACTCACGATTGCCATCAACGTGATCGCGCTGCTGGTCACCGTGCCGATGATGATGCAAATCGGTTCAGAGTTCATGCCTCCATTGGATGAAGGTTCTGTGTTATACATGCCGGTAACATTGCCTAACGCATCTGTGACGGAGGTAGCGCGAGTGATGGGACTTCAGGACAGGATCATTCGAACTGTCCCGGAAGTTCACCACGTGCTTGGGAAAGCAGGTCGCGCTGAAACAGCGACGGACAATGCCCCGATCAGCATGATTGAAACCATCATCATGCTGAAACCAAAAGACGAATGGCGCCCTGGTATTACGAAAAAAGACATTGTGCAAGAACTGGATGCGAAGCTTCAGATACCCGGAATCCGCAACGGATGGACACAGCCCATTATCAATCGCATCAATATGTTGTCCACTGGCGTGAGGACAGATATCGGATTCAAGGTGTTCGGAGACAATCTCGACACGCTGGAACATTACGCGATCACAGCAGAGCAGATCCTGAAGGACGTGCCGGGCATAGCTGATGTCGTCGCAGAACGAATCGGCAATGGATACTACGTTGATATTATCCCGAAGAAGGGAGTTCTCGCTCGATATGGGCTGTCTATCGGTGATGTACAGGATATGATAGAAATTGCCATTGGCGGCCAGAATCTTGGCGTCGTGCTCGAAGGCAGAATGCGTTTCCCCATCCGAATCCGCTTCGAGCGCGAATACAGAGATAATGTGGAAGAACTGCAACGACTCTTCGTCCCGGTTCGGATCAGCGGTATGTCGTCTGCCAACCTTGGGGCCTCCTCAGGTATGGGTCAGGGTGTGCCGACGCAATCCGGCGGAATGGGTGGGATGGGTGCGTCAGCCGCGCCGTCTTCGCAATCACCTCGGGTTCAGAGTTCCTCGTTCGAATCATCTTCGTTGATGAGCGGGCAATCCTCGAACGATGTGGCCTATGTTCCGCTCTCTGAGCTGGCTGAAATCAAGATTGTAACAGGTCCGCCGATGATCAGTAGCGAGAATGGCCAGTTGCGGGCCATCGTGTATTTGAATGTCCGTGGCAGAGATATGGGGAGCGCGATGGAAGAT
>DOWV01000021.1:0-7236 GCA_003519375.1 Bacteroidota bacterium
TCTCAAACACTCCCGATTCCTTGACACACTTGCCGTGGCATTCCTTGCCGTTGTCTGGGGCATGGCCTGGCCCGTTACGAAGGTTGGGCTTCGCGATTGTGATCCGATTCTCTTCGCCGGTCTGCGGAGCATCATTGGCGGCTTGTTCCTGTATTGTTGGCGATTCACGAGGAAAGACAACGAGCCGATGGATCGTCACACATTCTGGATTGCCTTTGTTTCGGGCACGACATGGGTCGGCATCCCGATGGCCCTCACTTCATGGGCGCTTCTGTACATCAATATCGGAATTGGTGCAATACTTCAGAGTACGACGCCGTTCTTCGTCGCCATTTGCGCCTATTTCCTGCTGGGAGAGAAACAGGCAACATTCGCAAAGATCGGGGGGCTTGTTGTCGGTTTTATCGGAATCGTCGTTCTCTTCTCGGATAAACCTGTCACTGACGTGACCAGCCTAACGGTTCTTGCCGGCTTTGCCATCCTTATCCCATCTATTCTCAATGGATTCGGTCAGGTCTATGCGAGAAAACACTTCAAGGGGAAGGATCAATTTGGGTTCATGACCGCAATTCTCCTCATATCGGGTTTGGAGGCCTTGCCCTTCAGTTTCCTGGGCGGGATGCCGCGCATTGACCTGACGCTCGATTTTGTGCTGTCGGTCCTCTATCTTGGCATTGTCGCCTCAGCCATCCCGTTTGCGGTGTACTTTGCTCTCCTCGTTCGGGTCGATGTTGTTATTCTTTCGATGGTTGGGTACGTTATTCCCGTGATCGCAGTGGCCTCCGGCATCGTATGGTTCGGTGAGCGGATGTCGCAGGCCGAGATTGTAGGGTCGATCCTTGTGCTGATGGGTGTGGTTCTGGCCACGCAGTACGACCTCGTGAAGTCGAAAATTGTAAATCGGAAAACCTCGTAAAGGGTTCCCTTATGGTTCAAATCGGATTGGTCGATCTCGATACTTCGCACCCGAAGACCTTCACGAAGATTCTCAACGCCACTCCCGGAGTCAAAGTCAACGCCCTCTGGGACGGGCGCGATGTGTGGCCCGAGGGATATGATGACCGCTTCGCGAAGGAAAACGACATTCCCCATGTCTGCAAAAGGCTCGAAGACATGATTGAGCATGTCGACGCTGTCATGATTCATGGCGTCAACTGGGATAAGCATGTCGATCGGGCGTACCCTTTTATCGTCGCAGGAAAGCCGGTCTTGATCGACAAACCGATGGTCGGCAAAGTGCGCGATATTTACACGCTGTTGGAACTCCACGCGACACATGGAACGCCGATCTACGGAGGCTCGGCGCTGCGCTATGCACAGGAGATCACGGCACTTCGAGCCCAGGCGGATCGCGTCGGAGAAGTCTCTACGGCGATTGTCACGGGGCCGGGAGACTTCTTCAGTTACGGCATTCATACGACAGAACTGGCTCAGGGAATGGTCGGAACCGGCGCCAATTATGTGGAGTACATTGCCGAAAACAAGTCAGCGTTCGTCGCCGTGACCTACCACAATGGCTTCGTGTTGATGCTGCAGCTGCAGCAGCCGTTTCAGGAATGGTCGGTGTGCCTGTATTCTTCAACCGGTATGCACACCATGCGGATTGATCCGACCCGCATGTACGAGACATTTCTGCAAAACTTCGTTGACATCGTCAATCACAAAGACACCAGCTTTTCGCTCGAAGCTCCCCTCGAAGCGGTCAAAATTCACATCGCGGCAAAGCTCTCCCGCCAACATGGTGGCAGGATCTATCTGTCGGAAGTCCCTGCGGAGGAGGGTTTCGATGGAGCAGCATATGCAGCTGAATACGCTGCCGCAAAACGGCGGGGAGCGTAACAATGAGCATCGGCGACAAACGTGCGGTCATTCTGGCCGGCGGAATTTCCTCAAGAATGAAGAAGTCTTCTACAGATCCCCGAATGGACCAGAAACTCGTTCGGCAGTCAGAGGAGCGAACGAAAGGGATGATTGAAGTCGGTGAAGGGGGACGCCCGTTCCTTGATTACCTGTTGAACAACATGAAACACGCCGGGCTTCGGGACATCGTCATCGTTATCGCCGAGCACGATACCGAGCTGCGCCAGTACTACGGTTCCAGAGATCGTGACAACGATTTCCATGGCCTCCGGGTTTCATACGCGATCCAGCGCATCCCGCCTGGCAGGAAGAAGCCCATCGGCACATCTGACGCTCTCACACAGGCGCTCCTGAGTCGACCCGATTGGGAAACCGGGGACTTCATCGTCTGCAACAGCGACAATCTGTATTCCATCCGCGCGCTTACAATGCTGCTTGAGTCCGATGCGCCCAACGCGCTGATTGACTATGACAGGGCAGGGCTGGAATTTGATCAAACGAGGATCGCTCATTTCGGTATCACAAGAAAAGATAAGGACGGATTTGTGCTGGAGATTGTCGAGAAACCGAAAATGGAGGAACTCGAAGGCCTGCGGTCAAGTGACGGAACGCTTCGTGTCAGCATGAATATTTTCCGACTAAATTACTCCATGATTTTCGGACCCCTGAAAGACTGTCCTGAAAATCCCGTCCGCCAGGAAAAAGAACTCGTCGCTGCAGTGACGAACATGGTCAGGGCACACTCGCAATCACTGAAGGCGCTTCCCTTGAAAGAGCACGTTCCGGACCTGACGTACAAGGAAGATATTGCTATCACACGCGAATTTCTCAAAAAGCACTTTGCCATTATGAAATGGTAGCGGCCCCCTCATCCCATCACAACCAACACGAATACGTTCGTGCGTCCTCTGCAACTCGACTCTTCTGATGTCTTGCACGCGCTCTACAACCGTCCCCCCAGGGAGCTCTCCGCTCACGGGATTCGATACGAACGCCTCCGCCAACTTTTCAAAACCCGATTCCCTGAGAGTGATCCGAAGTTCATCGTTCGGGCGCCGGGGCGCGTCAATCTGATCGGCGAGCATACCGATTACAATGGCTACCCGGTGCTGCCGATGGCGCTGGATCGTGATATCTTGTTTACCGCAGCTCCTAGTAATGGAACGACCGTAGATTTGATCAACGAAAACCCGCAGTTCGAACGCAGGTCATTCAATGCAACCTTTCCGGTGGCTCCGTTTGAACGAGGCGATTGGGGAAACTATGTAAAGGCTGCGGTTCACGGTCTTCTCGAAGCCGGACTCGTAAGTAAGTCGAAAGCCGTGGGTTTCCATGCCGCCGTCGGGGGGACGATTCCGGAGTCTGCCGGACTTTCGTCTTCCTCCGCAATGGTCGTTGCGGCAGCGCTGGCTTTCCTGGCGGCAAACGGAGTGGAGTGCGACCGGAACGCGCTGGCTGACATTCTCGCCCGGGCCGAGCGGTACGTCGGCAGCGAGGGGGGCGGAATGGACCAGGCCGTGTCGCTGCTCGCGGAGGCCGGACACGCGCTGCGGATTGATTTCTTTCCCCTGCGGACAGAACTCGTGCCGCTGAGGCAGGAACTTACGTTCATTGTGTGCAACAGCCTGATTCGCGCACCAAAAAGTGAAAGTGTCCGCTATGCCTACAACCGCCGCGTGGTTGAATGCCGGCTCGCGACGGCGCTTCTCTCCCGGGCTGTCACACAAAGGACGGGCAGAACCGTCAAGGCTGAGCGATTGTCCGATTTGTCGAGTGCGCAGCTTGGGCCTGCGTATCCCGAGCTTGGGGAGACCGCGCGTCACGCCATCGGCGAAAGGCCATTAAGCTTGAGCGCTGTTGCGGAACTACTCGCTATGACACCCAGGCAGGTACAGAGAGAGTATTGCATGCAACGGGATGGAACGCCGCTGCCAGAACCACCAGACGGCTTCAGGATTTGGAATCGTTACAGGCATATTGTGACGGAAGCAGCGCGGGTAGGTTTGACGGTCAAAGCATTGAAGAGCGGGGATAACACCGAAGTCGGAAGGCTGATGAACCAATCGCACGCCAGCTGCCGGGATGATTATGAAATCAGCTGTCCGGAGCTCGACACGCTGGTGTCGCTGGGACTCGAAAACGGTGCTCTCGGTGCCAGGCTGACAGGCGCGGGTTTTGGAGGGTGCACGGTCCATGCAGTTCCAACCGAGACCGTCGCGGAATTCTTGAAGAAAATGGATGTTTCCTACTACAAAGGCTATGTGAAGCGGGAGCAAGCGAGGCCATTCAGTTCGTTCAACAATCTCAACGACGTGATGTTTTCATGCCATGCTGCCAGCGGCGCCGATTTCTGGCCTGTGGGTGAAGGATAACCTATGCCCTTGTTCAACACCGTCAATCTGCTGGACTATGGACTGATCGCGCTCTATTTCGTGATCATCATCTGGGTCGGCATCTATGCTGCACGGCAGAACAAGAACACCGATGAGTATTTCAAAGGCGGTGGACATATTCCATGGATCATTGCGGGACTGTCGAACTGGGTATCGGGATACTCTGCCTACATGTTCGTCGCGGCCGCGGGATTTACCTATATGTACGGAATCGGAGCCGTTGTTATCTTTACGTCTGCTTTCTGGGCATATCTCGTCGGCTACTGGGTTTTCGGCAAACTCTGGCGTCGTGCGCGTCTCAGCTCGCCCCTTCAGTTTCTCACGCGGCGTTTTTCTCCTTCGACAACGTACTTCTACTCGATTACCGCGATCATTCCGCAAATCGTCGGCATTGGCCAGGGCCTCTACATTCTCTGCATTTTCATCTCGACGGCGCTCGGATTCAACGAAAAGGCGTTCGATTTCGGCATTGTTGCTATGAGCGGGTTTCAATTGTCAATCATTCTTGTCGGGACCGTTATGGTTGTGTATTCGGTCATCGGCGGATTGTGGGCGGCGGTTCTTTCGGACACGGTCCAGGCGATCATCATTACGGTCATGACGCTCATTATTTTTCCTCTTTCGTTCTACTATCTCGGTGACGGCAGCGGTTTCATGGCCGGATTGAGCCGGCTGCTCAACGAGGCGCCCGCCGACTATTTCAAGCTGACCGGCGACACCGCCAAGCCGCTTTTCCTTTTTGCCTACCTCATCAATGTGATGCTTGGATATAACGTGAGTTGGCAGATGGTGCAGAGGTACATGAGCGTTTCTTCCGAGCGTGATACAAGAAAAATGGCGCTCCTTTGCGCAGGGCTTTCTATTATCGGGCCGTTGCTCTGGATCCTTCCGGTGATGGGATCGAGAATCATCTTCCCGGACATGAATGCGCTGTGGCCTTCGTTTGCGGTTCCTGCAGAGGCATCGTTTGTCAGCCTTGCGTTGATGCTGCTGCCGCACGGCCTGATTGGATTCGTGGTCTCGGCGATTCTCTCGGCCACGCTCGGTCAGGCGAACGATGCGTTTAACTGGCTTTCGGCGACGATCACGAGGGACATGTATGTACCGTTGAGGAGACGATGGTTCAGCAGCGAGGCGTCTGAGAAGAATCAGTTGGGAATTGCGCGACTGACGATGTTCATTGTCGGCGGGCTGGGGGTGTGGGTAGCGCTGTACATCCCGAAGCTGGGCGGCGCGTTTGAGTTTGCGCTCCAGTTCTATTCCCTGACGGCCGCGTTCATGATGCCCGTTGCGCTGGGCATTCTCTATCGCAGAACGCCATGGTGGTCCGGAATTGCTTCGTGCTCTGCCGCCGTGACCACGGGGCTTACGCTAATGTTGCTGGGAGTCTGGAAGGAGGATGCCTTTGCGCGAAACCTGATAAGCGAATCAATTGCAGCGCTCGTTGTGTTTTTCGGTTCAGCGTATTGGTTCAATGAGGATGATCCGAAGCATGCAGAATTGCGCAAGTTCGAGCAGGACCTGCATACGCCAGCCCTCAGCGAGAGCACACACATAGAGGCAAGTTCACTCAAGGCGTACGCACTTATCGGCAAGATCTGCCTGATTATCGGATTCGTGCTCATTGCATGCGTATTCACGCCTTCGTCGCCTATAGCGCCAGCCTGGCTCAAC
The DNA here is from genome assembly GCA_003519375.1 of Bacteroidota bacterium. Taxonomy (GTDB): domain Bacteria; phylum Bacteroidota; class Ignavibacteria; order UBA10030; family UBA10030; genus UBA9647. Next base: position 5,928 of record DOWV01000021.1, read on the forward strand.
GTCGTCGCTGGAGTTATGTGCACGGCGCTCGGTACCGTAATACTATACCTGACTCGAAGCCGGGGTCATTCCCAGGAGGGTTCAGCATCATGAACCGAATCATCCGCATTAGCGCTGCGCAACTGCCGACGGTCATTGAAGGCAAATCATTCGCCGATAAGCAGGAGAGAAATCTCAACGAGATTGTAAAAACGCTCGAATTGGCCGGAAAAAGGGGCTCAGATCTCGTCCTGTTCGGGGAATATGCAAACCTGCATCACAGGACATGGTCTGAGGACAAGAGTGAGTATGTGGCCGATCCTATCCCGGGGCTGTTCACAAAGAAGATTGCAGAGTGTGCCACGAAGTTCAAAATGAATGTCGCAATGCCGATGTTTGGCACCTACAAAGGCGTTCTTTCAAGCCACGTTGTTCTCTTCAATAGAACAGGAAAAATCACCGGGTGCTATCAGAAAACCCACCCCACAGTCCCCGAGCAGTCGATCGGTATCGAGCCGGGTAATGATATCGCAGTCTACAAACTTGATTGCGTGAGTATCGGAATCATGACCTGCATGGACATAGAGTATCCGGAAGTGGCGCAGGTGCTGATGCTTCGTGGCGCTGAGTTACTTCTCTTTCCGCACGTGCAGGGGAGCTGGGGAGAAATGGATTGGGAAATTCGCTACTGTGCCCGTGCCGTTGATACTGGCCTTCCTGTGCTGTCGGCGTGCTATGGCTATCCGGAGGGGGAGTGGCTGCCGGGGAAAATGATAGGCCGGACGAGCCTTGTCGGGAGAGACGGATTGATTCTGGGAGATCTCGGCCGGAGCATCGGACTTCTGACGTACGACCTCGATCTCGAGCAAAAGCGCATCACGCAGTTCTTCTTTAACGAGAAGCACGACCGAACTCTCGCGGTGATCGCCTCGCGGAGGCCGGAGCTGTACGGGGAGCTGGTGGTAGAGGGAGCGAAGAAGAGAGCGCTACGGAAGTTGCGGGGTAAGAAAGGGTAACAACAACTTCTGCACTCATTATTTGGTGTTCGATATTTGATATTCGCCGAGCCGTTCACATTATCAAGCCGGATTGAGCGCGGACAATATCGATCAAAGAATATCGAATAATGAAGTTGACTGTTGTGGCTACACGTTGAACCTCACAAACACCACATCTCCATCCTCCACAGCGTAATCCCTTCCGTGTATGTGAAGTAAGCCCGTTTCTTTGAGCGCGTGTTCGGATCCCAGCCGGTCGAGATCGGTGTACTTCATGACTTCCGCGCGGATAAATCCCTTTTCGAAATCGGTGTGAATGACGCCTGCTGCAG
>DOWV01000021.1:7420-10220 GCA_003519375.1 Bacteroidota bacterium
AGATCGTAGCCCTCTCGAATGAGCTGATGGAGTCCGGATTCCTTGAGGCCGAGCTCTTCAAGAAATGCAGGCCTGTCGGATTCGGGGAGCTGGGCAACTTCTGCCTCAACTTCTGCGCTGATCAACACGACCTTCGCCGATTCCTTGCCGGCGATTTCACGGACCTGGTTGATGTACGCCAATTCACTGGCGTAGTGCTTCTCGTGAATGTTGCAGATGTACATGACCGGCTTGTTCGTCAGTAGGTGAAGCTCCCGCAGCCAGAAGCGCTCGTCGTCGTGGTGTATGTCCGCGTAGCGGGCAAGACGCGAACCGGCTAGGTGTATTCTGAGACGTTGGTAGAAAGCAAATTCCTCCCTGGCCTTCTTGTCGCCTGTCTTACCATGTTTTTCTGCCTCAGATGCTTTCCGATCGACGGTGTCGATATCTTTCAGGATGAGCTCGGCTTCGAGAATCTCGATATCCCGCCGAGGATTTACAGATCCGTCGACATGAATGATGTTGGGGTCGTCAAAGCAGCGGACGATGTGGGCAATAGCATCAACAGTGCGTATGTGACCGAGGAACTGATTGCCGAGTCCTTCGCCCTGGCTCGCGCCGCGGACGAGACCGGCGATATCCAGAAATTCAAGCGTTGTGGGAACGACTTTAACTGGCGAAAAGATCTGATTCAGCCGGGCCAGCCGGGTGTCGGGCACGGGAACAATCCCGACGTTTGGTTCAATCGTGCAGAAGGGATAATTCGCTACCTCGGCGCCGGCGGCAGTGATTGCATTGAAGAGTGTTGATTTTCCAACGTTCGGAAGGCCTACGATTCCACAAGTGAAGCCCATATTCTTTATTTACCTCCCTAGAATCGCGGTCGCATACGTTAAGATTGCCACAAAGTCTTAAAGACACAAAGTAAGATTCTTAGTTTTCCTTCTCAATCCAGGATCTTCGTGACTTTCCCGCCCGCTTGACCGGCGGTCGCCAGCCCGCCAACGAAGGACGTTGATGGTCTGGCGGGGGCGGCGTGTCTTGGTGGCAATTCTTCTACTCCACATAAGCAATCATTCAGACTTTAAAAATCTTCAACCAGGCAAGAAATTGCTTGCATAATTATGCAGTAGGGCGTATATTTATCCAGAATCATCAATAAGGGAATTGAAGGTGGCTGAGCAAAAAAAGGTCTCAATTGTTGGAGCATCCGGATATTCCGGTGCTGAGTTGCTGAAGTTACTCTTGCGTCACAAGAGCGTGAAGATTGAGAAACTCTTTGCGAACACTTCCGCCGGAAAGCAAGTGACGGATCTCTATCCCTGGTTTGCGGGGAGATTAGACACGGCTTATGAGCCGTATTCTGCAGACGCTTCATGCAAAAGCGATCTCGTGTTCATCGCTCTGCCGTCGGGTGAGGCAATGAACATCGTGCCGGAGCTTGTAGAGCGGAAGAGAAATGTTATCGATCTCGGGGGCGATTTCCGCCTGCAGGATCCGCTGCTCTACCAAAAGTACTATAAGCGTGAACATAAAGCAACATCGATACTGCCTATGGCAGTCTTCGGCCTTCCGGAATGGAACAGCGAGGCTATCAGGTCTGCTTCGCTCGTCGCGAATCCCGGCTGCTATCCCACAAGTGCGATTCTTCCGCTGGCGCCTCTCCTCAAGGAGAAGCTCATTCAGCCCACGGGCATCAGTGTCAGCTCGCTCTCCGGTGTCTCAGGGGCCGGGAGAAGCTCGAGCGTCGACTTTTCATTCACCGAAGTGAATGAATCGGTCAAGGCGTACAAGGTCGGTGAGCATCAGCATATCCCCGAGATCATCACGGGACTCGAATCACTCACAGGAGCCCCCGTCTCGCTCACCTTTGTCCCCCACCTTCTTCCGATTACGAGGGGTATTTACACCAGTATCTACGCGCCGTTGGCGAAGAGTGTCGAGGCATCCGATGTGCTTGATGCGTTCCGCAAGTACTACGGCGACAAGCCATTTGTGCGAGTCTCGGACACCGCAATACCGGAGATCAGGAACGTCAATTACACGAACTTCATCGATATCGGATTTCGTGTCTACCCCGAGAATGATCAGCTCATCCTCTTCTCGGCAATCGACAATCTCATCAAGGGTGCCGCAGGGCAGGCGATTCAGAACATGAATCTGATGTTTGGATTCAATGAAACGGAGGGACTCTTATCGTGACAACCATTGCAGTTGATGAATGTCAGGGCGGAGTCACGGCGCCGCTCGGCTTCACCGCCGCTGGAATCTACTGCGGCATCAGAAAGGTGAAGAAAGACATTGCCATGATCTTCTCCGAAGTGCCGGCGACAGTCGCAGGTGTCTTCACGCTCAATAAGACACAGGCCGCACCGGTGCTCGTGGACAAGATTCAGCTCGGGCGGTCTTCAACCTGTTCGGCCGTTGTCGTGAACAGCGGTAACGCGAACGCCTGTACAGGCGAGCGTGGATTGAACGATGCCTGGGAAATGGTGAAGACAACCGCAAGGGTGCTGAGGGTGGAGGAGAAGCAGGTCATGGTTTCATCCACGGGCGTGATCGGACAGTATATGCCGATGGAGAAGGTCCTTCCCGCCATTGGTGAACTGGCAAAGAGTCTCAGCAGAACAGGGAGTAGAGACGCCGCGGAAGCGATCATGACGACGGATACCTTCGCTAAGGAGGCCGCGGTGCGGTTTACGCTCGGGTCGAGTGTTGTGACCATTGGCGGCATCGCGAAGGGATCGGGGATGATCGCGCCGAATATGGCCACGATGCTGGCATTTGTAACAACGGACATTGTCATGCCGCAGAATCTCCT
>DOWV01000021.1:10419-10707 GCA_003519375.1 Bacteroidota bacterium
GATATGAGCACGAACGACAAGGTTCTTGTCCTTGCAAATGGCTTGGCAAAGAACAAGCCGTTTGCCGAGAACTCTGAAGAGTATCAACTGTTCGCTGCTGCGCTTGAGTATGTCCTTATCAAGCTCGCAAAGATGATCGCGAAAGACGGAGAGGGAGCAACGAAACTGATCGAGATCATGGTAAAAGGCGCCCGGTCGGAGGATGAAGCCGCCCAGGCCGCGCGAGCGGTCGCGAATTCAAACCTGGTGAAAACGGCGATTCATGGCGCCGATGCTAATTGGGGCCGG
>DOWV01000021.1:10914-11206 GCA_003519375.1 Bacteroidota bacterium
GGTGACCTGCCGATTCTGCGCAAGAACTATGAGATCGTTCTGGATGAAGAAAAGGCAAAGGAAATCCTGATCCGCGACACGGTCAATATTGTGGTGGATCTGAACCAGGGAGAGCAATTTGCCCGGTTCTGGACATGCGACTTAACAAAGGAATATGTTCACATTAACGCGAGCTACAGGTCATGAGCGAATCATCGCGAAAAAAAGAGGAAGTATTGATCGAGGCGCTGCCGTACATCCAAACGTATGAGGGGAAGACGTTTGTGATCAAGTATGGCGGGGCGGTGATGAC
>DOWV01000021.1:11373-11648 GCA_003519375.1 Bacteroidota bacterium
ATCATCATTGTTCATGGCGGGGGGAAAGAGATTACGGAGACCGCTACCGCCCTTGGGATTGACACGAAGTTCGTGGACGGGCAACGGTACACCGACGAAAAGACCATCGAAGTTGTCCTCATGGTGCTCGCGGGGATGATCAACAAGGAGATCGTGAACCTGGTCAATACCAACGGAGGGAATGCGGTCGGGCTGTGCGGCGTTGACAACATGCTCCTGAGGGCCCGCAAGCTGTTGAAAAACGGGACAGACCTCGGGCTCGTCGGCGAGATCAC
>DOWV01000021.1:11895-12873 GCA_003519375.1 Bacteroidota bacterium
AAGCTGGTCTATCTCAGCGATACGGAGGGCATCATCGTGCGGGACAAACTGGTCTCGACGCTCACCAAGAAAGAGGCGAACAGGTTCATCGGCGATGGATCGATTTTTGGCGGTATGATTCCGAAGGTCACATCAGCGTTCGACACGCTTGACTCAGGCGTCAACAAGGTGCACATCATCGACGGGCGCATCAAGCATTCGCTCCTCCTCGAAATTTTCACCGATGAAGGTGTCGGCACACAAATGATCCATGAATAGCTCCACGGGTAGCCCCAACCTTGAGATGGGGACTACAGGACGGAACCGTATGAACAAACAACAACGCCACGTAGCGATCAAACAACTCATCACGCATCAGGTAATCTCAAGTCAGGATGAATTGTGTCAAGCGCTCGAGAAGGCCGGATTCGAAGTAACCCAGGCGACATTGTCGAGAGATATGAAAGATCTTGGCATTGCGCGCGTCAATACATCAGACGGGCTGCGCTACGTTCTCCATGTGGAGAGTGAGGAGCGCCGTCTCGCGCCCCTCATAGGCTATGAAATCGAGCGGATCGACGCAAACGAAACTATGATTGTGATCAAGACGCTTCCCGGAAGGGCGCAGGGAGTTGCCGAGATTATTGACAGCAAACGCAGCCCGTTGGTTCTGGGAACGCTCGCCGGCGATAACACGATTTTTGTTACACCAGCTTCAGTGACGAAAGTGGATGAAGTTCTCAGGTTCATCAAGAGTCTCATGAGCAAGAAAACGGCTTAGTGCTGTTTAGAACCGGGGTCAACAACACTTACGCAAAGGCGCAAAGTCCATTAGATCGAGAAGTCCAATAATTCTTTCTCGGCGGCTCAGCGTCTTTGCGTGAGGATTTCTGTTTGAAAATTCTGAAGGTTCATAAAGGAGACGACAGTGAAAAAGCAAAGAATCGCGGTAGCGTACTCGGGCGGCCTGGACACATCGGTGATTGTGAAATGGCTTCA
>DOWV01000021.1:12961-13350 GCA_003519375.1 Bacteroidota bacterium
CTTCAGGAAAAATACAATGCCGAAGTTATCACCGTTACAGGCAACCTCGGACAGAAGAAGGAGCTGACGGGTGTGCCGGAGAAGGCATATAAAACCGGCGCGAAGAAGGTCTATGTTCAGGACCTTCGGCAGGAGTTTGTGGAGGATTACATTTTTCCTTCGCTGAAGGCCGGAGCCCTGTATGAGTATACATATCCCATGGCGACATCGATCGGTCGCCCGTTACTGGCAAAATCGCTCGTTGAGGTCGCAAAGCGCGAGCGTTGCACCGCCGTGGCGCACGGTTGCACGGGGAAGGGGAACGATCAGGTGCGATTTGAGGCCGCCGTTGCTGCGCTGGCGCCGGACATGAAGGTCCTGGCTCCGCTGCGCGAGTGGGAATTCAAGTC
>DOWV01000307.1 GCA_003519375.1 Bacteroidota bacterium
TTTTTCATCCGATAGCGGAGCGTATCTTCAGTCATTTTCAAAAAGCGAGCAGTCCGGCTTTGATTGAACTCGAACTTCCCGAGAGTCCGGAGAAGGATGCCCTTTTCGATGATCTCCATTGAATTGTCGAGGGCAAAGTCCGTTCCCTCCTCAATCCGGTCGAGTATTCGGATCAGCTCAGCCTGCTCATTGACGAGCCCCGCCGGAAGTTTGAAGACATCCTTGTCTCGTGAGAGCACAATGCTTCGCTCAACAAGCCGCTTCAATTCCTGGACGTTCTCTTTCCATTCTTGCCGGACCAGGACTCCAATAGCGTTCGAGTCAATCACCATCCCGCTCATACCGAGATCCTTGCCGATTTCCTTGACAAAGAACTCAACCAGTTCAGGAATATCCTCAGGCCGCTCACGGAGCGGTGGTATCTTGATCGTCTCCCATCGTTTGGTCTCGTCAAGAATCCCGGGGAGCACTGAGCCGTTCCGGACCGACTGGGCCAGCGGGCTGCCGAGCAAGATAATAGTGCGCAGTGCTTTCCGCGATTTCCTCGCAAACGCGAGGAGATCACAGATGGACCGCTGCGCTGCAAGCCCGGATCGATCGAGATCCTCCAGAATCAACGTCGTACCATCGACTATTTTGAAGTTTCCATGATCCGGAGCAACCGGATTGATGAACTCGCCGGAAACGATTGCCGATTCAACGAGTTTTTTCACCAAGCTGGGATCGGTGCTTGCGACATTCAATCGGACATAAGGCTTTCGGGCGTCCTTGCTTTCGAGGTGAATGGCCTCAGCCACAAGGCCCTTCCCCACTCCTTCCTCACCTATGATGACAACACTTTTTCTTCCCTTGGACAGTCCTCGGACTTCTTCTCTCAGTCGTTTGGTGCTTGGGCTTGTGCCGATTATTTGCATGAGTTCTTACCTTCAATGTGATCTTGGATGTTTCGCATTGGTGGCCGCGTCTTCACGCCGTTCACCTCGAATCAGGAATCTTCTATCTAAATCTGATCCGTTCACAAACTGCCTGATTACCCAATTATCTACTACGTCGCGCCAGCGGGTAATTCGACTCGCCTCTTGGGTAAGCTGCGTTTCATAATAGACGCCTTCAACACTATTTACAAATGCATATCTTAGGCCAAACAAATACACAAGCGGAAGCATCACCCCAAGCGATATGAATCCTCCGACTCTCATGAAAGCTACCGCGATATCCCAAGAATTGACATTCATAAAATAGTAGAAATGGATTGCCTCCAACATGCAGTACAACAAGACACACCAAGCTATCTTTTCAAGGTATGCGCTTCCAGGCGGATCCCTGAAATATCTGAGGGCGAAAACCCGATCATAAACACAACTGTAAAAACACTTATCAGAGCACACGATCGCCACAGTGGCCGCCAGAAAAGGATCGCATAGTCGTTCTCTTGAGCATAAGGGAGAATATCGACGACTCGCGTTTCAGTGAGCGTTCGGACCTCACCTCCGGTTGCGTCGGACGTTGTGAAAGCAATTTCTCCTGCAGAGGGATGCGGTCGATCATTCGCCCGGAGCTTTTCGAGAGCGTTCCATACTGCCCTTAGATCTTGCATATCCTCTGTCTCGTTCAAGAATCTTGGATTAGAAAAATAGGGGTAATATAACGGCACCCATGCGACACCCACCACTAGAAAGGTCACCAAGTACTTGCCCAGTATCTTCGATTTTCTCCACATGCATTCGATCACAAGATAGACAACGCTTACGGATAGAGAGAGAAAGTACACAGGCATATGGTATTGGTACACCAGTGAGTGAAAATCTATGTCACGGAATTCCACCCATTTCGGAATTATCAACTGCAAAGGCCCCACCACACCGTTTCCCAAAAAGAGGATGCAAAAATTCAAGAACACCGCACGACTCCCAGCATATTTCTCACTTCGAAATAGGAAAAGAGAGATGGTGCCTAGTAGCGAACTAGTAGCCGTGATCAAGGGGATGTATACTTTTTCCCACCTAAAATCCGGTTCCAGCACGACGGCCACGATAGTCAGTCCGACCGGCACGAGCGACCAAAGGAACAGCTTAAGAAAGGCTTTCAATACCAAGTGAACTCGGATTGTCATGGACTACTCATCCTTTGCAAAGGGCCTGACTGCAGTCGGTTAGTGAAATGCAAAGAAATCTCTATACGAACAGGCCTGTGGCAATGTAATTCGTAGGTCGTTGCTTTTCAAGTCTTTTCACGCCTCATTTCCGAAATAATGCGGATTGCAAATCGAATGCTCTGACGGATGTGCCTCCCGGGAGCTGGAGGATCGGACTTCCTCGCTCTCTTGACCATTTCTGCTCACTTTCCGACCGCGGATTTTTCTCAGTCCTGAGGGAAATTCCATTGCCATTTCTGACACTCGAAAAGAATGAAGCCCCTCAATTAGCGAAATCAGCTCAGTTTTGGAGATTGTACCGCTGGCATATTTCTTGACATTTGTGAATGTCAAGAAAGAAAATGAGAGAATCCAAGGAAATTCCAACGATACAGGATCCCCAAGCTCCGGTCTATTCAATCGGGACCGTCGCTCGCATGATCGGAGTCTCCGTCTTCACGCTCAGAATGTACGAGCGCGAAGGCCTCATACTCGCCGAGAAATCTGAATCGAACCAGCGGCGCTACAGCCAGAACGACATCGAACGGCTAAAATGCATCCGCCGTGCTATCACGGAACAGAAATTCGGGATCGCAGGCATCAGGACAATCTTCTCCATGATCCCCTGCTGGAACATCGTCCAGTGCTCAGAAAATGACAGAAAGAATTGCGAGGCGTATAGGGGCCACTCGGGACCTTGCTGGTCGCTGAAGCATTTGAATAACACCTGCACCGCACGGACGTGCCGGGATTGCACTGTCTATAAGGACTTCGCCGATTGCGGCAAAGTCAAACAGAGCATCGTCAACATCTCGCCTGCACCCTAGCGAAGACAATAAGACATCAGACCGATATGAACTCCCTCTCGCGACGAAGATTCCTCAAACTGTCAGCCGGAACGATCAGCCTGGCTGCTGCAGGCTATGCCCTGTCGGCACGGGAACTAAAGGCGCCGGCGGAAAAGAAGCGCGGCATACAGAAAATCCCGACCTATTGCGATATCTGCTTCTGGAAATGCGGCGCCATCGCATACCTCAAGGACGGCGAACTCTGGAAGGTCGAAGGAAACCCCGACGATCCCCTCTCCCGCGGACGCCTCTGCCCCCGCGGCACGGGCGGCGTCGGAGCTCACACGGATCCCGACCGCCTCCGCGCACCGCTTATCCGCAAACAGCAACGCGGCGAGGAAATCTGGCAGGAAGTCACATGGGACGAGGCGCTCAGCTATATCGCCGAGAAGATGCAAACGATCAAAGCCGCCTACGGGCCCGAAGCGGTTGCCCTCTTCAGCCACGGCATCGGCGGGAATTTCCTCAAACATACCATAAAAGCATTTGGCTCGCCTAATATTACCGCACCCTCATTCGCCCAATGCCGCGGCCCGCGTGATGTCGGTTTCCGGCTTACATTCGGCGAAGATGTCAGCTCGCCCGAGCGCACCGACATCAAGAACGCGAAATGCCTCGTCCTGATAGGCAGCCACCTGGGCGAGAACATGCACAACAGCCAGGTGCAGGAGTTTGCAGACGCAATCGAGAACCGGGCATCCATCATTGTCGTCGACCCCCGGTACTCCGTAGCAGCGAGCAAAGCCAAGTATTATCTGCCGATCAAAGCAGGCACCGATCTTGCCCTGATACTTGCATGGATGAATGTCATTGTCAAGGAAGGTCTGTACGACAAAGAGTATGTCACCAAGTACGGATTTGGATTCGATCAGTTCGCTTCGCTCATCAGTCGGAACACGCCGGAATGGGCCTATCCACAAACGGGCATCGAGCCGGAAGTGATCCGGGAAACCGCCCGGGAGATGGCGAGATACAAACCTGCAACGCTCGTCCATCCGGGCCGGCACGTAACGTGGTACGGCGATGACGCTCAGAGAAGCCGCGCCATCGCACTTCTGAATGCGCTTCTGGGAAGCTGGGGACGCAGAGGAGGATTTTATTATCCGGTCAGCATGGACGTCCCTCCCTATCCTTATCCGGAATACCCGAAGCCGGCGAAACCGAAGGTCGATAATCCCAATAACAAGTATCCCTTCGCGCATGAAACGATCACAACCGGCATCCGTGACGCAACTCTGACAGGCTCACCGTATCCCGTTAAAGGTTGGCTGGTGTATGCAACCAACCTTCTTCACGCTCTGCCGAACGAACAGGAAACGATCAAGGCGATACAGAACCTCGATCTGCTGGTCGTCGTGGACGTGATCCCGAGCGAAATCGCAGGCTGGGCTGACGTCGTTCTGCCCGAATCGGTTTATTTGGAACGGCACGACGATCTGAATGTCGAGTGGTTCAGAGAGCCGTTCATCGCATTGCGCCAGCCGGTCATCGATTCTCCTCACGACCAGAAGCCGAACTGGTGGATCGCAAAAGAACTCGCGAACAAGCTCGGTCTGTCAAAGTTCTTTCCCTGGGAATCGATAGAAGATTACTTCCGGCAGCGCCTCTCCGCAGGCGGGTACAGCTATGAAGCATTAAAAAAGAAGGGAATCATCAGGGGAAAACAGCAACCGATCTATTTCGACGAAGGCGTCCCGGCAGAATTCCCGACGCCGTCAGGCAAGATCGAATTCTACTCGCTGCAGTTGCAAAAAGCGGGATTCGATGCGGTCCCCAAATTCAATGCTCCTGACTCGGGCCCGCCGGGGTCGTTCCGCCTCCTGTACGGCAGAGCTCCCGTCCATTCCTTCAGCCGGACACACACAAACCGCATCCTGTCCGATATGATGGATGAGAATGAGGTCTGGGTGAATTCGGACATTGCCGAGCGCCTGGGACTCGCGAGCGGTCAATATGTGACGCTAAGGAACCAGGACGGAGTGGTCAGCACAAAGATAAAAGTCAAAGCGACCGAACGAATCAGACCTGATTGCGTGTATATGGTCCATGGATTCGGTCATACTGCAAAGGGGCTCAAGCACGCATATCGAAAAGGCGCCAGCGACGCGCAGCTCATCACGCGCTACATAACCGATCCCCTTATGGGAGGAACGGGGATGAACGTCAATTTCGTCACACTTGAACCGGCGGAGGCATAGCCATGGCACGATTCGGCATGGTCATCGACACGGCCAAATGTGTCGGGTGCATGGACTGCGTGGTGGCATGCAAGACGGAGAACGGCGTCCCCGAAGGATTCAACCGTGATTGGATCACTCAGGACGTGGCCGGCAAGTATCCCACGCTCCACATGGAAATCCGAAGCGAACGGTGCAATCAGTGCGAAAATCCTCCGTGCGTCTATTGCTGCCCCACAGGTGCCAGCCATGTGCACGATTTCGGCGGCGTGGTCCTTGTGGAACATGGCATGTGCATCGGCTGCAAGGCGTGCCTGGCGTCATGTCCGTACGACGCACGTTTCATTCATCCTGATGGTTACGCGGACAAGTGTACCTTCTGCATCCACAGAGTGGAGAAGGGTCTGGATCCGGCCTGCGTTTCTGTCTGCCCGACCCATTGCATGACATTCGGCGATCTTGAAGATCCCAACAGTACCGTTTCAAGGCTTCTGACCTCGCGGAAATACCACACTTTGATTCCCGAGACAGGAACGAAGCCGCATGTTTATTATCTGGTCTAGGGGCGAGAATGCACGAACTGACAACAACGCGCCATAACGAGCTGGTCGATCCCCTGCTCCATATCTGGGGATGGGAGATTCCGGTTTATCTTTTCATCGGCGGGCTCGTGGCCGGCATTATGATCATATCGGGCTATTTCACGCTCAAGCACCAGTTCAAGAAGAATGTCTTCAGCAGCTTCTATCTGCCGCACATCAGCCTGATTCTCCTCTCCCTCGGCATGTTCTCGCTCTTTCTCGACCTCGAGCACAAACTTTATGTTTGGAGACTCTACACCACATTCAAGGTCGCGTCACCCATGTCATGGGGCGCCTGGATCCTGGTTTTGGTTTACCCGGCTCTCTGGCTGAATACACTCATCCGTATTCCCGACCGCTTTAAAGGCATCATCCCGATCTTCGACCGCCTCTCGACGCGGATCAACGAACATCCGTTTCTCATCAAGAACATCGGCGTTCTCAACATGCTGCTGGGAACACTTCTCGGAATGTACACCGGCGTGCTGTTGAGCTCCATAGGAGCCCGTCCGCTTTGGAATAGTGCGATGCTTTGGATGCTGTTCTTAGTATCGGGGCTTTCGTCCGCCGCGGCATTCGTACACCTCATTGCGAAGGACAAATACGAGCGACAACTTCTCGCCAAGGCAGATAACGCATTCCTCACACTAGAGATTTTCGTCATCGGCGGATTCATCAGCGGCCTTCTCACGTCGACGTCGGTTCACATTGAGGCGGCACGACTCCTTCTCGACGGTCCATTTGCCGCCGCATTCTGGGTCTTCGTTATCGCGCTCGGAATTGTCATACCTCTCTTCCTGCAGCTTCTTGCGGTCAATGAAAAGGTAAGGCATACGCCCATCCCTCCGCTCCTTGTGCTCTCGGGAGGACTCATCCTCAGGTTCGTCATCGTGTATGCCGGGCAATACAGTCATTATATGCATCAGGTGTTCGGGCGATAGATCAGACTCAAAGATTGGTTCACTTTCCTCGATTTCACATTGTCACTGGAGGTCGGTCAATGTCATCATCTGAAAAAACACTCACGATTGACAACGCCGCAGTCCATAAAAGGACGATCGTTGCCAGGGAGGCTCAGCCGTACTGGAATCCGTACATCGCGGGTTTGGGGCTGGGCCTGGTACTCCTGAGCTCGTTCGTCATCATGGGACGCGGCCTTGGAGCTTCCGGAGCATTCTCTTCGCTCCTGGCGGCGACAGTTAATACAGTCACCCCTTCACATCCCGCTTCGAACAGCTTCTACGCTGAATATCTCGGAGATGGGACGAAGAGTCCGCTCAAGGACTGGCTGGTGTTCGAGGTTCTCGGAGCGATCGCCGGCGGCTTCATCTCCGGACTTCTCGCAGGTAGAGTCAGGAAAACAGTCGAAAAAGGTCCCAGGATCTCCGTTCGCACTCGTTTTGTCTTTGCGTTCGCCGGCGGAATCCTCATGGGTTTCGGCGCAAAGCTGGCGCGAGGATGCACGAGCGGTCAGGCACTGACCGGTGGCGCTTTGCTGGGACTCGGCAGTTGGGCGTTCATGCTGGCAGTGTTCGGGGGGGCTTATGCATTCGCATACTTTGTCAGGAGGCAATGGACATGAACGCACCGTTCTTCAAGTTCGGACTCTTCGGCGATGACGTGAGTCTCATCGTCGCCTTCGTCATCGGCATCGGATTCGGCTTTTTTCTTGAGCGGGCCGGGTTCGGGAGCGGGAGGAAACTCGCCGCCCAATTCTATTTCACCGATCTCACGGTCTTCAAGGTCATGTTCACCGCCATTATTACCGCGATGGTCGGCCTGTTCTGGCTCTCATGGGTCGGGCTCGTCGATCTCTCGCTTGTCTACGTCACTCCAACCTACATCGTGCCCCAAGTCGTGGGCGGATTGATCCTCGGCGTCGGCTTCGTCGTCGGTGGTTATTGTCCCGGGACCTCTTGCGTAGCGGCGGCGACGGGAAAGTTGGACGCATTCGTTTACCTCGGCGGCATTATCGTCGGCATCTTCGTTTTTGGAGAGGTCTTCCCTCTCGTTGCGGGGTTTTATGAGTCGACTCCCATGGGGCAGGTGACAGTCCCTCAACATCTCGGAATGCCGTACGGAATCATGGTGTTTCTTGTTGTCCTGACGGCGGTCGGAGGTTTCGCAGGGGCGTCGTGGATTGAAAAGAAAATGGCCACGAAGGTTAAGGAGTCCTGACCATGAAATTCTCATTGAACAACCTGACAATCAATCAGAAACTGGCGCTGATCATCGGTTCCCTTGGATTTCTGGCGGTCTTCGCCGGCTCTCCGTACAAGGGCTTCACAAGCACGATCGACTCCGAGGAACTCGCTACGATCGTGGAAAAGGAAGTAGATCACGTCCCTCCCGAGGAACTCGCCGGATGGATCATCACAGGGAAGGCAGACTACCGCCTTATCGATTTGAGGAAGGAATCGGAGTTTTTAGAATACCATATACCGACCGCAGAGAACATCCAGCTTCCGTCGATCAGCGACGGACAATTGAACAGAACTGAGAAGATCATTCTGTACTCGGATGGAGGGATCCATTCTGCCCAGGCGTGGTTTCTTCTCAAAGCGAATGGATATAAGGGTGTCTACATACTCCGCGGCGGACTTGAGGACTGGAAAGACAAGATCCTCTTCCCGAGGCTTCCTGACAACGCACCTCCCACCGAGGTAGCGGCTTTCGAAAAAGCGAAACTCGTGAGCACATTCTTTGGGGGAAGCCCGCAAATCGGAGGAGCAGCGGCATCAGGTGTTCCCGCCATGGCTCTTCCGAAACTCGAAGCACCTGCCGGAGTCCAGCCGAAGGCAGGAGCAGCAAAGAAGAAGAAAGAGGGTTGTTGAACCAGCTCTTGACTCAGTGCCGAACCAGTCGTAGTTTAATGTCCATGAAGCCAACAAGATGTGGAATCTGACGGAAGGAGAACAAGATGAGGAAGATACCGAAGCGGTACCGGGAATTCACAAAGAAGTATCGGGACATTGCCAAGGCGTATGAGGAACTCGGCGCCGCCTGTCACGCTGCAGGCCCGCTTGACGACAAAACGAGAGCTCTCGTGAAACTTGCAATCTCCATCGGTGCGCGGCTCGAGGGCGGCACACATTCTCACGTCCGAAAAGCGCTCGATGCAGGCGCGAGCAAAGAGGAACTGCGACACGTTGCATTGCTGGCCATTCAGACGATCGGATTCCCTCCCGCTATGGCTGCTATGAGCTGGATCGATGATATCGTGAACCCGGACGGACGCCCGAGGAGCTGATGCCGCTTCGAAGCGACATCATCGGTGTGGTCCTTGCCGGCGGAGCAAGCTCCCGCATGGGAACGGACAAAGCACTTCTCCCGCTCGGAGGTGCACCGATCATCACATACGCTGCCAAAGCTCTTTCGAGTGTGTTCTCCGAAGTCGTCGTCTCGTCTGGCAGCGGGAAGCGGTATGCCTTTCTCGGCCTGAACGAGATCTCCGATGTTTTCAATGACTCCGGACCGCTCGGCGGGATTCATGCTTCGTTACTCGCCGCAGAGCGCCGCCCCGTATTCGTGGTCGCCTGTGACCTCCCCTTCGTGAACCGGGAACTTGTCGAATATGTACTTGCGCACGGTGAGCCGACTCGGACAAGGATCGCCGAATCAGAAGGAAGGCTCCAGCCGCTTTTCGGGTTGTACGACCCCAACATACTTCCTCACGTGGAGCAATGTCTACAGAAGGGACTCCTGAGCGTGGTAAAAGCACTCAGGGGCTTCGAACACGATGTCGTACCAATCGGACCTCTCCTCTCTTTCTATCGTCCGAATATGTTTCAGAACATCAACACTTTATCCGAGTATCATTCCACCTCGGGGAGTTCTTTCGAAAGACATGAACCGTAGAATCCCCATATCCAAAAAGCCTCTCTCGGTCGAACACGCCAGGGAGCTGCTGCGTATGGTTCGGCTGGTGAGCTTCAAGACGGGTGAATTTGTAACCATCCTCCCTTCGCTCGGCGGGCGCGTGCACGAAATCGTTCTGAAGGCCGGCAAGAGACGCTTCTCGATACTCGAATCACCGCAGAGCGCTGCCGACATCATCAAGAATGATCACTTCGCGGGCGCCAAGTTAATCCCCTTTGCGGGCCGCATCCCCGAAGCCAAGTACGAGTTTGGCGGGAAAGCCCACAGGCTGACCGTAGATCCAAGAGGCAATTTTGCAATTCACGGATTCGTCACCGACAAACTGTTCCGAATTGCGAAATCAACAGCTGGTGCCGATCACGCCTCGGTCGTACTCGAATATACTCACCATGGGAAGACCAAGGGATATCCCTTCAAGTTTTTCGTGCGGCTGACGTTTTCGCTCAAGAACAGCGTCTTTAGCTGCACGACGGAAATCCGCAATATCGATTCCAAACCATTACCTGTCGGAGACGGTTGGCATCCATATTTCAGGACTTCAGGTCCGATCGGAAAGATGTTTCTCTCTCTCCCTTCCCATTCAGTTGTCGAAGTCACGCCTCTCTTCAAGGTCCCCACCGGCAGGACCATCAAGTCGGCCCCCGGAAGAGTGATCATTCCGCTGAATCGAAAAGAAATGGATTCGGTTTTTGATTTCGGAGAGAAGCAG
>DOWV01000066.1 GCA_003519375.1 Bacteroidota bacterium
GAGATGCACATGTTCCAGCACGAACCGGTTACCTGTGATTCCATGCTCCGATCGCCTTTCCATGAGCGCCTCGCCGTCTGCTACCGGCACATTGTAGGCACGGCCTACTTCCTTGATGATGCTATTGAATTCGGATGGCGCCCGGAATCGAAGGGCGTCGAGATCACGGGCAAGCCGGTAGTGTCTCCGACTTTCATCGAGTCTCCCGATGCGCCCGAAAGCCTGCCCGAGAGCAAAATGAGCCTTTGCGGGTACTGAATCGATTTCGACGGCAGCGTTCAGAGCCCGGGCAGCTTCTTCGTATCGTTTTTCCTCAAGAGCTTTTGTTCCCTGCCGATTCAATTCCTCCCACCTGCCGCGCTCTCTTTCATCCGTAATCGTCGAGAAGATCGAGACGAATGGCTCCATTCCACTCAGGTTGCTCACAAGCGTCCCAAGAACGAGCGGGATCTTCCTCTGTGCGGCAACGCGAACCATCTCCTCGATGTTCTCCCTGAAATTCGAAATCCCGCTCTGGTATTCCTTGCTCCCAAATGCAATCTCCCGGTTTCCCACCATCCCTTCCATCACGGTTGCCTCCCGGTTTCGATCCGGAGAAGAACTGACCATTCCCTTGAGAGCAACCATTCCGTCACGAATGAGTCGAAACGTCCGCCATCCCTGCAACTCCAGGTATGCTTTGACCGCCCACCGGCTTTGACCCAGGCTTTCCGTTGATCCGGTGCCGAGAGCCCCATAGAATTCGTTGTGACCGCAGTAGATGAGAATCGCGTCGGGTTTGTACGGCGGGAGTTCCTTGACAAAGTCGAGCACCGTGTAACTGCTCACAGCGGTGATTCCCAGATTGACCACCTCTATCTTTTTCTCCGGCCAGAGGGTTTCCAGCCGGTCCCTCAGCATGCTCGGGAATGTACCGTTGAAGAAGTAAGGATAGCCCAGAGTGGAAGATTCACCCAGGCAGAACACTCGCCACGTATTCGGTCCCTTCTCCTTTTCGAAGACATCATTGGAAGACATTGCCCGAACCTGGTAGGTGCGGAAATAGCGCCGTGCCACTTCGGGATTGATCGTATAGAATGCCTTGCCGTTCACCGATGCTTGCGGAAAAAGCCTCAGGCCCCCGCCATAGTTCACGGAGCGCAGCACCACCTCGAGAATCGCGAAGAAGGCCACAGGCAGGAGAATCGCTGCAAAGCGGAATATGGATTCCTTGTTCTTCATCAGAAGACGATCTGCCCTTGCGGCGGTTCAATGCCCAGCCAGTCAAGTTGCGGTTCGACAAACGGCGCAGCAAACATTCTTCCGCCAAAACCAAGGACCCGGAAGGTCATCATCGGGAGTGGACTCAGTTTGAGCCTCATCAGCCTGTCTTGATAAATCATGAAACCCCTCGTGCCCCCCGACTTGGCGAGAAACAGGTCCATCAATCGTTTTTCTTTTTGCCGTCGTACTTCCTTCAACGCCGCTTCGCGAGACCCCTCCCCTGATGCCGCCTGTGAGCCTGCAGAGTCCTTTGCCAGGAGCTCGAAAATGATGAACTCTTTCCCAGCCTGCAGAGGACCATAGCGCTCTCCAACCTGCATCTGCCAGGCCAGCTCACCGATCGGATATCGTTCGGAGATAGGAAAAGGCTCCAGGTTTCCCTTCCGCTTACGAAGTTCAGGATCGCTGCTCCAACGCAGGCAGACACGCTCCATGGATTCGCCCAGGTGGAGCTCCTCGACGACACGCTGCATATCATCAAGAGATGCTGTGCGGACCTCTCGTACTGTCACCCGCGGGATGACGATACCGCTGTCAGAAGCACGCATGGCCTGAAGGATCTCCGGTTCCGACACACTCACCTGCCGCCGGATGTATGCTTTCATCTGCCCTGCGAGCATGCTCTCATACCAGGTCTCCAACTGCCTCGCGACCTCCGGCACCTGATCAAGCTTTCGGGCGACAGCTTCCTGTTCAAGGAGTTCCTGTTGAACCCAGATCTTCATCTGAGTGTTCAGCCGCGGCCCGACCGACCGAATACCTGCGCTGTCAACACTGAAGCCTCTGTCTTGCAGCCGTTGGATAGTCTGACGCACAGACCACACCACCGAGCCCGCAACAGCGAGGGTGTCGTCCAGGACATTCCGGCATGTCTGCCGAACTTGATCTGCGATGCTTTCGCTCAGAGCAGCCGGACCGGCATGGTCAGCACGGATGAACGCATCCTCGATGGCTCCTGCAAGCGTCTTCAGGAGTTGCGCTCGGGCGTAGCCGGTCTTGCCGCGCAGCAACTGATCAGCGAATTCGTTCAGACGTGCCCTCTCTTTTTGCTCTCTCAGCGTCGTTCGCACCCGATCTCTCAAAACCAAAGGGTCAAGGGAGCCGAAAACGGCATTTCTCTTCGTTCCTTTGATCCTGAGGATGTAGTATCCCGTTCCTGCCGCGATGACCGGGGACACCTCGTTTCTCTTCAACCTGTAGGCTGCCTTTTCGATGGCGGGCTCTGCGTCACCCCAAATTACCGTCGCGGTATCGCGTGTCGCCCCCATGGCAGAGTCGATGCGCATCCGGTCGAAGTCAGAGCTGTTCTTGATCTGATTGCGGACGAACCTTGCAGCATCTTCTCTTTCGAAGTAGATAAAGGATATCAGGACTTCCCGCAGGGCCTGGGCGATTCCACGCTCGATTTCTTTCGCGGGGACTGTCACTTTTCCTGACACCTCTTGTCTGTAGAGCTCATCACGTGCCAAAACTTTTCGAATTTCATCGAATGCCGCTTTGAATGCGGAATCCCTCTCAAGGCCCCGCTGACGGGCCTCCTGCGACAGCAGGCGCTCGGCAATCATGGAGTACATCAGGTCCATTTTCGAGTCTTCAATGCCGCTCTTTCGTCCCCGGTGCAATCCCGGGAGCAGCTCGAAGCGTTCGATGAATTCGCGTTCGGTGATAAAGAGATCTCCCGCCTTCGCCACAACGCCGGTTGGGACAGATCCTGATTGCGCCAGCATCCAGGCGGAGGGGACAGCAGCAACGAACATACACAAAAGTGTGAAGCGATTCTTCAGCATGCACATCATCCTGCATTATAAACAAAGCAAGGCGGGAGAGTTTCCCGCCTTGCTTCGATAGTTCTACAACATTGACTGCGTCGGCGTT
>DOWV01000089.1:0-3883 GCA_003519375.1 Bacteroidota bacterium
GATTGTCTCCCTGCATTCCTTTGACAAATTCAACACCCAGTCGCCCGGCGAGGTAGGGATCCTCGCCGTAGGTTTCCATGCCGCGCCCCCAGCGCGGGTCGCGGAAAATATTGATGTTGGGCGACCAAAACGTAAGTCCTTCGTAGATTCCGCGCCGATTGTGGCGCAATGCATCGTGGTACTTCGCGCGTGCCTCATCCGAAATTACCGACGCAACGCGAAGCATGAGCTTATCATCCCAGGTCGCCGCCAATCCGATCGCTTGTGGAAAGACCGTGGCTTTTCCGGCGCGCGCGACGCCATGCAGTGCCTCACTCCACCAATTGTATGACGGAACGCGTAGTCGCTCTATGGCTGGTGCGTTGTAGAGCATTTGCCTCACTTTTTCATCGAGCGTCATGCGGGAAACAAGATCGGTGACTCGCTGTTCGAGGGGAATGTCGGGATTGAGGTAGGGGAGCGCAGAGCCAGCCCGTCCGGGCTGGGTTTGAGCGATGCCGGACGCACATGAGATCGTCACCAGCAAGAGTGCTAGAGTCAGGCGGTTTCGTTTGAGGGAAGTCATTCAGCCTCCTTGTTTAAGACATCCCGCCTTCGATCCAGGTTGTACCGCAAAGCGGGCGATACGGGCATCCGGGACAGGCTTCTTCCAGGCGATCGGCGGGTTTGAATTCGATGGAAGGATCAAGAATTTCGTCAACCAGCTTCAACATGACCGGTTGGATGCTGCGGTACACATCCGCTGCAGGAGTGCGGCCGGCCCCGATGGGCGTCTCGATGGTGAGATCGATTTCATTGCGGCCGAGGAAAAGATAGGCCGGTTCAATCGCTTCAGGCGAGACCTTCGTCGCGTGTGCATACAACAGCATGTACATGGCCAGCTGGAATGAGCCGATGGCGGTACTCCACGTCGATCGATCGTCTGCATCAAGATGAGCGAGGTTGATGCGTACGCGTTGATCGTTCCGCCCGATTTTGTAATCAAGGATCACGTGGCGTGCTCCCCGCCGCTCAACCCGATCAATTCGTCCTGTAAAACGATAATGCTCAACGGATGCAGAATATTCTTTTTCGAGTTCACTGACAATAATGCTCTCGGTCGACGCTTTCGGAATCTGATATCCCGTGAGGAACGCGCCAAGCTGTCGCAGGAACTGCTGTTTCACGAGGAATGCAGAACCGATAAGATCATGTCCGTAGGCCTCATGAAAGTGCCGATCGATAATTTCCTTCATACGGTCGAAACTCAGATCCGCCTCCGCCAACGGCCGGCCGATGGCCGGATCGAAATACGCCTTCAAGACTCTATGGACCAACGTGCCGATCTCGCGCTGATCGACTTCGTCGACAACCTCGTCTTTTTCCAGAAGCCGGAGAATGTGGGCATAATAAAATCTCAGCGGGCAAGTCAGGTACGTGTCGAGGGCGGTTGCTGTGAACTCGAATTGGCGGAGATGCTCAATGACTGCGGGCTTTTTTTGAACCGATCCCGGCCTCGACGTTGACAACTGAACATTGTAACGCACAACCTGTACGAGGGCCGAGGCGTCAGGGTTGCTGTTCTTTTTCTGTTCCCCCCAGAGGAGCTTCTCCAGGTACCGGCTCTTCTCATGATTACCCGATTCCGTATAGTAACAGTGCACTTCGCGCGCCCCGGCCAGAAGTGTGTTGAAATAGTACTCCACCAGACGTTCCCGGTCACGCGAGGTCTCAAGGCCCAGTTTCTCACGCAGCGGTTGCGGAAGGAGCAGGTCATGACTGCGACCGCCGGGAATGACGTCGTCGGTCGCGTTGAGCAGAAAGACGGTGTCGAACGACAAACCACGAGTCTCCAGCAAGCCAAGCACCTGCAATCCCCGGAGCGGTGTACCCGGGAAGGGGACTTCTTCGGCTGACACCGCATGGCGCAGAAATGCACCATACGCTGAAGGATCGGCAAACGAATGCGGCGCGAGGAGCGAGGACCGCAGAGCGTCAAAGAGTTGCAGGAAACGCTCGGCGTATTGACGGAACAGAGGGTGGCGCGTTGCGGTGCTGTGTTTGTGGATGTACTGAACCACCTCCGTGATTTTCTCCGCAAACCCGCCGACCGAATCCGGACGGAGCAATTTCCGTATCGTCTGATCGTGGATAAGGAGAAGATGCGCCTTGAGGTCTGAGATGCCCGCATCGATGCCGCCTGTTGCAAGCTTCTGACTGACCCCTTCGAAAAGGCGGTTTTCTCCTTCCAGCATTTCGAGCCCCAGGAGCATGTTCGACTGGTGCCCGGCGAGAAACGATTCGACCGCGTGGAAGAGCATACGTGTCACGTCTGCCCGCTGGCGGAAGAGGATGTTCTTCGTGTACGGATGGAGGATGAAGGCAGCGTAATCGGATGCTGCGACCTTGCCGTTTCGAGCGTTGCCCGCAAGGCTCATAAGACTCATCAAAAATCCAAAGAGGGGTGTTCGCTGAAGCGGATAGCCGAGAGCGATATTGTAGCCGTCGGATGGAAGCAGCGGGAGCGTGTGATGAACCACGGGAAAGAGCGCATCAGCTGTCGGCAGGACAATGACCGTCCGCTCGTTCACGGGCTTATTCGATTCCATCATCGTCTGAATCTGCTCTGTAACGGCAAAGACCTGACCGTGCGTGTCGGGTGAAACGGAAAACCGAAACGCCGGAGCATGCCTTTCGCCCGCAGTTTCCGGAGGCCGGGCATCGATGCCGATGGTGCTTAACTGCTTTTGCAGACCCGGCCCCTGCTGCGCAATGAATGTCACGTTGTCGCGCCGGAGAAGAGCCCGGAATGCGCGCTGCTCCAGCTGGGTATAAGCGTAGAAGCCGGCAAGTATGATCTCTTTCTGATCTGACAGATCGAGATGATCGATAGATTCGGCCGCTGCCCGGTATTGAAGCGAGCGGGTTGTAAGATTTCTCTCCCGGAGGGCGTCATAGAAGCGATTGAAATAATCGGGGAGAGCCTGGACCCTGCCAAGCGGGACGGTCGACATTGCCTCGCGAATCCGGCGTGGTTCCGCATCAGCCATCACCAACTCTTCGAGCTCTCCATACAGCTTGAGACCAAGCGGAAGGAACCGGTCGAGCGTGTGGAAATGCTCGCCGCCAAGCGGAGACGGCAGGGCCCGGTGAATTTCAAAGAGAAGCGCCACGGCGTCGAAATTTTCCAGCGCTCGTTGCCGAATATTGAGCCGTTCGGTCACCAAGTGGTCGATGAAGGAGTCGATCGAAAAAATCCGGGGAGGGATGAAGCTTCCCTTCGTGAGCTCGGCGAGCGCTCTGCGGACAAAGTGGGCGGGTCGTTTTCCGGGGAACACGACCATCATCGCGCCGAAATCGTTTGCACCGCCCGGAAAGCGCGAGACGATTTCGCCGACCAGACTTTCAGATGCCGCTATGATGATATGCTGGCTCATGACACGGGCCGAACCTGGTTTCGGTCGATATAAACAAGATAACCCTGAACAGTGTTGGTCTTGTAGAAATCCCTGAGAATATTGATGTATTTCGTGACCTGTTCTGTGTAGCCGGGCTTTTCATCCCCTGTTTTGTAGTCCAGCACACTCACAACGCCCGGGTCGAGGACGACACGGTCCATGCGCGTCAGCGACCCGTCCGCCATCGCAAACTCCTGCTCATTGAGGACGCGCCTTCCTTCACGGTGAGCAACGTAGGGCTGAAGCTCGGCAGAAGTAAGAACCGCGACGAGGGTCGCGCGCAGCCCTGCGTCGTCGCCTTCGAACGGAACCTGCAGATGAGCCCGGGCGAAGGCTTCGTCGAGGCGCCGGTCGAGCGATTCGTCAACGTAGTCAATGCTCTGAAGAATCGAATGGACAAACTCGCCTCGCTTCGTCTCGTGAATGGCAATGCTGTCGTACTCGGT
>DOWV01000089.1:4115-4904 GCA_003519375.1 Bacteroidota bacterium
GCCGGCAGATATTCCGACGGCGTTTTCGC
Source organism: Bacteroidota bacterium (assembly GCA_003519375.1). Lineage (GTDB taxonomy): Bacteria > Bacteroidota > Ignavibacteria > UBA10030 > UBA10030 > UBA9647. The sequence goes on from DOWV01000089.1 coordinate 4,145, forward strand.
CCTGCGGGCCTTGACGCTGATAACGTACATCTCATGTTCGGCGCGTGTCAGCGAGACGTAAAGCTTATTGAGATCATCAACAACGTGGCTCAGCTCTTTCTTGTCGTACAGCGCTTTCAGCTCCGTTGATTCCTCGGCGCCCGACTTTGTGACGTGGATGAGATGAACGCACTCACCGTCATCTTCAAGATACATTCCATCGCGCCGCGGCTGAGCGTCATAGAGAAGAACGACAGTGACTTTCGATTCGAGGCCTTTTGCCTTGTGGATCGTCATGACCCTCACAGCGTCGGCATCGGCGGGAATGTCGATGTTCCAGTTGGCATCCTCGGACGGTATCCCGGCAAACCGGAGAAACGCTTTGAGGCTGTTTTCACCCTCTTCTTCGAAGTCTTTTACCACCTCGAGAATCTTGACCAGGGAGGCTTCCTCCGCGGGAATGACGTTGAAAAGGTCGAGAGTTTTGTAAACCTCCGAGATGAGATCATAAACGGGAAGATAACCGACAACCGTGTAGAGCTCATCGAAGAACGTTCGCCAGATCTCCGGATAGGTTTCCCGGAAACGCGCGTAGAGTGGATGGTCGTTCCGATGCTCCCGGCGGTTGGTGAAGAGAAAATCAAGAAGCTGGTGTCGATCCGGCGAAGGGTCTCTGCGGCGAAGCAGCCCGGCGAAAATGTCGCCGAGGAGAAACGTTGCGAACGAAAGGTCGTCAATCGGTGAATCCAGAAACTTCAGCAGGGCGAGAAGCTCTCCCGTG
>DOWV01000089.1:4966-20518 GCA_003519375.1 Bacteroidota bacterium
AGCAGTGCGAGAAGCTCTCCCGTGATCTTACGGCTCCGGACATCAAGGCTGCTGTGAGAAATAAAGGGGATGTTCTTTTCGTTCAACCAGCCGCTGAGCTCGATAATGTCCTTGTTGCGCGGCGACAGGATGGCGAGGTCGGATCGCCGGTAGCCCCTTGCGAGACAGTCGGAGACAATTTGAAGGATGCGTTCCTTTTGAGGGGGTGCTCCGGGAGTTTCGTCCGCATCTTCGGGTGTGACCGAAATAAGTTCGACGTACCCTTTTCCGGCAAAATCGCTGCGAACTGCCTGGCGGTCGGTTGCGAGCCCGCTCGCTTCTGCGGCACCGGCGACAACCCTGGGCGGGACGGCCGTTTTGAACACATCGTCGTTGAACCGGAGAATCTGCTCGTAACTGCGGTAATTGACCTCGAGCGTCTTCAGATCCTTCCGGGCAGACGGGAAAACATGTTCTGTCTGCAGACGTTTCATGATCTTCCAGTCGGCCCCGCGGAATCCGTATATCGATTGCTTTGTATCTCCCACCACGAAGAGACTGCCTGCCGTTGCGAGAGCATTTCCGACGAGCGGTTCAAGCGTGTCCCATTGAATGGGGTTGGTGTCCTGGAACTCGTCGATGAGGTAATGAGTGAGAGTCTCTCCAAGGCTGTAGTACACTTCGGGCACAATTCCGGGCTTGAGGTATGCGGCCAGCCGTTTAACGACATCGCCGATATCGACCCGGCTGGTTTCTCGTTTGACGGCTTCGATCCATTGCGCCAGCAAAGCATGGGCTTCCGCGTAGGGCTGGTAGTATTGCCGTGCCCGCAGATACGTCAACCGTCGACGGAGCGCGGTCGCCGAGTCGCAGAGAGGCTGGCAGCTGGCGACAGCCTGAACATAGAGATCGGCCTTGCTTCCCGTCTTCTTGACGGGAGGCGACGGCACTTTGTGGTGGAGAAGACCGCCGATATCACCCGCTTTTGCGTATGCCAGGTATGTCTCAAACCGGTCTATCCTGAGAAGGCCTTCGCGATTTGTCAGTGTATCGAGCTTCAGAACCAACCTGATGAGGTCGTCAGCGGTGTTCTTAATCTCTGCAGTGTAATCCTCCCGTTTCAGATCTTTCGACGTAAGGATAATACGATTGTAAAGTCCTTTGACCTTTTCTGCGAGATAGGGGTGGGGGTTCCAGATGAAACGATCGCTGTCCTCGAGGCTTTCACCAAGGAGGTCAAGAAGCTCACGAAGGAGCTTTGCAGAACTCGTTCCTTCGCTGAGTTCGCGGGCGAAAAGGTTGAACGCCTCATCCAGAAGCGCATCACTATCGAGAACGATCTCAAGGTCGGGGGGCAGTCCCAGCTCAAGCGCCGACGCCTTGAAGACGCGCGACAGAAAGCTATCGATCGTCAGTATCTGGAAGTCGGAATAGTTGTCGAGAATATCATCGATGCGCCGTCCCGCTTCCAGCTGCAACTCTGCCGGAGTCATGACAAGGATCGCCTGAAACTCCTCGATGGTGTGAGGGGTCCCGAGCGATGCGGACTTCAAAGCGTCGAGGACACGCTGTTTCATTTCCCGCGCAGCGTTATTGGTGAACGTCATGGCGAGAATGTTTTTGAGACTGTTGCCGGGCACAGACTTCGAGAGGAGAAGCTGGATGAACCGCTGTTTCAATGCTCTCGTCTTACCGGATCCGGCAGAAGCTGCAACGACAGTGTACATCGGCAGGTTTCTGGCAAACTCGTGATCGTTTTCCAGAATGGTCAACGTTGAGGCAGGAGTAGGCACGGCGTAATGTAGGAAATATTCCCAAATCTTCGAGGGGAAAACACGCAACGTGGGGTATCAACAAAGAAAGGCGGGACTACTGAAGTTTCAACTTCTTCAGCTTTGGCTTGATGACGAGGACGCAATAGGGAGCGTTCTGATGATTGTTGTAATAGTCCTGATGGTAGTTCTCAGCGGGGTAAAACTGTTTCAATGGTTGTATTTGGGTTACGATAGGGTCGTCAAATTCCTTTTGCGCGTCGATTTTTGATCTTTCGGCAACGAGCTTCTGGTGTTCGTCATGGTAAAAGATGACAGAACGGTATTGTGTTCCCGCGTCGGCGCCCTGGCGATTCAGTGTTGTCGGATCATGACTTTCCCAGAAGACACGGAGGAGTTTTTCGTAGGTGATTTTTGCGGGGTCAAACGTGATCTGGGCGACTTCGGCATGGCCGGTGCTCCCCGTGCAAACGTCTTCGTAGGTTGGATCCGGCTTCGTGCCGCCGGTATACCCGGAGACAACAGACGTCACGCCATCAAGACGTTGAAAGACGGCTTCCACACACCAAAAACAACCGGCACCGAATGTTGCTTGTTCCATGTGAACGGCCTTTCCTCTCTCCTGTGGAGCATAAAACAGTACGGCAACAATCCAAAGAAGCATTATCATGAAGTTCTTCTCCGAGTCTACTCAGTCAACACCGGTGGGGATGGAAAAGTTGCAGCTCGCAGGCGGGGATTGGAAGGACGCCGGGCGCGTCGATCGGCGGGGGAGAACATCACTTTCGAGTACGTCCCATCCGCTTGAAAATTGCGACATTCCGGCCGAGAGCCAATGGACTGGTAATATCACCGATATGAAGGTTGGTCAACTGCTGGCGGATGTGGGTCGGAAACGCCCGCGCGTCAACTTCGCCGAGAAAACCGCCCTTGTCATGGGAAGCGGTAACGGAATATTGCCTGGCTAATGAATCAAATGATGCTCCACCCATCAGCAAGGCGTGAAGAGAATCGATGAGAGAGCGATCGGAGCATACGAGTTCCGAAATTACCATAGGCTCTGCGGATTCAAAGTGAACACGAACTTTCTGTTGAATCCAGCAAGGAACAGATTGGTTTCCCATTCGTGCCGGAGAGAACCGCCATTGTTGTATCGTCTTGAGAGTAAGAGAGTCCCATTCGGCATTTCCCGTTGGCGTGAGCAGAAGCGCTTTGTGCACGGAGCCTTCGCTCGTCACGCGAATCATCAGTTCAAGCGTCACCACCTGGAAATAGGGTGACGCAGGCCATGGTGGAAGGGGAGCCTGATAGATCAGTTCAGGCAGATCGTCGGGTGCCTCGGGTATTTGGAGTGTCGTGCAGCCGCAGCAAAGAAGTGCAATGAGGAGGATGTTTTTCATGACCCGTACCTCTCAACGCTGTAAACACAGGCACAGCGTCGTTTCGTCTCTCTAAACGTACTGCACACGCGAATGATTGTCAAGGGACCAGCAAGCAAAGCCCCGTATCGCCGCTAAAAGAGGATAAATCTGCCGCACCGGCCGCTTCGCGAGGTCGGGCATTGACCTCCGTCACCTCCTTAGTAGAGTGCGCTGCTGAACTCACGACGGTATTGCCGCGTGAGGGTATGCTCCTCGCCGAGGACTCTGAAGATTGCAATACAGGCCTTCCGTGAACCATCATCATCGAAATAGCGGTCCTGCCGGATGAGCTGAATGAACTTTCCGAGAGCAGCTCCAAAATCGCGCGCGAAAAGAGATTGAACGGCGGAAAAATAAAGTGCGCGGCTCTCTCCGTCAGGCAGACGCTCAGGATGAAGTGCGGCTTCACGGAGGTGGGCTATCGTCCTGATGGTATCCAGACGTTCTGCATGTTTTGGTTCGTCCATGTCTGCGACGATGGCTGCAGCTTCGGCTGGGTTGTCGAAGAGCAATGTGCGGGCGTGGAGGACGCGAACAAGCGTGTAATCGGGATCTGTCGGAGGGAGCTTTTCGAGCATTTCCCTTGCGGTCTTTTCATCTCCGGCAACAATGAATGCCTCGGCTTGCTCGATCAGCTTGCGGTTCTTGCCCGGTACGGCCTTCTGCAGCCAGGCCTGTATCTGGTATTCCGGCAAGGCGCCGACGAATTGATCCACCACGGAGCCGTCGACAAACAACTTCACATTGGGAATGCTCTGGATCTGGTACTTGCTCGCAATCTCCGTGTGTTCTTCGGTATTCAGCTTGGTGAGCTCCCAGCGTCCCTGGTTCTGAGCTGCGAGGCGCTCGAGGATCGGGCCGAGTACCTTGCAGGGCCCGCACCATTCTGCCCAGAAATCAACGAGAACGGGAACGGAAAAACTCCGATCGATCACCTGCTTCTGGAAATCTGAAACATCGTACGACATAGGGCACACATCTCTCTCTAAAGGTGATGGATAAAAAGGTATCATTTTTTGAAATGAATCGGAAGGGAGAAACAAAATCCTAGCGGTCGGAAAGACAGCTTGCCTTGAGGTACGTGCGGAACTGCATGCGATAGTGCATCACCATGTTATGTCCCAGGTCGGTGCGCAAAAAGAGGAGTCAATGATAGCTCCAGCTTCAACAACCGGCCTTGTTCTTTGAACTGTTGGTCTGCCTGCTGTGCCGACAGACTCAATGCAGACAACAGAATCGCGGAGAGCAGAATTACTCGAATCATGATGCGTCGTCCGTCAAAGGGTGACCGTCGTTGAATGTGATCGTCGAAATCTTGTGTAGATTGGCCGCGTTGAAGAACTTCCCCTCGCGTTCGGAAAGCGGTGATCGCAGGATATCGACTCTCATAAAGGGGAATAGTTGCGTGTGGCCAAAACTGTCAGGCACGACACCATAGAGCGTGGCGTCAAAACGGTTGAAGTATTCGTTATACCAGAGCAGCCATGGATCGGTGTTCAGGACCTGGAAAAGCTGATAAAGCTCCTGCTTCAATCGAAAAACATACAATGCATCCTGCAAGGCTGTTACCGATGCGTCGGGAATATTCAATTGAAAACGGAGCACACGGGCAGATGGCTCGATCTCAACCCGGGACATTTCCTCGTACCAATCATGAAACTTGTGCGTGAACGTGTACACTTTCCAGGGGTCGGAGATGCTCGTGACAGAACCGGACTTCAGGTTCTTGATTTCCTCGTCATATCTGTCTGACCGGTTTGGCCGCTGGCGTTGAGTGTGAAGCTCCCGATGAATCTCCCGGATTTCCTTCTCGCTCAGGAGGCGTTTCTGGGACTGCGCCACCGGGAACGGTTTGTCGGATGTTGCCCGGTGAATATCGTGAATGTCTTTCTTGTCAAGCTCTTCCTGGACCAGCATGGTTTTTGGTTTCATGGGCCTGAATAAGGAAGTATCGCGCAGGAAATAGAACACCGCCCCCGAGTCGAGGACTTCGTTGAACTGAAAGGCAAATCCTGAGCAAAGTCCTATGAAGATCAAACCGTACATGGCGCTAAGGCTGCCGAGGACAATGAGAGCATAGATCAGATAGAAAAAGAGAAGGATCCAGGCGACAATGGAAAGTATGAAAAGCCATGAGACCGCGCCCGCCATTGCAATCGTGGCAGCGGTTTGTTCTTTCCTGGCTGTTGAAAGGCAGATGCTGCGGAGGAGGAGATACGAGCCTGTCAGGAAACCAAAACTGGTAAATACCAATCCCATAGATACTCAAATCGGCTAGAAATGCACGTCATGTGTGGAGCGGCGCTGGAGTTCGAGGAGCCGCCTGTTTTCCTCTTCCAGGCTCTTGATGGTCGCCTCGGCGATCTTCTTCTCCCCTGAAGTTTTGACAATCGGGAGAACGAATCCGCAAAGCAAAATTGGCACGAGAACATAGATCGGATCAAAGATCACATTGTGCGAGTCGAAGAGCCAGACGCTGACGATGACCATGGCGACAACAAGGACAAATGAAAGGAGCACGGTCAGGCCGTTTCGCATTGAATAGCTGAACACGGAAAAGAGAAGAACGAAGGTGGTGATGAGAAGAACGTTCCACTCACTGTGGACGGAGAGAAACGAACGGTGAAACACAGCGCCAAACACCTGCGTGTACATCCACCCCTGGCTCGGCCACTGATATTGCCTTATTCCGTACCAATCGAGCATGACAATCTTGCCCTGGTGTTTTGCCCAGATCTTCTCCATCGGTTCGGTGCTGGGTTTGCCTGATGACCAGTCCGGGTAGTAATGTATGGAATCGGAAAATTGATCAAGGTTCGCCACAAGCACCGACTGTACTTTCGGCCGGAAGGCATATCGAAGGTAGGATATACCGTCCTTCGCCAGGGGAATGGCAAAAGAACCGATCTGGAGTCGTGATGCATATGGTTGAATGTCGGCATCATCCGGAATGTCGAAATACCGTCTGAGGGCGAGAACAGCAACATCCGAGACGGGTGCTCCCATCTTTCCTTCGCGGAAACCCGTAGGGATGAAACGAACAACAGGGCTCATGAACTCACTGTAGGCCGAAACGACACCCCAGGGTATCTTTCGCTGATTATGCAGCGGGTGTTCAACCCACCATAATGAACGGCGATCAAAACGGCGGTCGGCGTACGGGGGATACGTCGACGTGAGCGGGCTTTGGACGCCCAGGATCGCGATGCTGTCTTTGAGAATCTCGTCGATCGATTTTTGTGCTTTTGTCGTGAATAGAGCCGACTGGGGCAGCGGGACGATAACGGTCTTTGCACCCGCTTTTTTCAGGTGGTGGACAGCATCTCGGGCGATTTCCAGATATCGCTCTTCTGATACTATGCCGTAGACCGGGATGGACAAGAACGGCATCTCGAGCTCTTTAAGGTTGCGATACGCAGGAAACCCGCGCAGGGGGAGGGAAGAGCTTGGAGTCTTCAACTCGAGCGAGCGGAGAGCGTGGAATCCCCAGAGCCCCATCGAGACGGCAAAAATGAGCATGCTCCAGATGAAGTACCGAAGTATAAGAGGCGTCCGCGTGTTTAGCATGATTCCCGGAAATTCCTGTCAGAGGTCAGTGGGATCTGGGCGGCGGATGTGGCCGGCTCGCGTTCTTTCAAACTCTTGAAGCTTTTTGGAGAAATCGATCCGCAGCGGCGGATTTCGTCTGACGCTTGTGGCCTGGCGAACCAGAAACAAATCAGCGACGCCGCCTTTCCGGCGACGTCGCGTGAGAGTATTGAAAATCCAAACCCGCAGCTCGAGAAAATGGGTGGGAGAAATATTGAGGGGGAATCGCCTACTTGAAGCTGGCGACGGCCCGATCAACAGTCTCGTAGGTCTTGAATACTTTGATGAGCTGGGTAATGGCGAAGAGGCTTTCCACTTTGTCCGTCACGCGGGCAAGCTTCATTTCGCCCCCCTTGTTCTTTACAGAGGTCATAGCAGCGATGAGGGTGCCGAGACCGGAGCTGTTGACCCACTTCACCTGACCCATATCAAGCACGATCTTTCCAAATCCCTCCTGCAGCAGGCCATAGATCTTTTCGCGAACCTCGGTTGTGTCCGGCTCACCCATCAGGTTGCCTTTGAAGGTCAGAACAGCAACATCACCGTGCATCTTCTCTTTGATTGTCATACAGGATTCTCCATTAAGTAAACGGCTGGTCCGGCAATATCATCAACACCATCGCGGGGAAGCACAAAAGGTCTTCTGGGCAGAAATGGTACTGCCTTTTTCACGGAATGTCAACACTGGTCAACAAGGCCGAAGCACACTCAATAACGCACAAACTGAACAATCCTTATACACTGAACCCGGATTTGAACTCAGTGGCGTTGATTTCCAAGGAGTCTCGCCGTATCATTCTGCCATGAGAATAGTCACCGTCACCGCTCTTGACGACAAAGGGCTTCGGCCGTACCAAACCCTGCGACGTCCTCTTGAACATCAACAGGATGGTATCTTTGTTGCAGAAGGCGAGAAGGTGGTGAGAAGGCTTCTCGACAGCGACATCGCTGTTCGATCGTTGTTGTTGACTCCCGAGTGGCTCGAAGTCTATCGGCCCCTCCTTGAAGCAAAACATCCCGATGTTGTCGTCTATGTCGCGACAAAACAGTTGTTAGAATCGATCGTTGGGTTTCATCTGCACCAGGGAACCATGGCTGTGGCGACGATTCCCCGGCCGTCGACACTTCAGGAAGCGGTTGCCCGGTCAGGGCGCCCGCGATTGTTTGTGGCCGTCGACGGTCTCACGAACGCGGAAAACCTCGGAGTGCTTGTCAGAAACTGTGCCGCGTTTGGCGTTGACGCCCTCATCGTCGGAGAATCATCGAGCAGCCCGTACCTTCGTCGTGCAGTGCGCAATTCCATGGGCACCGTCTTCAATCTTCCCATAGTACACGTGAATAGCCTGGCCGAGACGTTGCAGAATCTTCGTGACGTTCACGGCCTTCGCGTGCTCGCGGCTCATCCACATACCGATCAGGAGACACTATCATCTGTCGGCTGGGAGGCCGATTGCTGCATCGTTTTTGGAAGTGAAGGCGAAGGAATCGCCCCGCGTATTCTTGAAGCCTGCGATGCAGTTTTTGCGATTCCGATGAAGAAAGGCGTCGACTCGCTGAATGTTGCCAGCGCCAGCGCCGTGGTTCTCTATGAGGTGTCGAGACAACGAGGAAATCGGGTAAGAAACGCCAGAGGCTCAAACCCTACTTCTGGACACTAATCCGGGAGTTTCGGTAACACGCGCGCAACAATCTCAGAGTGGAAATTGCAGTCGCGATGCGTCTTGTCGCAGAAGGGCATATCCTTGCTTTGACCGCATCGGCAAAGAGAAATCCTGGTTCTGCCGTTGAGGTCAAATTTTCCCCCGTTCTGGTCGAACAGCTCAAAATCCCCCTCAACCTTGATGCTGCCATTCGATTTAACAATGATTTTCGTCGGCATGGACACCCTTCCTGTACGGAGGTGACTAGAAGCCCTTGAGCGAAAAGGGAATTGAGAGCGAGGTCTTCTCCCACGCGATGAGCAGACTCCCGGAGTGAGAGTTTGTCGACTTCAGGGTGATGGTCAACCGCTCGAGAGGCGAGGAAAGTGCTTGTTTTTTCAGCTTCACCCGCGCCAGGTCGTACTTCTTATAGTACTCAAGACCCGATTGCGGAATCTTCTTGTTGATGATTAACTGCCAAGATGATTTGGAAGGAAGCGTATAGAGAGAGTATGTGCCCTTTGGAATGATCGCTCCACCCAGGCTCAGGTCGGACCCTGTGGTGAATGTCGTTGTCTCGTTCGCACCGGTACGCCATACCCTGTTGTACGGAACAACACCCCCCATAATTTTCCTTCCTCGGGCAGAGGGGCTGCCGTAGTTGACGGTGACGGACGTCCCGCCAAGCAAAACCGTTGAAGAATCCCGGGGACTGGCAACAACGGGGACAGGGCTGACCTTAAAGGGAAGAGAGACCGAGGTGCGCTCCCATTCGATTTTCAGAATCCCGGAGCTGTTGCCCGCGCGTTCGAGAACAAACGTCAACCGCTCCATGGGCGTTGAAAGCGTGCGCTTCTCCATCGTAATGCGTGCAAGATCCTGCTGCGGATTATAGATTGTTCCCCACTGACCGGTCTGCTTGTTGACGATCAGTTTCCACTGGCCCTCGGTCGGGAACGTGTACAGCGAATATCCCCCCCTCGGAATTTCCATCCCGCCGATTTCAAGATCCGCGTCCGTTACCAGTGTCGTCGATTTTCCCGAACCGGTTCGCCAGATCCTGTTGTACGGCACATAATCTCCCATGATTCTCCGCCCATGCATGGACGGACGGCCATAGCTTATGGAGATTCTCTTTCCGGCAATAGTCACCTCTGCTGAATCCCGCGGGACGACCGGTGGCTGCTGCGCATACACACTGCTCGCCAGCAAGGCTGCCGCCAGGAAAAGGAAGGTTCGTTGATAATATCGTGTTTGAATGATCATGGAGATATGAAATGAAGCAATCGAAGAACAGGAAATCTTACACAAAAATAATTCCCGGCGCAAGTCGGCGGTCCCCGGTCATGGTTCCAGCGGCCGCGCAACCATGATGCCGAGTTGTTTCTTGTTGCCTGCGAGGTACTCGGCAAGCGTCTTTGTTGTGATCATGACCTTTGAGCCTGCGATGGGGGCGTGCATGAAATAGAGGCCCTCGTTTTGCCGGATCGCAATGCCCGTATGAGCGATATCCATACCGGGAATATCGCTTGTAATGCCAATCACATCACCGCTCTGGATTTTGTCCGCAACCCTGGCTATGTCCCCTTTGGGGATGTGAACCATCGCGCGCTTGCTGATGGCCTCTTCCTGCTGCTGAATGAGAGGGACGAACTCGGGATGCTGCTTCAGCTGGGAGTACGAATCGGGGTGCGTCGACATGAAATTAACGGTCTTCCGGAACGGCACACCGCCAATGTTCTTCGTGACATTCTTCCACACGCCCTTCTTTTCGTTGTCGAGGATGTAATCGCTGAAATAGTGCAAACGGCTCGGGTAACGGTCAATGACGCCCCCGCGATACCGGATGAATTGGAGCTCGGCTTTATACTGATCGAAGGTCGTCTTTCCCTTCTTGATGCAACGGGCGAAGACAAGGGAGTTCTCACAAAATGAAACACAGTCGAGCCCCCGCAGGTTTATGACGAGTTTTTCCTCGCCGGGCTGCTCGAGCGTGTGCGCGACATACTCGGTGTCAAGAAACGTCTTGCCCATCTCAATGATGACTGCATGGATCGGTTTTTCACGAAGGCGCGCCGAGACGGCGAATTCGAACTTCTTCGTGCAGAGCGTTGCATCGTCATCATCATAAAACCAGATACTGGAGGCTGTTCTGCTCCGTAGTAATGGGATACCAGCCAGCAGGGGTACAGATTTGAGAAACAATCGTCGTCGCATGGTGAAAACCTCCTAGTGCCACTTCTAAAAAGACAAGTTGTGATTTGTGCCCGAGCTTCTTCAAAACGGCAGTAGTGCCTGCTTCCAAAACGCAGATCGGTTTCGAAAACACAACATCAATTATTGGAAGCGGCACTAGAGTTCAATCCGGATTCCCGCCGTGAGGAGGAATCCGGAATAGTCAAATTGAATCGTCGTTGTTTCGTCGCTCTGTTCGCCAAAGCGAGTCACGGTGCCGCTCATCGCGCCAAACTGCGCAAATCGAAACAACCCCTCCGCCTTGAGTGCTACCCGCGGCAGAAGGGGTATATCCATTCCTGCGCCGGCGCTTACCGATGGCTTGGTCTTGGAGAACCTCGCATCGGTTTCGACGAGCGGTTGCGGAGTCGGCACACCTGCAACATTCCCATAGCTGACACCTGTGGCGGTCGCTGTCGCGTGGCCGAATGTCAGGCCGAAGGTTGCCTGGAGATACCACTCCAGAAAATACGGCCGCGCTGCCGGGTAATACGCAATACCCAGAATGACATCGGTTGACCCGATGCCGCGCGAGAGTTCCAGGTCTGCATCGGCGGCATGATACGATGCCCGCACCGTCTTCAAGGAGTACAACGCAATCAGTGATACCGCGAATTCCCTGTCCTGCCGATAGCTCAATCGTCCCGAGTACAGCAATGCCTGGTTGAGAGAAGCAAACCGGGAAATGGGATACCCCTGGCGGGCCCATCCCAGGGCATCAGCAGCGTTATCATCGTCAACGGCACCGAGGCTGAGAATCGCCATGCCGGCAGAGCCGGTGAGGGACCATGGATGGTTCTGCGCATTTAGCGCCGAAATGGAGAGAATCACCATGATTGCAGCGGCAATGCTGAAACGGGCTGGAGCGGGCCAGCGGCCTTTATCAGAACGGGGCTTCATCAACAGGTTCAGATGGAAGGAATGCCGCCTCGCGGAACCGCGTCAGATTCTCAAATCGAGCGTACTGCTTTATGAAGGCAAGCTTGGCACTACCGGTGGGGCCGTTTCGCTGTTTCCCGATGATGATCTCTGCCATACCCTCCGTTGGCTCGTTGTTCTCGTCGGTGTTGATGCCGAACATTTCGGGACGATGAACAAAGCAAACGACGTCGGCATCTTGTTCGATGGCACCCGACTCGCGGAGGTCGGCAAGAACTGGCCGTTTGTCGCCTCGCATTTCAACAGCGCGGTTTAACTGTGATAATGCCAACACGGGAATGTTCAGTTCCTTTGCGAGCGCCTTGAGTGAACGGGAAATGGTCGAAATTTCCTGTTCGCGGCTCTGGACATTCTTCGGACCCTGCATGAGCTGGAGATAGTCAACAATGATCATTCCGACGTTGTGTTCCGCTTTTAATCTTCTCGCCTTGGCCCGGATTTCAAGGGCCGTCAGGGCCGGTGTATCGTCGATGAAAATTCTCGCCTTGTACAGCTTGCCGACGCTGGTGCTCAACTTGCGCCACTCATCTTCGGGCAACCGGCCGGTGCGGACACTGTGCGCGTCAACGCGTGCCTCGGCACAGATAAGCCTTAACACCAACTGCTGGCTTGACATTTCAAGACTGAAGAAACCGACAGCAACATCGTGAAGAATTGCTGCGTTGCGCGCAACCGAAAGTACAAGGGCCGTCTTGCCCTGGCTCGGCCGACCCGCTACGACAATGAGATCGGATTTCTGAAATCCGCCCGTGTAATTATCAAGTTCCGTGAAGCCCGATGGAACTCCGGTGATGCCGCTGTGTTTGCCGTGAATACTCTCCAGCATCTCCATGGTCTGATGCACCGCGACGTTCATGGAGACGAAGCTCTTCTTCATCCTCTGTTCGGAAATCTGGAATATCTTTTGCTCTGCTTCGTCCAGAAGGTCGAGCGCATCTTCCGTCTCGTTGAAGGCCCGGCTGGTGACTTCCGAGGAGGCCGAAATGAGCTGGCGCATCAGGGCCTTCTCGAGCACGATATGAGCATGGTACTCGATATTCGCCGCCGTGGTAATCCTGGTAGTGAGCTCCGTGAGGTAGTACTCGCCCCCCACTTTTTCCAGTTCGCCGCGCCGGCGAAGCTCTTCGATCAGTGTAATAAGATCGACCGGTTCACTGTGTTCGAACAAAGCCGACATAGCAATGAAAACGCGCTGATGCGCGGGTTTGTAGAACGACGTGTCGTCGAGAATCTCGATCGCCTTCGCGATAGCACCTTTGTCGAGCAGCATGGCTCCAAGCACGGCCATCTCAACATCCACCGCCTGCGGTGGAATGCGGCCTTCGGCCGATGATTCCTGCTGGCCGATGTTGGTTGCTCGTCGAGGATCTGCCATAGAGTTACTCCTTCGATCACGAAGTGATCACTTCGTCACTTAATGTACGCGAAATTCAGTGATCTGCAAACGCCTTCTCGCCGGCCTCAATTCGCAGAGGAAGATGGTTCGATTCCGGCGGAAGCGGACATGTGGCGTAGTCGGTAAAGGCGCACGGAGGATTATGTGCCTTGTTGAAATCGATCACGACCTTGCCATCCTTCGGAGGGTCGGAATACAAAAATCGTCCGGCACCGTATGTCTCCTTGCCGCTGGTTGCATCGGCAAAGATGTAGAAGAGCCTCGTTGGACCCGACTCAACGGGCTCGAGTCGGTACTCCTTGCCATCAATGGAGAATACGGCCATTCCGGGCACCGTATGATCTTCCATGTAACCCGGTATTACCGACGGCACTTTTATGGGTTTGGCGGGAATGTAGGGCTCCCACCGCGCCTCCACACGCCATTGTGTGGAAACGGGGAACCGCTCGATGCCTTTAAATTTCTTCAGTGCCTCAGCATTGGTGTCCCACATGCGGACAGCGAACCTCTCGCCGCGCTTAATGATCGTGAATACCCGGGATCCAACTTCAACGCGGTCCGCGTCAGCGCGAAGAACTCCGGTAGAAAACGGATTGCCGCGAACAGTAGCCTTGACGCCGGGAAGCACTTCAAAAGAGAGAGTTCCCTTCCCGACCGTAACTGTCCCGATCGAGTCAAGAGCGTTCTTTCCATCCTTGAGCCAATCGAGGGCCACGAGCGATAGCCAGCCGACAGGCTGCCTCAGGTTCGTTATGCGCTTGTCGTGCCAGGCCTGGATCTCGGCCTCGTACGAAGCGGAATCCGAACTACTCTGCTGCGCAACCGCCGGGAACAACGGAATGAGGAGAAGAGCCATCGAGCACATCACAGATGACAGTGCGGATTTGACCGGCTTCATATGGATTTGGAATTCTGTTGAGTCCTTTGAGCTGCATCTTTTCTTTTCATCCGACGCAATCGAACGATACCCCCGAGAATCACCGCTGGCACCATGAATCCAAGGGCAGCTATTTGTGACCAGATGGACGATCCGGTCGGCTGGGCAATCAGCGAAATTGTAGCAAGAAGCGCAAGAATGACTGCGACCGCTGATGCATGCCAGAGCTCCTTGCCGCCCGCCATCCTGGCCGCGGTATAGCCGCCGAGCAAAGCGAAGAAAATCCCGTAGAGTGTGCTCCAGATCCTGAATTCCAATTCCACCGGTTGTTCGGGATCGATACCTGAAAGGAGGAATAGAGCGGCGCTTGGAAGACCAAAGATGAGGTAACCGACAAGAACGGCGAGTATTGATTTCATGGTTTTTCTCATTTGATAACCATTCTGTAACCGACGTCGTTGACGTCGGTGTGATTCATGCCGTTGCGGCAGAACTGCGCTTTCCGAAAATTCGCCGGGCGCTGATGATAAGCAGCAACAGAAGAACTACGAGAATGCTTATCGGAAACCACTCACCGCCGGTACCATAAATCGTTCGACCGGAACCGGGATGTACATCGGCGAAGATCAAAACTCCAGAAGAGCCGATGCTCGAGGTCTCCGAAATCACACGCCCCCGATCGTCGGTTATCGTCAGAGCTCCTTCATTTGCAGCGCGAACGACCGCGAAGCCGTTTTCAACACCGCGCAGAATCGCCATCCGTGAATGAAGCCATGCATCTGTTCTGAAATCCCAGGCCGGCACATACAATGCCCCGACGCCGGCTTGACCATATTGTCTGATCCATCCCGGAAAATCGAGATCTTTGCAAATAGCGATGCCGCTCGTGATCTCCTTGGCGTCGAAGAGGAAAATCTTTTCACCGCGCTTGTAGCCTGATTCAATCCCTGGAATGGGGAACGCCTTGTCGTACTCCCCGCCGATGGTACCGTCTGGAGAAATCAGAATGGCCATGTTCCGATGATTCTTCGAGCCGAGGCGATTGAACCCCGCCACGACATAAACCTTTTGTTCGGCGGCCGCTGTGCGCAGAATGTTGAGAGCCTCCGCTTCATATTCTTCTGTTACGCCAACAAACTTCTCCGGCAAAACTACGATTGCCGCACCGTTCTCAGCTGATTGAGACACGAGACGGGCATATGCGTTCACAACCCCTATGGCCTCCACGCGTACAGTGGTTTCGAAATACCTGACGGTAGAATCAATCGCCGCGGCACCGACTCGTATGCTGTCGGACGTTGCCGGCGTTGAAAGCCGGATCCAACCATAACCGATTGAACCGGCCGCGACGAAAACGGTAATTAATATGGCGAAAAGGCGGAAACCCTTTTCCCGGTGATGAATCGCCGACGCGATTCCCGCAGGAACAAGCGTCAGTATAAAGGTGATTCCCGAAATACCCGTCAGCGAGGCGATCTGGATGAGGGGCAAAAACGACGACTGAGTATACGCAATGCTTCCTGCCGACCCGTGCGGTGAGACAATCGAAAGAAGAAACTCGTATGCCGTCCAACCGATGGGAAACGCAAGGAATGACAGCCGGTGTCCGAACTTCATAATCGCGTCTCTGAACGCTATGGTCACCAACGCGAAGGCTGTGCCCGGGATCAGCAGTTGAGCGGCCGCAACGAGAGGCGGGGGGAGG
>DOWV01000089.1:20701-22106 GCA_003519375.1 Bacteroidota bacterium
CTGAATGCAACAATGAATGTCATCGATCGCGTCAATCGCAACGAAATAAGCAAGACCGGAATGGGTGCAATCCACACGAGCGGTCGAACGCCCTCGAGTCCGGTCGAGAAGAAGTAAAGTCCTCCGGAGGCGAGTGCAGCCAGGACGGCCAGAGCATATTTTGATGTTGCGGATGAGCTTTTCATCGAGAGACTTTTATTCCACAGCAAGGCAGATGGGCTGAGTTCTCAGGTTCTCTTCATGACGTAGAACGTGTACCCGAAATAGGATGAACACCGGCGATAGACGTCAACCTCATGCTGAAGAGTGTCAAGTAAATTCTGAATGTCCTGATCGGCTGCGTGTTCCTTGCGGAAGGAAATAAGCCGTTGTTCCAGGGGCCCGTAGTAGAATTCCCAATGGACTTGTACATCGAGCGGGAAATTCTGAACGAGCTCGTACTCGGATCGCTGAATGAGCTCAATATTCTGCTGCACAGTCATCATTTCCGGGCACTCTACTCTGAATAACTTGATAGCTTCCGACGGAGGATTCTCCTTGAGCCAATTCATATCGCTGAACACCGCGTAGCCGTTTTGTTTGAGCAATGGCCGAATTGCGTCAAGACCCCTTCGGAAGCCAATAATGTAAATGGATCCCTCAGCCCACACGAGATCGAACGATCCGGGAGCGAAACACAAATCGTTCATGTCTCCACAATGATATTCGATGACCGATTTGAGCGGATACTTCTCTGCTCTGGAGCGAATCGCGTCGAGAAACGGCTGGTAGTTATCCAACGCGACGATGGTGCCTGTGAGAACACTGGCTAGGTCGAGCGTCTGCGCCCCGGTCCCGCATCCGATATCGAGCACACGCGGGTTCTCTTGTTGCAGATGAACATGTGAAAGTGCGCGGAGCGTTGCCTCACGGCAGCCGGGGCCTTGCCGCGGAAGCGGAAGAAAAATATCGTAGAAGATCTTGTCCATGGATTATCGTTGGCCGACTCCTGAATGAAGCCAATGCTCAGTGCATCAAACCACTCCTTATTACCCGGGCTCTGATGAGACCGTCAACCGTCTTCTCTGCTCCAGAAAAAAGTAGATGTTGAGAATTGCGGCAGAAAGGAGTCCCAGGAACGCCAGCCAGAAGCCGAACTCGAAATCCGGCTGCAGCAGGCCACGCGTTTGTTCGGCTGCGTCGTTATCGATGCGGGCTCTCAGGAGCAGCAACACGATCATCGCGGCCAGGGCTGTTATCGCCGGGTACAACAGAGGGATCCGCTTCTGGAAGAGGGCCAGACCGAGACCCAGCACGGTAAGGGCCAGAGCCGTGATTGCCAGGGCATCGCTTGGGATTGTCTCTTCCTTGTCGCCCCCCTCGTTGCCCGGTTTCTCAAATGTTGTACCGGTGACAAGATCCAGGC
>DOWV01000089.1:22185-22522 GCA_003519375.1 Bacteroidota bacterium
TCGTTGCGAATTGGTGTCCGTTGCACGAGAAACTTACCCACGGGAGGAAAAATGAGATGAGGACGATGGCGAATGTCGTCGGCGACAGCAATCCGATGTTGAGATTCACAAAGCCTCCTGACGATCAGGCTATTTCAGAATGAGGAATCGAATCGGGTGTGGATTGCGGGAGCCGCCCTCATCATCCGAGCGCCGGTGCGATGAGCAAGCCAAGAACGTACGTCACCGCCGCCTCGCCAAGTCCAACCAATGTCATTTCGGTGCCGCTTTTGAGCCATGAGCGGCCGGTGACCAGGACCTTCGATGCGCCGACAAGAAAATGGGCGATCGTGCTCAC
>DOWV01000059.1:0-2710 GCA_003519375.1 Bacteroidota bacterium
ACGTGCTTAACATAAGGTCTGCCATACTGGTTCATGAATGGCGGGCAGGCGCCTTCCGCCACAAAGATGGCGGACAGGTTGACCGAAATTTGTGACTGGTTTGGGCCAAAGGCCCATCCGCCTTTGGCGGAACTTGGCACATGGGGTTCCACTTACGTTACCCAGCTCATGGCAGGCGAGCTAAGGAACTCCTTTACCGAAATCCCATCGGCACCAACGAGGAGCTTCTGCTTCGGCTTGTGAAGCTGCGAGAACCTGGTAAGACCGGAGAGGCCTTCCCGCGTCCGTCCGCTTCTGACCTCAATGGCCATCAGGGAAGCTCCTTTCTGCAAGACGAAATCCACCTCATCTGAAGATTCACGCCAATAGAAGACACGAACCGGGGTTCCGGTAGAGCTGTTGATCAAGTGGGCACCGACTGCTGACTCGACAACTCTTCCCCAGAGATCAGGCTGGCGTTTGGCTTCAGCAAGACTCAATGCACCTTGAGCAGAGAGAAACGCAGTATTGAGAACGACGAGTTTCGGGCTCGAGCCTTTGCGGCGCAAAACCCTGCCAGCGTACTTCTGCAGTCCTGCGAGCATTCCTGCTCCTTGCAGAAGCTCAAGATAGTGGGCGAGCGTTGTCGTGTTCCCGGCGTCCTGCAATTGTCCAACGAGTTTCTGGTAGGAAACAATCTGACCACTGTAGGAACATCCAAGATGAAACAGCTGCCGCAGCAACGCCGGCTTATCGACTCGCGTCATCAGCAGGATATCCCGGGCTATCGTCGTTTCGATCAAAGATTGAAGAATGTATTGTGCCCAGCGCTCACGGTCATGGATCAGCATTGCAGATCCCGGATATCCGCCATAGTAGAGGTACTGATCCAGATTCCAGCCGAATGCCTCCTGCATTTCAGAAAACGACCAATGCGTAACGGGGATAGACTCAAAC
Source organism: Bacteroidota bacterium (assembly GCA_003519375.1). GTDB lineage: Bacteria > Bacteroidota > Ignavibacteria > UBA10030 > UBA10030 > UBA9647. The sequence goes on from DOWV01000059.1 coordinate 937, forward strand.
CTTCCCGCCAGACTCTCGGTCAGGCCCTTCTCGATAAGGAGCGGAGACGATCCAAGCAAGACAATCTTGAGTCGGACTTTGGATCTCGAGTCCGCGTCCCATAGGCGCTTCACAGTCTCAGACCAGCCCGGGATCTTCTGAATTTCATCGAGAACGAGGATGCCACCGCTGGAGGGCGACTTTTGTATAGCGAGCCGCGCTGCTTCCCATTCCCGCTCAATCCATGACGTGCCCTTGAGCGCGGGCTCATCAGCCGACGCGAAGCGAGCGGGAGACTTCAACGATCCAAGAATCTGTTCAGCAATGGTTGTTTTTCCAGATTGGCGCGGGCCGGCCAAGACCTGGATAAACCGCCGGGGCTCTTTCAATCTCCGGATCAGGATCCCGTATTGTGGGCGTCGAAAGGTAGCCACAGATTTTGCTCAATTCGTTGAGTAATTTTACTCAATACACTGAGTAAATCTAGCCATCCCGGGGGAGAATGTCAAGGGCATCACGATTGTGCAGCGGAGTCGCAGGGTCGCACGGTGACGGTCACTTGCACTGATCATGTTCTGTCGTGCAGCATTCGCAGCAAGTACTGGCCGTAAGCATTCTTGTTCATCGACTGCGCCACGGCCTCGACCTGCCCGGCCGTAATCCACTTCTTTCGATAGGCAATCTCTTCCAGGCATGCGATTTTCAATCCCTGGCGGTCTTCGATCGTCTGCACGAATATGGATGCCTGGAGCAGTGACTCGTGAGTGCCTGTGTCAAGCCACGCCATCCCACGCCCCAGGATCTCGACGCTCAACTTGCCACGTCTCAGATATTCACTGTTGACGTCGGTAATCTCGAGCTCTCCCCGAGCCGATGGTTTAAGCCCCCCAACAATCTCGCCGACTGTGTTGTCGTAGAAATAGAGTCCGGTAACTGCGTAATGTGATTTTGGATGCGCCGGTTTCTCCTCGATGCTCAAAGCGCGCCCACCTGAATCAAATTCAACCACACCATACCGCTCGGGATCCCGGACATAGTATCCAAAAACCATCGCCCCCTCTTTCAAGGCCGCAGCGCGAGCCAGGGAGCCGCTTATTCCGTCGCCATAAAAAATATTGTCACCGAGGATCAGTGCGACGCTCTGCTGTGCGACGAACTCACGGCCGACGATGAAGGCCTGCGCGATCCCTTGCGGCTTCGGCTGTTCGGCAAACTGGAATCGCACTCCCCACTGAGATCCGTCCTTCAGGAGATCCCGAAAGCGCGGCAGGTCACCGGGTGTTGAGATGACGAGGATATCGCGAATCCCGGCGAGCATCAGGACGGAGAGCGGATAGTAAATCATGGGTTTGTCATAGACCGGCAGGAGCTGCTTGCAAAGGGCAAGCGTTGCCGGGTAGAGTCGCGTTCCTGCGCCGCCGGCAAGGATAATTCCCTTCATTCGGATCACCTCTCCGTTCTCATATAGTGAATCACGATGCGCCCCTATGTTCCCCTAGGATTTCAGTTGTTGCCGCAGTGCTTTCCAGACCTTCCGCATGTCTTCCGATATAAGCTTGACATCAGCCAACACAGGCATGAAATTCGTGTCTCCGCTCCAGCGCGGGACAATATGAAAATGCACGTGCTTGTCGATCCCGGCCCCCGCCGCGCGGCCGAGATTCGCTCCGAAATTGAATCCCTGCGGCTCACTGACTTTCTCCAGGGCTTTCATCGCGCGGGATGCAATATGCATAATCTCGACACTCGTCTCATCAGAGACCGATCCCATATCCGCTGTATGCTTGTACGGCAC
>DOWV01000059.1:2892-4209 GCA_003519375.1 Bacteroidota bacterium
CTTCGCGATGCGGCAGAAGAGGCAGCCGGCGCTGCGCTTTGCACCTTTGAAAGACGCAATATATGCGGAACGCCAGGGCGAGAAGAGACGCTTCATGAAAGTACCTAAGATCTTTGAGTAAGGAGTAGGCCAAATGCAGTAGGGAGAAAGAGGCAGGCGGCAACCAGCACGCGACCATGCTGCGTTCCCCCTACTCCATACTCCCTACTCATAGAACGTCGAACTCTATTTAGCACAAAATTTCTCAGGTTGTTCAATCATCGAATACAGCATCCTTGAGACCTCATCGTACTTCGCGGCGAAATACTCGTATCGATCCGTCGTCGCGTAACCACAGTCTCTTGAGAAATCCAGCCAGACTTCGGTCTCAGCAGCTTCGCTTGAGCAATCAACTAGCTTACTCACAAAAGCCCTCTCGTATTTCCTTTTCTTCCATGCCTCGGCAAGATTCGATGGAATCGAGCGAGAACTTCTCCGTATCTGGTCGGTCAGCGAGTACTTTTCTTCCGGAGGGAAGGTTTTGGTTTCGTGGAAGATCTCCATGGCAAGCGCGTAAGATAGCTGGTATACGCGCAAATCCCTGTATCCGCGATATCCGGTTGCATCCTTTGCCACACCAACCTCCTTACTCCATACTCCCTACTGCATACTCAGTTAGACCCTCGCCTACTTTCCATCCCCCAGCAGCACAATCTTCTCTCTTCCCTTCTTCACATTCTTGGTCGCGTTCCTCGTGTCGATAACACATCGAGCGTACTTCACGATCTCGTCGTAATCATACGTGCTGTGGTCCGTCGTGATCACCACGCAGTCGGCACTTCGCAACAATTCTCTGGTTACATCAACCGATTGAAACTCGTGGTTGTTCACCTTCACGCGAGGCACGTGGGGATCGTTGTAATGGATGTTCTTCGCACCATCCAGCAAGAGAAGCTCCACCACCTTGAGGGCCGGCGAATGCCTGATGTCACCGACATCACGCTTGAACGCAACTCCCAGGATCACAATTTTGGCCTCCCTGAAACCGATGGGCATCATGCTGATTTCACGCTGCACCATATTCTTGACATAGAACGGCATGTTCTCGTTCGTCTCGGCAGCAAGAGTGATGAAATTCGTCTGGAAATCGTGCTCACGGGCAAGCCACGACAGATAGTACGGATCGATCAGTATGCAGTGCCCGCCAATTCCTGGACCGGGATAAAACGGCATAAATCCGAACGGCTTTGTCGCCGCAGCTTCCACGACTTCCCAGACGTTTACACCGCCCATGCGGTCGCACAGCTGCGCCAGCTCATTCACCAAAGCTATGTTGAC
>DOWV01000059.1:4374-5169 GCA_003519375.1 Bacteroidota bacterium
CGAAACCGCTACGACATTGGACACCGCCTGCTGGGTGACCAGGCAGGCAAGCCTCGTACACTCCGCTGTCACGCCGCCGACCACCGTCGGAGTGTTGGACGTATTCCATTTCTTGTTGCCCGGATCGATCCTCTCAGGCGAAAAGGCCAAATAGTAATCCTTCCCGACCCTGAGGTTTGACTCGTCGAGAATCGGCTGCACATATCCCTCTGTGGTATTGGGGAAGGTCGTGCTCTTGAGAATAATCATCTGCCCCTTGCGAAGCCGGGGAGCGATTTCCTTCGTCGAGGCGACGATATAGGAAATGTCGGGCTCCTTGTTTGCCGTAAAAGGAGTCGGAACGCATATGAATATCACATCCAGTCTGCCTACCTCTTCGTACGTGGAGACGGCTGTGAGCTTGCCGCTCTTCGTCACTTTGGCAAAGACCTTATTATCGACGTCGTCGATGTAGTTTTTTCCGGCATTGATGGCGTTGACCTTGTTCTTGTCGACTTCAATGCCGACGGTCTCAAAACCCTTGGCGGCGTATTCCACCGCCAGCGGCAGCCCGACGTACCCGAGTCCGACGACACCGATGCGTGCTGTTTTCTGTTTTATCTTGTTTTCGAGAGTTGGCATGGTGGATCTGATAGAGTTGATGGTTGTTCACGATTAGCACACTGATCACACAGATGTTACTGATAAACACAGATGGTTGTTCCAGGCTTTTAAAGGAAAAATGACATAGCAAACGTCTCAATTACTCAAAATTCTTTATCTGTGGAAATCTCGTAGCATCTGTGTACTCTGTGT
>DOWV01000112.1:0-1771 GCA_003519375.1 Bacteroidota bacterium
GTTGCCGCCCGCAGCAGCAATCTGCGGCCTAACCCGGCGTTCAAGCGGAGGACAGCATCGTGCAGCACCGCAACCGAAAAGTATGAGGGACAAGCCGATGGCAACCATCGACGACCTGAGTTCGCAGCTGTTCTACCACGGTACGAAGGCCGATCTGAAGCCGGGGGACCTGATCGAGCCCGGCTATAACTCCAACTTTGGCAAGAGGAAGAAGGCGGCCTACGTCTATCTGACCGCCACCTTGGATGCGGCCACCTGGGGGGCCGAGCTGGCCCTCGGCGAAGGATCCGGCAGAATTTACATCGTGGAACCGACCGGCCCGATTGCAGATGACCCCAATCTGACGGACAAGAAGTACCCGGGCAATCTCACGAAGTCATACCGTTCCCGCGATCCGCTTCGGGTCACGGGTGAGGTCAATGATTGGAAGGGGCACTCCCCCCAAGAGCTCAAAGCCATGAAGGACAACCTTGAGCAACTTAGGCGACTTGGTATTGAGGCGATCGAGGACTGAGTCCGGCTCGTCCATCTAACAAGTCGTTTAAGCTGACGTCGCTACGCGCCGCAGCTCAACTCCGGCGTTAGACCGCCCGCGCAACGCGCAGTGCACAATGTTGCTGGTGCTATCATCAGCGGAAGTGCGGGAACCAGCAGATTCTCATAGACATTATCGAGGCATTCTTCTGTATACCAACCAATTCATACCACTGGAGCACACAATGAAACGGCTACTTATTGTTCTCTTGCTCACCATTTCGACTCTGTTCGCTCGATCCGACGATCCCCGGCTTAAGAACTCTTCCCGCGAAGACCGCGGTGGCTGGATTTACGTACACCTGGAAGGGACCCCCAGCCAAATCGGTTTCCAGCATGGGTATCTTCTTGCAGCCGAGATTGATGACTGCCTCCGCATGTTTGCCTATTATTTCGAGAAAGGCTCGACGCAAAAAGACTGGAAGTTCTTCCGAGAGGCAGCTGGCCGGATCTTCTGGCCAAAGCTTGAAAAGGAATACCAGGAGGAGATCCAGGGCATTGCTGATGGCCTGAATGCAAAGGGTTACAAGTACGATAACATCGACATCACGGTATTGAACGCGAATATCGAACTTGCATCCTACTACCTCCCGTGGCTCGCAAATAAAATAAAACAAGACTCAATGAACAATCGCGCCCCGGGAAAATGCAGTGCCTTCATCGCCACAGGGAGCTACACGAAGGACGGAAAGATCGTCATCGCTCACAACAACTGGAGCGATTATATCGTCGGCCAGCGATGGAATGTCATCGCAGACATTGTACCCGCCAAAGGATATCGTATCCTCATGGACTGCATGCCAGGCTACATCCATAGCGGGGACGATTTCGCCATCAACAGTGCCGGCCTCCTCTACACGGAAACTACCATTACGCAATTCAAGGGGTTCGATGAGAACGGCACACCGGAGTTCATGCGCGCCCGGAAGGCCGCCCAGTACGCTTCGTCGATCGATGACTACATCAGGATCATGACCACGAACAATAATGGCGCCTATGCGAACGACTGGCTGGTTGGCGACATCAAAACGAACGAGATCGCGCGGCTGGAGCTAGGATTGAAAAACTACCGCGTCTGGCGAACGTTTGATGGGTGGTATGAGGGAGCGAATTTTCCGTGCGATCCGAAGCTCACGGCCGAAGAAACCACATTCGATCCGAACGACATGCAGAATATGGCCAACAGCCGCAAGTGCCGATGGGCACAGGTGGCCGTTGAATACAAGGGGAAGATAGA
>DOWV01000112.1:1927-6086 GCA_003519375.1 Bacteroidota bacterium
GTTCTCTGTGGACACGTTGATCGCGATCCCCGCGGCGCTCCGGAATGGAGCGCTCCTCCCTTCTATCCGACCGGAGCCGTGCAGGGAAAAGTCACGACCGCTGCGCTGGCGAAGGAGATGAAAATCTGGGCACGGATGGGACACCCATGCGGTGAGGATTTTCTCGCTGCACCATTTTTCGAGAAACATCCTGAATTCAAGTGGCAGGAGGCGTACCTGAAGGACATGAAGGGACAGCCGTGGACGTTGTTTGCGGCGAAGAAATAGGACTCTGAAAGGTGCCACGCACCTGCCCGGTAGAAGTCCGACTTCTCCCGGGTAACACATCTTAAGAAGTCGGACTTCTCACTGAGAGGCGCGTGGCACCTCTCTCGTCACGAATCCAAGGTCTGCCCATGCGCTCACGGCTCTCGATCCTTCTCATTTCGTTGATTGTTCCACTGGCGTTTGCATTCGCGCAGTATGATCTCATCATCAGAAACGGCCGTATCATCGACGGCGGCGGCAATCCATGGTACGCAGCAGATGTCGGCATTCGGGACGGTCGTATCACTGCAATTGGCCGGCTTGATACGACGCAGAGCCGCCGCGTTCTGGATGCGCAGGGAATGATCGTCGCGCCGGGTTTCATCGATGGTCACACACACTCGGAGGGCGGGATTCGGCGGATTCCGACGGCGGACAACTTCCTTTTTGACGGTGTCACCTCCATCGTGACAGGAAATTGCGGCGGGTCTGTGGTTGCCGTTGACACTTTCTTTGCGGAACTCACGCGCAATGGCATGTCGATCAACCTTGCGACGTTGATCGGGCATAACAGCGTCCGCCGCAGAGTGATGGGATCAGTTCAACGCGATCCGACTCCCGAAGAGCTTTCCGCGATGGAAGCAATTGTGGAAAAGGGGATGCGGGATGGAGCAGTTGGATTCTCAACAGGTCTCATTTATATCCCGGGCACATACTCGAAAACCGCGGAAGTCGTTGCCCTGGCGAAGGCGGCAGCGAAGTACCACGGCGTCTACTCCTCTCATATCCGCAACGAAGGAAATGACGAGCAGGGAGGCGTTTTTGCCGCCATCACCGAGGCGATTGATGTCGGCCGTGCTGCCGGGATGCCTGTCGAGATCTCACACTTCAAGGTGTCGAGCAAGCGCTTGTGGGGACAGAGCAAGAGGACGATCGGCATGATCGAAAAAGCCCGGGCCGAGGGGCTGGATGTCACCGTCGATCAATATGCGTACACGGCGTCGAGCACGAGCCTCAGTGTTCTCCTTCCATCATGGGCGCTTGCGGATGGAGATTCGGCTGTCAAAGTACGATTGAACGATCCAAAGATGCGCAGGAAAATCAGGGACCAGATGCGTCATACGATCATCGATCGCAACGGGCGCATGAATATGTCGTACGCGTTCGTCACGCGGTGTGAGTGGGATTCTACGCTCAACGGCAAGAATATCTCGCAGATCAACAGGCTCTGGAAACGGAAAGGAACCCTGGACAACGAGATTCAGACTGTTCTTGACATGATGGAGAAAGGCGGAGCGGGGATGATCTACCATACCATGAGCGAGCAGGATGTGCAACGAATCATGAAGTACCCGTATTCCATGGTTGCGTCCGATGCCGGTGTTATTCGTCTCGGCAGCGGTGTACCCCACCCCCGCGGGTACGGCAATAATGCGCGCATTCTTTCTGAGTACGTGCGTAAGAAGAAGATCTTGCGGATTGAAGAAGCGATCCGCAAGATGACGTCCTTCCCCGCGCAACGGTACCAGTTCGTCGAACGCGGGCTCATCCGCCCGGGTATGTGGGCGGACCTCGTTGTCTTCGATGAAAAAACAGTTGCCGACAAAGCCACATTCCAGAAGCCCCACGCATACTCGGAGGGCTTTGCGTACGTGATTGTAAACGGAGAAATCGTGATCGATCACGGGACGCATACTGGAGCCAAGCCGGGCAAGGTTCTCCTCGGTCCCGGGGTAACGCAAAAGTAGACCTGGCAAGTCTTGCCTCGGTTCGGGGCAATCAGAAACAGAAGCTCCCAGGGTTTTCTACGTCTTGCGAGCCCTGGCATTCAGCTGTAATCGTGAGCGCTGCGCACGAAGATCACTGACAACGGGAGGTACTATGGAGCGACGCTTGTTCGACGGAATCAAGCGGATTATTCCTATCATCTTCCTTCCGGTCATTGCGGGCGGGTGCAATATCAATGACTTCGACTCTGATCCGAACGCAGAGTATCGTGACAGTTTCTTCTACACACGATCCACCGGTGCGCGCACGGAGTTCTTCATTCGCAACGTGAACGGCGAATTGACGATCATCGGCGTGGACACGCTGAGCGAGATACGAATATCGGGAACGAGGATCGTGAAAGATCAGACCGTCGACGATGCCAGGCAGCACATCGACGATATCGAGATTGACCTCGTTGAATCATCCTCGATGCTGAGCGTCAAAACCGTCCAGCCGAACTCGAGCAGCGGAAGAGAGTATCAGGTAGACTATGAGGTGCTTGTACCCAGCTCCTGGCGGGTCACCGCGAATAACGTGAACGGCGGCGTGGAGATCGCTTCCATTCGAAACACCGTAACGACGACAGCCGTCAACGGCTCTGTGAATGTCACTGAAATCGCAGGGAGCACGATTGTGAGTTTGACCAATGGAAAGATCAGCGGAAGGGTGTTCCTGCCGGAGAATGGGACCTGCGATTTAAGCCTCGTCAACGGAAACGTGAATCTTCTTGTCCCGCGGGCCACGTCTGCGGACGTGGATGCAACGGTCGCCATCGGCTCAGTGAGCGTCACGAACCTGCCTATCGTCTACACGACAGACTCCCGCACCGCTGTTTCCGGCGTCCTGGGATCGGGGAAGGGTACGATTCGCCTTTCGTCGGTCAATGGCATTGTGCAACTGATAGGATTCTGAAAGTCATCTCTGGAGAAGCCGAGGGAATCGTCTCATCGGGTGATCGGGCCATTTGGGATTTGGCGATATAACCATCGGCTCATTGAGTCATATGTTCAATGAACCGATGGCACGATGACCAAACGGCTCAATCGCCAATCAGCCTAATGTACTTCTTCAAGACCTGCCTCAGCCGATCGTGCGGCAGGGCATAGACCTTCCTCCCGTTTGCTCCCACCATTGTTTCAGCCGCCACGAGTGCATTCACAATTGCTTCCTCGGTAGCCTGAACAGTCGCTGCGAACAACGGATTGATCCGTTCGTTTGGCAGCATCTGTACTGTCACACTGCCTGAATCCTTCACTGCGCCAGGATTGGCCGTCGAGAACGCGATGAAGATATCACCGGAGGAATTCTCTCCCATCCCGCCGACAATTCCGATCCCGAGGGCAACCCGCGTTGCCATACGCTTCAACTGGTGAGGAAGCAAGGGCGCATCAGTTGCGGCGACGACGATGATGGAGCCGGATCCATCATTCTCTTTTCCCCGCTCCGGCATCAGATCCGGGATTTCCTGACCGACGGGGACCCCCGCAATCCGGAGATTCCGGCGGCTTCCGTAGTTTGCCTGCACGAGCACACCGACAGTGTAGCCTCCGCTCCTTTCATCGAGTTTTCTCGATGCTGTCCCCGTACCGCCTTTGAACGAGTGAGCCACCATGCCTGTTCCGCCTCCCACATTCCCCTCGGCGACTACGCCTGATGTCGCACCATCCAAAGCCTGAAACACATGCTCGGGTTTGACGTGGAAGCCGCAGATGTCATTCAAGCCGCCATCCCATGTCTCCGCCACCACGGGCAGGAGCCAGGGCTGATAGGTTTCCCCGCGCCGCTTCATCTCCCACGCAAGAACTGCATCACGCACCGTTCCGACGCTGGTCGTGTTCGTGATCATGACTGGACCTTCGAGGAAGCCGGACTCCTGGATCCAGGTCGTACCTGTCATTTCCCCATTGCCATTGAGGGTGTACCAGGCCGCAAAGCACTGATCATCCAGCTTCTTTCCCCGTGGAAGAATTGCAGTGACACCCGTTCTTACGGGTCCCTTACCAGGAGCAAGTTTCCCCTCGCCCGAAATGATCGTCGTGAATCCCACTTCGACGCCTGCGACATCAGTAATTGCGTTATTCGGTCCCGGCGTTCCTTCGAATGGAATGCCGAGATCACGCGCACGCGGCTTATGCTGTGAAAG
>DOWV01000389.1:0-6140 GCA_003519375.1 Bacteroidota bacterium
TTCTTGATATCCGGGCGGGCAAAGAACTTCAACTGACAAACACCGCCACAGCCGAGGCGGGACCACGCTTCACATTCGACGAACAGAAGATCGTCTTCGAGAGAACGGGAAACCTCTTTACGCACGATCTGAAAACGGGCGCCGAGGTCCAGCTTATGAACCTGCAGTCAGGCGGGGCCGAGCGCGAAGGTCAAGCGACGGCATCGATGTTCGGAGGCAGGGCACGCGAGGGGCAATTCGGTGCCGCCCAGTCCGGCGGCGGATCCCGCGCCGGACAACAATCGACGGCACAGAAATTTCTTGAACGCGAACAGCTATCACTGTTCGACGCCCTGCGTGGACGCAAAGAAAAGCGCGAGGCAGACAAGGCGCTTCAGGATGCGCTCGAGTTGAAACGGCCAAAACCATATTCCATCGGACAGAGAAATGCGGGCTCTTTCTTCCTCTCCCCGGACGAGCAAACAATCACATTCACGCTTACCCAGATGCCGACAGAGGCAAAACGCACCATTGTCCCGAACTATGTGACAGAGAGCGGCTACACGGAAGACATCCCCGGCCGGACGAAAGTCGGAGAACCGCAGTCAACAAGCGAGTTTTTTGTCTACGACATTGATCTTGATTCTGTCATGCAGGTCAGGCCGGACAACCTTCCCGGGATCATGGGACGGCGATCAACTGCCGATACCGGCAGATCAAGGCCGAGACCTCGGGCTGTTTTCTTCAACGGACCGTACTGGTCGGATGACGGAAAATCTGCATTCGTGCAAATCTTCTCACAGGACAACAAGGATCGATGGATCGTTCTGCTGGATGCGGGAAAGGCAAAATTCACAACCGCCCTCGAGCGTCAGCATGACGATGCCTGGCTCGGCGGGCCGGGTATCAGAGGATTCGGTTTCTCGTCTACAGTAGGTTGGCTTCCAGACTCGCGGCGGATCTATTTCCAATCGGAAGAAGACGGCTGGTCACACCTGTACACCGTCTCCATGGACGGCAAAGTGAAGACCCAGCTCACAAAGGGAACGTTTGAGATCTACGAACCCCGGCTTTCAAAAGACAAGAAACGATGGTATTTCAGTTCAAATGAAGCGCACTTCGGTGAACGGCATTTCTACTCGATGCCGTTGGAAGGCGGAGCAAGAACGCGATTTACAACGATGGAGGGGGGTAACGAATGCATTCTCTCGCCAACGGATGCTCGGCTTGCCGTCCTTTATTCCTTCAGCAACAAAATACCCGAGCTGTATCTTATGGATGCAAAACCGGGCGCAAAGGCAGTACAGATCACCAATTCCGTGTCCGAACAATTCCGATCGTATGCCTGGCGAGCGCCTGAGGTCCTCACCTTCAAAGCTCGCGACGGCGCCAATGTCCCAGCCCGACTTTATAAACCCGATCGCTCTAATGGAGCAGCGGTGATTTTCGTGCACGGAGCGGGTTATCTGCAGAACGCACACAAATGGTGGAGCGACTATTTTCACGAGTACATGTTCAACAATCTTCTGACCGACAAGGGCTATACGGTCCTCGACATGGATTATCGTGCAAGTGCCGGACTTGGCCGCGACTGGAGAACAGCTATTTACCGGCACATGGGCGGAAAGGATCTGGATGATCAGGTTGACGGGGCACGATGGCTCGTTCAAAACCACGGAGTTGATCCGAAGAGAATCGGACTTTATGGGGGGTCGTATGGTGGATTCATCACGTTGATGGCGCTTTTCACGGCTCCCGATGTCTTTGCCGCCGGCGCCGCTCTCCGGCCCGTCACCGATTGGGCTCACTACAACCAGGGATACACTTCCAGCATACTCAATATCCCCCAGGAGGATACCGTTGCCTTCCGTCAGAGCTCACCTTTGTACTTTGCGAATGGATTGAAGGGGGCTCTTTTGATTTGTCATGGTGTCGTCGATGTCAACGTTCATTTTCAAGACGCAGTGAGGCTCGTGCAGAGGCTCATAGAACTGAAGAAAGACCGGTGGGAACTTGCGCTTTATCCTGTCGAAGACCATGGTTTTCGCGAGCCGACAAGCTGGAGGGATGAGTACTCCCGTATTCTTCGCTTGTTCGAGACAAACCTTCTTCCTCGCTCGTAGATGTCCCCGGTAAAGAGTGACGGATGGACCAGGATAGAAGCATTTCACTGAGAAACACAGAGACCCCGACTCCGTGGATCTCTGTGATCCTCTGTGGAACTCTGTGTAACTTCAAGAGCCTGAACAGACACAAAATTAGAAAAGGAATTGTCCGATGAAGCGAACGCCGAAGCCGTCTCAGCCGCTCACCATTGCCACACGTGCAATTCACGGCACGAAGCTCTATGCCTACAAGGGACCGGTGGCGACACCCATTTATCAGACATCCACTTACCGCTTCGAAACGTCCGAGGACGCGATTCGGTATGCCAAGGGGGACCCGTCCGTCTACGTCTACACACGCTATCATAATCCGACGGTGCATGACGTGGAGGAGAAGCTTGCCCTGATGGAGGGAGGTGAATCAGCCGCGCTCTTTTCTTCGGGGATGGCGGCAGTTACGACGGCGATCCTCGCAGTGACGAAGCCCGGCGACGAAATCATCAGCACGGGGGCGCTTTACGGCGGAACCTACAGGTGGTTTCGTGACGAATTGCCGAACAACAATATCACGGTGAACTATGTTCACTCGAATCGTTTGAATGAAATCGAGAAGCTCGCGTCACCGCGGACCTCGATCGTTTATTTCGAAACGCCGACAAATCCGACTCTCGATCTTGTCGATATTGCAGAGCTCGTGAAGAGAGTCCGCAATGCAGAACGTGTTGTGGGAAAGAAGATCCTTGTCATGATCGACAACACCTTTGCGTCGATATTGAACCAGGACCCGTTTTCCTATGGTGTCGACGTCATTGTTGAAAGCGCTACCAAGTACCTGGGCGGGCACAGTGATATTATTGCCGGAGCAGTTATCGGGTCCGAAGCATTTGTGAAACGTGTAAGGGGGCTGGCAAAACACCATGGCGGGTGCGCTGATCCATTTGCCGCATATCTTCTGTCGAGAAGCCTCAAGACATTTGAACTGCGCGTTGAACGTCAGAATTCCAATGCGCTCGCGCTGGCAAAAGCCCTGGAGCGGCACAAGAAAGTAAAGCGGGTCTTGTATCCGGGACTTCCCTCATTCCCGAAACACCAGCTTGCCAGGAAACAGATGCTTGGATTTGGAGGAATGATAACGATTGAGGTGAAGCCGTCAAAAGGCCGGTCTCCGGTCGAGGCGGCTGCCCGCGTGTGCGACAATCTCAAAATTGCTGTCAATGCGATGTCACTTGGCGGGGTGGAGACCCTTGTCAGCATTCCCGTCTATTCATCGCACATCTTCTTATCCGACGCTGAGCTCAAGCAGCACGGTGTGACGCCGGGGATGATCCGCATTTCCGTCGGGGTTGAAGGCATAGCCGATCTTATTGCCGACTTCGAGCAGGCGCTTTCGCTTGCGTAGAATCCGGCTCAAAGGAGTATTCTCACCGCCCCCGAAAAGGAGCTTCGGGGCGAGCAAGAACTCAAAGAAGCGCCAAGGATTTTTGAGAGAGAGGTTCTGCGCAAAAAAATAGGGAGACCATCGGCCTCCCCATTCTGACTTCCCTTCGATCCCTCGTCTTCGTCCTTCGCCTCGCCCAAATGAGGGGCTCGCTCAGAACTGCGCTCGGGATCGAATCCTGAGCAATGCCGAAGGATTCGACTCGTCCCAAAAAACGGGACTCGCTCAGGGTGCCCTGACTTCTGACCTCCGACCTCTGTCTTCTGCTTCCTACCGCGCTCCCCGCAAGAGTATCGCCCCGGATGGCTGCGTGCTTCCTTCCTTCGGTTCGAGCGTCACGGCGAACGCCTCGATTTCTCCTTTTTCTCCGACAGGAACGGAAAGCATCCTGACAAAGACGGCTTGCCCGCTATCGACATCGAACTGCATGACGGCGAAATACTTATTCTGCTTCATCATCCAGAGCTGATAGCACTTCCCTTCTGCAGCGACCGGCAATCCCCCGATCTGCAGTACACCATTGCGATTGGAGGGGTCCCAAAAAAACCTTCCGGAGAAACCTGACCCCGGCTCGACGCCGGTGAGCGGAACGTCCTCGAACTGATGCGCTCCGAAAGCCGCCAGGACATCGTCATTCTGCAGCAGCCTGGCCTCGAGATCGGCAATCTGCTTTTGCTGTCTTGTCGTTGTTCCCGCTAGTTCATACACGAAGTACGCGAGGGCGAGGATCATCAGAATTCCGACCGCCGTGGCAGCGTAGCGATACCAGGGAAACTCCGGACGGGTCGCCGGCGTAACGGGAGACTCGCGTTGTGCAGAAGGGCGCTCAACGCGCTGCGGTTCCGGTTTCTTTGACGACGCACGGGACAGAATCCTCTGCCTCAATCCGGACGGCGGCGTTTCCTGACGCAGAAGGAGAGGAAGCAGTGCTGTGGCTTCATAGAGTCCCGAAAGCTCGTGGATGCACTTCTCACAGCCGGAGGTCAGGTGTGCTTCAAACTGTTTGCGATTGCCGGGATTCAGTCTGCCAAAAACGTACGGAATGCAAAGCTCCAGCTGCTCGTGACGTTCCTCGGGCTTCGTGGTCATTTCGCCTCCTCTGCGGAAGACAGGCGAAGCTTCTGAATTCCACGACGCATCTTTGCCTTGATCGTGCCGAGCGGTATTCTCAGCATGCGCGCAAGATCGGATTGGCTTTGACCTTCATAGTAGCTCAGCTCGAGGAGCCGGAGTTCGAGTTTGGAAAGCGATTTGAGAGAATTCCTGACTTCTTCCGCATATCCCTTCAACGCAACAATTGTCTCCGCCGCGGGCTGTTTTGTATCAGCCGCCGAGGCGCTGCGCTGTGCACCACCCTCACTTTCCTGTTTTCGTTTTTGGTTTGCGGCCCGCATTTTTTCCACTGCTTTCATCCGGCTCAGGGCGACGAGCCAGGCATAGACCGAGCCGTTTTGAGGCGCGTAGCTCGATGATTTTTCCCAAACATGAAGCAGTACGTCATGGAGCACACCTTCCGCCGCCTCATTCGATCCTGTTACCCGGAGGGTGAACGGATACAGCACGCCGACATAGCGGTCGTACAACGACCCCAGCGCCCGCTGGTCGGATCGTTGTATGCGCTTCAATAAATCGGCGTCTTCGCGGTCAATTTGCTGTCTCTGCGCCAGTACGTTCCGTTGCACAAATTCCTCGCTATAGTAAATCCAAAAGGCCGCAGGTCCACGGCCAGACCTGCTGAATCTAAGGAGAACCGCAAGGAAAAGCAACCTTCCGGCCGGAGAACCGGGATTCGCCTAACGTGTTTGTGCCGTGCCCGTTCCGAAGAAATACTCCAGAGCATCTTTAAGATGTGCGCGCCAGTTTCCCCAGCTGTGCCCTTCGTGATACTCGCGATAAAGAAAAGGGTACCCCCTTGCCTTCAGCATCGGAATGAAGTCACGCACCTGGCGCATGAGCAGGGGAATATCGTACGTCCCGAGGTCAAGATACAATTTCAAATCGAGTTTGGCCCCGGACTGAAATCCTTCTGAAAGTGATGGCGCAATATAGCTTGATTGCGCTCCGATGTTGCCGAAGACGTGAGGATACTGATAGCCGAGCCAAAGCGAGATGTTTCCGCCGTTTGAAGCGCCCAGGACTGCGCGGGCAGCGGGCGATCGGCGCGTACGGTACGACGCGTCGACGCCAGCCATGACATCACGTACGATGAACTGCATGAAAGCCTGCAACTCCAGGGACACGTATTCCTCCGACCTTCTCACAGGGGGGACAAACACGGCGATAACGGGTGTGATACGGTTCCGCGAGATAAGATAATCGAGGATGTTGTTTGTCTGAGCGAGCGTGATATACTCAAGACCGTCATGAAAAAGAATGACCGGAAAACTATCCTTTGAGGCTTCATAGTCCGGCGGCGTGTAGATCCGCACCTTCCTGGAATTACCGAGCACCGTGCTTTCAAACGTCGTGTCGTGAAGTACCCCGTGGGGAATATCGGGATAGAATTGATATTCGGGACTTACCCGATAGCGCGGCATCCGCAACTCCGAGTTTGCACCGAATCCCCCCACACAGGTGAGGGGATTGCGTTCATCAAGCACCCAGGTGTTTCCGTTGAT
>DOWV01000389.1:6366-12260 GCA_003519375.1 Bacteroidota bacterium
CCGGCAACGCTGACCGTCGTCGCCGAACGCCTGTCGATGAATACCACGGTCGTATCGTTTTCGAACAGCGGGAGTGTTCGGGTCGCTGACATGAGGCTGTCGGCAACAACCTGTTGTTGGTTGGCGGGAAGAGTAGAGATTCGCGCGACGAGTTTCTCAAACTCCTGTCCGTGCCCGTACGCAAACGAAATTACCATCAATGCGAAAAGAACACTGCGTCGCGTCATAGGATCAAATCTTTCATGTTCGAACTGCAGAGCTAGCGCTCACGCTCTTCTTCCGCACCCTCTGGGAGCTGGGGGTTCACGAAAAGTAGTTTCTCCCGTTCTATCGTGACTGTGCCGGCCGGTGCCCCCCGCGGTTTCCGGACATACTTTCGCTCGGTGACGGCAACAGGAACATGTTTCGCAGTCTTCATCTTGCTGTAGAAGGCCGCAATCGCCGCAGTCTCTTCCAGGGCCTTCCTGCTGGGTTCCCCTTTTCCGGTTCCAATTCTTAGAATGACGTGGGAACCGCTTGAGCCGCGCGCGTGGAACCAAAGGTCCGACGGTTTTGAGTATTTCATCGTGAGCAAATCGTTGTTCTCGCTGTTTTTCCCCACCCACACCTGGAAACCTCCTGCGACAACAAATTGCCGGAATGGAATTTCCTCCTGCTTTCGCCCACCCTCTGTCGCCAGTCCTTTGAAACCGAGGAATTTCAGATCTTCCCGGTGGGAGGCCGTGAACTCCGCCAACTGCTCGTAGGTATGAAGGTCCGATACCCGGTCGAGGAAATCCCGCTGCATCTGCCACCGTTCCCGAACATCGTCCTGGTGTCCGATTTTTTCCTGAATGCCGGCGCGGGCTTTTTTGGCCTTGTCGAAATAGTGCTCGGCATTCCGGGCCGGCGTAAGCTTCTGATCGAGCCGAATCGTTACATGGACCCGGTCGCGGCTGAAAACATCCTCGAGCTCCACCTCAGCCATACCTTTGCGAAGGTGCGTCAAATTTGCCATCAGAAGTTTTCCGAGCAGCTCATAGCGCGTTGCCCGTTCGAGGGCAGCGGTCTCCTGCTCCATTTTCTGCAGCGTTCGCTCAGCTTTCTCCGCTCCTTGCCGGAGAAAATGAAGGAGTGACTCCTTTTCCTGAAGGAGCGACTTCTGTTTCCTGCTGCTCCCGACAAAAGTCCTGATAGCATCGTGGATTGATTCGAACTGCTCTACCTTTGCGTCAGAACGGTGGCGGAGGGGAATGACGGAAAAGGCTGGTGCCGCGCCATCTTGCGTGTACACACATGGCTTCGGAGCACCTTCGAGCTGCGAGATCATGGAGCGACACGCATCGACAAGCCGGGCGAGGTCCCGTTCGTCCACCTCGGCAACGACGCGGTGCTCGCTCACCCCTGCGAGGGAGCACGCTTCCCGAATCAATATCACGTTCATGAGGGGAAAGAACTTCTTGATTGCCACGGGGAGAAGTATCGATCCGATCGAGCGTAGCTGTGTCTGAAAATCGTTCCCGTCATCAGTGGTGTGTCGGGAGGGTGAATCTGCCGCAGGGATTTCTGTTCCGCGAAGATCTCGGGCATTCAGAAAGGAATCGACGATGACATTCTGCTCGTCAACAAGCAAAACGTTGGCCTTGGAGCCGTAGAGGCGAATCAGCAGCCGCGTCTCATCGCTCAGATGCATCACCAGTTCGCGGTCCGAGGGGTGGATTGCCACAGAGCGGACAAGCTTTCCAGGCAGCGTGCGAAATACATCGACAGAGTTTTTCTTCGCACGATGGACTCCGTTGCGAAGAAAGAGATAATTCATGGACGGCTCGCATGAAATCACCAGGGTTTGAACATCATCTTGAACCCTGAATGAGACAAGGAGTTCATTCTTGTTTTGTGTAAACGCGTCCTCAATCGGGCTGTTTCGAAGCCTGGAATGGAGATCTGCGGCAAGAAACCGGAGGGTGTAGTAGTTACTGAGCATTTGTTGTCCACACTTCAAGAAAAGGTTGAGAAAATTCGACCCAAAATCAATTTATCGGCAACGGGGTGTGGATAACTATGTGGATAGCTTGTGCCGAACTTTAGCTTGCCCGCCCCTCAAAATTTCCGTAAATTTCATTGAATTTCACTTCATGTGATATTGTTAACCGCATTGCCGCCAGGGCAATGCGAATCGAACACTAATTCCGGACTGAAGCATTGATAGCCAGCATGACAGGATTTGGCCGCGCCGAAATTGCCCGGCGGGGTGTTACTGCAACCGTTGAGGTGCGCGCCGTGAACAGCAGGTATCTTGATGTCACCGCACGGCTTCCACGCATTCTTTCCCAGCGGGAGAAGGATATCAAGGAGATTGTCCGGTCATGCGTCAATCGCGGAAGTCTGGTGATTTCTGTGACAGTGGAAGCGGAAGACGACGGTCTTGCTCCTATGAAGGTAAACAAGACTGCGGCAAAAACCTATCTGAAGCTTCTCAATGACCTACGGAAAACGGCCAAGATCAGGGAGAGAGTACGCCTTGAGCACCTGCTGAAATTTTCAGAGGTCTTTGAGGTTCCGCGCGATGATCAGTCGGATGAACGGGAATGGGCTGTTGTCGAAGAGGCTCTGCGTGCCGCCCTGGAGGGATTCAATATCATGCGCCGCAGCGAGGGGGGTGAGCTGGCGAAGGATCTTGATCGGCGTATCCGTTGGCTCAGCCAGACCGTTGAGGAGATCGAGCAGTTGTCCCGCAGCCGGCTTCCCGAAGAGAGAGAGAAGCTTCATAAGCGTATCGCAGAGCTGGTTGAGGACAAGTCGGTCATTGACCAGAACCGCCTTGAACTTGAAATCGCACTCCTGGCCGACAAACTTGATGTGACGGAAGAATGTGTCCGTTTCCGAAGTCACACAAAGTTTTTCCTCGAAACGATGACCGCATCGGATTCTGCCGGTCGGAAGTTGAATTTCCTGGTTCAGGAAATCAACCGCGAGGCCAATACCATCGGCTCAAAAACCAACGACGCTGACATTGCACACCGGGTGGTGCAGATCAAGGAAGAGGTGGAGAAGATCCGGGAGCAATTGCAGAATATAGAGTAAGGGAATTTGATCATCGGGTCATCGTGCCATTGAGTCATTTGGCAGGAAACCCCGGAAGATATTGGACCATTTGGCGATCGGGCCATCGCGCCAACTTCTGATCAAACGAACAACACCGTGACCCGATGGCCCGATCACTCAATGACCCGATTCATCTGAATGCTCAGAGGCCACCTCATCGTCGTCTCCGCGCCCAGCGGTTCGGGGAAGACAACGATCGTCAAAGCCATACTGGCCAGATATCCTTCGATGCTCTTTTCGGTTTCGGCGACAACACGGCCGAAGCGGGAAACGGAAACCGACGGTAGAGATTACTTTTTCCTTGCCAGGGATGAGTTCGAACGCCGGATCAAGTCTGATGAGCTCGTCGAATGGGAAGAGATCTACGGCAATCTCTATGGCACACTGAAGAGCGAAGTTGAGAAAGTTCTCACAAGCGGCAAATCGATGCTCTTCGATATTGATGTGAAGGGGGGATTGTCGATCAAGCAGAGGTACCCGGACGATTCTCTGTTGATTTTCATCAGGCCGCCAAGCATCGAGGTTCTTGAAGCACGGCTTCGCAACAGGAAAACCGAGGACGACGAGACGTTCAAGCGCCGCATGGCCCGGGTCACCATGGAGATGGGCATGGCCTCCCGATTCGATCATCAGGTGATCAACGATGATCTCCAGATCGCGATCGAGGAAGTGAACAGGTTGATCCTTGCGCACACCGCGCATGGCAGGCAAGCATAAGATTACTTTCACATCACCATTCAAAAGGAGCAAAACCAGTGGCAGTCAAACCAGTCGACATTGAAGATTTTTCCAGTGCCGCTCAGGACGTCTATGAGGCGATTGTCATTGCCTCCAAGCGTGCCCGGCAGATCCATCAGGACATCAAGATAGAGCTGAACCAGCGGATTGAGACGCTGAACCAGCTGAGCAATACGCCGGAGACCGAAGAGGAAACGGACGTCGCGGCCAATCCCGATCAGCTCAAGATCAGCCTCGAGTTCGAGAAGCGTGCAAAACCGACTGATCTTTCGACAAACGAAGTTCTGGCAAAGAAAGTGAAGTGGCGGTATAAGATCGTCGAGCAGCCTGAAGTGAAAGCCGAAGAGCCCGAACCAGAAGAATAAGGTGCGCCGTGCTTCGTGGAAAGCACATACTTGTCGGTGTTACGGGCGGCATCGCCGCGTACAAGGTATGCTACCTTGTACGCGACCTGCGCAAGACCGGCGCCGACGTCAAGGTGATCATGACGGAAGCGGCAACCAGGTTTGTGGCGCCGCTGACGTTTTCGGCCCTCTCGGGCCATGATGTAGCCACCGACCTCTGGTCCGTGAACCAATCAAGCGCCTCAGATATTGCGACCCGTCATATCGATCTCGCAACCTGGGCAGACGCATTTATTGTTGCCCCGGCATCTGCCAACACGATCGCCAAGCTTACGTACGGTCTCTCCGACAACCTGCTGACAATTATCGCGCTTGCCAGCCGCTGCCCCATACTCCTCGCTCCGACGATGGACGCGGACATGTACATCAATCCCGTGACCCAGCAAAACATCGGCCGCCTGCAGGAACGTGGGTACGTTGTGATTCCTCCCGACGAAGGCGATCTGGCAAGTGGATTGAAAGGCCCCGGCCGCCTGCCGGAAATCCAGGTCATCATCGAGACAATTGAGCACACACTGGACAAATCTGCCCAAGACCTCAAGGGCAAGCGCATTCTCGTTACCGCCGGCCCGACGTTTGAGTCCATTGATCCCGTCCGCTTTCTCGGCAACAGATCGTCGGGAAAAATGGGATTCGCAATCGCAAAAGCCGCCGCTCAGAGAGGAGCGGAGGTGACACTGGTTGCCGGGCCTGTGTCGCTTGAGACACCGCGCAGTGTTCGACGCATCGACGTCGAGTCGGCCGCACAGATGCATGAGGCGGTTCACGCTCATGCCTCGAAAGCTCATGCCGTCATCATGGCAGCAGCGGTCGCCGATTACAAACCTCAAGCCGCAGCGAAGAATAAAATCAAGAAGCAGGGCCCGGCCGAATCCCTCACGCTTGAGCTTGCCAGCACCCCCGATATTCTTCTCTCGCTCGGCGAGAAGAAGAAAAAGGGGACAGTCCTCGTGGGCTTCGCTCTGGAGACGGATAACGAGCTTCTCAACGCCCAGGAAAAGCTGAAGAAGAAGAACCTCGATTTCATTGTTTTGAACTCGCTAAAGGAGAAGGGTGCAGGCTTCGGTACTGAGACAAATGTCGTGACGATTGTGCCGAGGCGAGGAAAGATTGAAAAGCTTCCTCTCATGTCGAAATTCGACGTCGCCAACGAGATCCTGAACCGTCTTAAGAACTTGCTCTAACCCAGAATTGGATGTGGTTGACCGCCGCATGTTGTACTCGTGGCGAAGAATACCGCATCTTTTTTTTTCCTCACCGCCGTTTTTTCCACACTATGCCGGACATCAACAACGAACTTCATCAGCTGCTGAGCGATATTCAACGCGCGCTCGTTCAGCAAAAAGAACTTACGGGTGACATGCTTTTTCCCGACCCTGTCGCCCCCATACCGCAGCAGGAGATCACCGCCATGGCACCACACAAGAAAACGCCGCCCGTCGAGGACGGACCGGACCTGTTCGGCTTGACCCCGCCGCCAGGCGTACCGTTGCCGGCATATCCGGCTGAAGAGTGGGTATCGGCGGCAAGTCTCAATGATCTCAACGCGGCCATCTGTAATTGTGTGAAATGCCCGCTTGGTCAAACCCGCACGAAGTTTGTGTTCGGCGTCGGAAACCCCAATGCCGATATCGTCCTTGTCGGAGAAGCCCCGGGTGCCGATGAGGA
>DOWV01000102.1 GCA_003519375.1 Bacteroidota bacterium
GCCTGGTTTTCCGTCCAGTCAAAGCCGCCTGCATCAGTGCCGAATGCTATCTTAACCCCGGCTTTGTGAGCTTTGTTGAAGGTCACCGGCAGCGCCTCGCTGAAAACCTTATTGATTGGACTCCCCGCAGCCGCTCGTCCCTCCGCAACCCAGACATTCACGTAGATCGTCGGACACCAGTAGATTCCTTTCTCCACCATCAGCTTGATGCATTCGTCGTCGATCCCGAATCCATGCTCCACTGAGGCTGCACCCGCTTTGATGGCAGGGATGATGCCGTCGGGTGTCACCGCATGCGCGGACATTTTTTTCCGGTGCATTGCAGTCTCGTTGCCAAGCGCATTGATTTCATCCGGTGTGAAATTCTGCAAACTCCGGAACGACCCGTCAGGCAGCTGGTAATAGCTTCGATCGGCATAGATCTTGACCCAGTCGGCGCCATAGGATATCTCTTCACGGACCGCCCTTCGTGCCTCGTCTGCCCCCGTGATCTCGATGAGTCCCTTCGGCACCCTCCATTCCCACGCGTATTCTCTGTTAGAGAGCAGATAGTGACCCGTTGAGTTGATGGCGCGCCCTGCAACAAAGAGCCGCGGGCCGTCAATGACTCCGTTGTTGATCGCCTTCTTCAAATCGACATCGGCGTACATGCTTCCCTCGGTGCCCAGATCACGTAGGGTGGTGAATCCGTTGAGAAGCGCCGTCTTGCATGCGAGCGAGCCACGAAGCGCCCTGTACGGAATGGATTCCTTGAGAATCTGAACTGCATAATCCTCGGTGGTAATATCCCCCTGGAGGAGGATGTGTGTGTGCGCGTCGATGAGCCCGGGGAGGACCGTCGCGGCAGAAAGATCGATAACGGATGCACCATTGGGGATCCTGACATTTTTTCCGACTTCCTTGATCTTGTTTCCCTCGATAAGAACGGTGACGTTTTCCACCGGAGTGTCGGATTTCCCGTCGATGAGCTTGCCGCATTTGACCGCGGTGATCTTCGTTTGGGCGACACCAGCCACACCGGTGAGCAACAGCAGAGAGAGCAATATACTGAGCGACTTCATATGATCCTCCTGTGACAGGTACTACGCATATGATGAGAACTATTAAGCATCCAAGATCAGGGACGGTGTCATCCTATCGTGCCGTCTTTTCCAGATCTGCAGCGATCGAGGCGATCATTGCTGCATGAGCTGTCAGCGCCGCAGCGACACGGGCAATTTCTCCTTCAGCCTCTTTCCATCGTTCCTGTTCGATCGCTTCCCGGACACCGGGAATGGTCTTGACTCCGTATCCCGTATAGAATCCCGGCGCATAGATGAGATTCCTGAACCAAGGACGATCGCGAAGCCCGTCCGGATTGATCAGCAGCCGCTCCGATTGTATGAGTTTCTGATTGATCTGTCGGAGAGATTCTGTCGGAATGGAACGGGATGGTGACACTTTCTTCAACGCGCCGGCATACTGTTTCGCACTCCCGGCAAGCTCGTCGACCGCATTGTCCAGGGGAGCGAAGTTCAAATGAGGAGGAATCTCTTTCGCCTTCGGAGGAACGTGTGGCTCTTTCGGATCATCGGTGGCAGAAAAGAGGCCCTCGGCGATTTGAAGATTGCGCTCTTTGAACTGCTCCTGCATGCCGCTGAGGAGGCGCTTGAGTTCATCGACGTACAGCCGGACCGTTTCAGCGAAATTCGTGAATTGGAAGGGGAGGATGTTTGCGTCGTCTATCCGGAGGACCGCCGTGCCGGCGGTTTGAGCAAGCGTCCTGCCGTAGGTAAAATCGGTATCGGCGAAATGCGTGTACCAATAGACATCGTCGTAGATGGAATGGTAGATGCCGCCGCCGTCTTCACCGCCGTACCCCATGTCGAGCGACGCAATACCGAGGTGATCGACAAACACCGTGTAATCGGAACCCGAGCCCAGGGCGCCGATCCTGAGGTCCTCCCGATTTCGCGCTTCCTGGCGGCTCTCTATCGACCGCGCTCCGGCAATGCGTCGAAGCTGGCTGCGTTTCCAGGCCGAGAGCTTCGTTTCAGGATCTTCGATGTCACGGGCAACTGCATTGATGAAATTCTCCAGAGAATGAGAACCCGAGATGCCCAGGAATCCTCTCCCGTTTGAGTCCGAGTTGATATAGAGAACGGCCTTCTGTTTCAACTCGTCAGCGTGAGCTTCAGCCCACTCCGTTGACCCAAGCAATCCTTCCTCTTCGCCATCCCAGAGACAATAGACGATGGTCCGTTTTGGTTTCCATCCTTTTTTCAGCAACTCGGAATACGCTCTCAGCTCTTCCATCTCTGCAGCGGCTCCCGAGACAGGATCCTGCGCGCCGTTTACCCACGCATCATGATGATTGCCCCGGATGATCCACTCGTCAGGAAACACAGATCCGGGAATCGTCACGATGACATTGTTGACCGGCTTGATGTCCCAATTCGACTTGATGATCATGCGAACTTTCGCAGGACCGGGCCCGATTTTGTAAGTGATCGGCAGAGCACCGCGCCAACCTTCCGGAGCCACAGTACCTGTAAGGGACGAAAGAAGGGGCTGAGCGTCTGCGTAGGAAAGCGGCAGTACGGGAATCTGGGTGATCGTTTTGGCTTCCTTCACGTCAAGCCGCTTCGCTCCCTGTGTCGCGCCCACTCCCGGTGTCAGAGGATCACCAGGATAGAGGGGCATGTCCATCACGCTGCCGCGCTGAACGCCGTCTTTAGGCCTCCAGGGTCCTTCCGGAAAAACATCACCGTTGTAGTAACCGTCCTCTTTTGGATCTGAGTAAATAAGGCAGCCCACCGCGCCTTTTTCTGCGGCGAGCTTCGGCTTGATGCCGCGCCACGACGCTCCATAGCGTGCAATCACGATACATCCTTTGACGGAGATCCCGAATCGCTCGAGCTGCTCATAATCCTCCGGGATTCCGTAGTTTACATAGACGAGCGGAGCCGTTACATCTCCGTCGATAGAGTAGGCATGATACGTCGGCAGTTGTTCAGTGCGCTGGCCGGAAGTGGGATCGACACTGAACGCGGCTTCCTGCATGAGGGCTCTATACTTCTTCGGTCCGATAAGCTCGACCGATCGTCCTTTCGGGGTGGGAAAGAGGACGTGGAAGGTCTCGATGTGCGAATCAAGGCCCCACTGTTTGAACGTCGAAACGAGCCACTCGGTATTTTCTTTTCCGTAGGCTGAACCGACGTGGTGGGGCCGCGCGGCGAGCCGTCGCACGTACGTGCCGATACGGTCAGATGCCGGGATTTCGCGGAACAACGTCTCCCAGTTTGTTCTGGTATCCTGGGCGAATAGTGCAGTGCATGTGATTGTCAACGCGATAAAAGGGAGACGCAACATCATACGTTCCTCCGGGCGGGAAAAAGGGATGGATCCACGAAAGAAGAATTGAATAGACAGAGAGGCACAAAGGGAATATGGAGATTCCCACCTAAATATACAAGAATGGAGTTTTTGCGGTGTGGAGAAGGACAGGCCTTTCCCTGGCCCCAGGTGAAGCTGGACTCGTTTTCGGTGAATTGAAAAACAAACTACTCGATGATCATTTCGGGCGGTGAGTTACCCTCGACCGGACACCAACCACCCGCCACGAAGACGAAGAGGCTGTACGGATAAATACCTGGCGCGCCATAAATAGTCACCGGAAATTCGCTCTGGTGAATGGGTGCGCCTCCGGACTGGGGCAAGAAGACGATAATATCCTCTGGCGTGAAATTACTCCCCCTCCAGCTGACTGACGACCCACTCTTGAAACGGGCTCTGTTTACTCTGTATCCGCCGTCGTGGGGAAGTTCGTGAATCGGAATCTCGCAGTTCTGCCCGGTTGCGATTCCCCTCGTCACTGGGTTTGACAATGTGATTGCTTTTTCCATCACCCTGGTTCCTTCATGGTTTTTGTTTTGATTGTGCGGAGAGCAAGGTTGACTGTCCTCACCGCTGTTCCAGAGGTTCTTCTACTCGATAATCATCTCAGGCGGAGATTTTTCACCAATGACCACATCTTTTTTGGCTTCATCAGTCAGGAGGATGCAATAGCGGAATCTCGCATCCTTCGTGATAACGCCGCCGTACGGCTGCTTCACCGTTGCCTGCGCTACACCCCCCCTGGAGTACACTTCATTGGGTCCCTCAAGAGGGTTGCGGTTGCCGGGGAACCAAACAATAAATTCCGAGTTAAATGCTGTTCCATCCCACTCAATTGCCTCCCCCGGTTTGGCACTCAGGTCTTCCACCATCCATTTAGGTGTTTTGTTCGCATTCTTGAATTTCGCTTTCTTGGCCATGGAGATGTCCTTGCCTTGTGATTGATAGGGTTGATTATGGTGAGGGATCTTATTCCCTCTTCACTCTATTTTTTCCGTGTTTGCTCCTTCAAGAGTTTCTGATATTCCGGATCTTCACGTAAGTGTTTCATCTCGGGACTGTACTTTATCTCCTGTGAAATCGGTCCTGACGCTGCCACCTTTGCCAGCCAGAAGATGGCTTGTTTACGATCGCCGAGAAGTTCAAACGTTGAAACGGCGCGGCTCATCACGCGTTTGTCGGTCGGCGCAATGGAGATTGCTTTGCGGAGAGCCGCTCTCGCGTCCGCTTTCCTGCCCAAGTCAGCATAGTAACCGGCGAGTTGCGAAAGCACCTGCGGATCCGAAGGATTGACTTCGAGGCGCTCGAGTGCATATTGAGCAGCCTTCTGGTACGACTCTTGGGCAAGTATCTTGCTCCCCAGTTCACGGTAGGCGGCACCAAGGCCGCCCCAAACCTGGTGATCTTTTTGATTCAATCGCCTTGCTTTCTGATATGCTTCAACTGCCTTTTCCGTCATGCCGTCGTAATAGTAGGCCGTGCCGAGATTGGAATAGACCGTGTAGCGGCTGGAATCCGCGTCCAACGAGCGGTTGAAATGGTCGATGGCGCCGGTCCAATCATCAAGTCTGTAGAGCACCACGCCGAGTCCGATATGGATGAGCGGCTGATTGGGACTTCGCCGGGAGGCTTCATTCCAGACCTCTATTGCTTTGTAGTATTCTCCATTGTTGGCATATGCCCTGGCGAGGTAGTGATACGTCTGCCAATCGTAAGGACGCAGCCGAATGGCTTGTCGATATGCGGCTTCTGCTTCTTGCGGCTGCCGGCCGAGCCCGTACGCATCGCCAAGCTCCATGGAGGCCACGGCGTTCAAAGAGTCGGCAGCAAGAATTGCCTGGTATTCCAGAATGGCGAGGCTGTCTTTCCCGGTGCCGTGATAAAGGAGTCCGAGTGTGAACCGCACCTCTGCTGAAGTGCTGTCCAATGATTGAGCGCGCCGGCATGCCTTGAAAGCGCTATCGGCCCATTGGATGTCTTTGCTGTTGGAAAACTTCCGCCAGTACGCCTCCCCGAGTCCCGCATATGCCGACGTATAAAGCGAATCCAGCGCCACCGCTCGATGGAAAAGTTGGATCGCGTTGTTGAGCCTCGTGAGTTCTGTAAAGAAAAGGAGTTCACCCCGGCCTCGAGCGAAGTACGTATAGGCGTTTTCGTCCTGGGATATTCCCGCGGTAAGGGAGAAGACTTGAGCCGACGTAAGTCTGCCACCAAGCATTTCCATGATCGCCGTGACGAGCTTAGGCTCCAGCTCCCGTAGTGAAGCAACGGCGACACTCACCTCCCTGGAATCGATACTTGCAAGATCATCCGTCTCAACCACGGTGACGGTGGCGCGGATCTCACCGGAGATCCATTGAATGGTACCCTCGATCCCCAGTGTGATGCTGGAACCTTCTCGCGCCCGACGCACGCCCCCCGGTCCGTATTTGCGCATCTCGCCGGCGGGACACACCTGCGAGTTGCCAAGTGTGCCGCGCAAGCGAACGAGTCCGCTCACCACTCTCTCGTAGATGCCATCGCAGATGATCATCTTGGTTGAATCGCCGCCGATGAGATTGAATGGAAGAACACCGATGTAGTGCGTCCCCGTCACTCGTGAGGCTCCGAGCCAGTGTTGGAGTAC
This sequence comes from Bacteroidota bacterium, assembly GCA_003519375.1. GTDB lineage: Bacteria > Bacteroidota > Ignavibacteria > UBA10030 > UBA10030 > UBA9647. The sequence continues at coordinate 6,002 of DOWV01000102.1, forward strand.
TCCGGTGGCCAGGAGAAGAACCAGGGCAACGATACACGCTCCCCCTGCGATGATGGGAACATAGGGCTTCGATCGGAGCATTCTCCGCATCTGCATGATGGGCCGGGGCGTCGGCTTTTCACCCAGAAAGTGTTTGAGGTCATCACGAACATCGGAGGCATACTGGTAGCGTTTGGCCGGATCTTTCTCGAGCAGTTTCAGAATAATGCGTTCGAGTTCGGGAGGAATCTCAGGACGAATCGTGGAAGGCCGAGCGGGTTCTGCGTTCACGATGGAATAGAAAAGAGCAGCTTCGTGCTCTCCCGCAAAGGGACGTCGCCCTGCAACCGCCTCATAAAATACGACACCGAGGGAAAACAGATCGCTGCGCGCATCTGCTTCGCTCCCGAGAATTTGCTCGGGGGCCATGTAGGCGGCCGTGCCGCCGGTGATCAGGGTTCTGCTTTCACGGGTTTGCGCAGAAAGTTTGGCAAGACCGAAATCGACAATCTTGATTTCGCTCTTGGACGTAATGATAATGTTTCCGGGTTTGATGTCGCGATGGACGATCCCTGATTCGTGGGCGCGCTGAAGTCCGCTCGCGAGCTGGAGTATCAACTGGATCGCCTCATCAATGGCAAAAGGCCCCTTCGTAAGTCTTGATTTGAGGGTCTGGCCGTCGTAGTACGCCATGCAGATGAACGAATGGCCGTCGGCGGTTTCATCGACATCATGTACGACGGCGATATTCGGATGGTCAAGTGCCGATGCTGCCCGCGCTTCCTGGATGAACCGCTTCTTTGCATCCTGGTCTCGGGTCATTTCAAGGGTGAGGAACTTCAATGCAACGGGGCGGAGGAGCTTGGTGTCCTGGGCTTTGTAAACAACACCCATGCCGCCTTCGCCAAGCTTCTCGAGAATTTTGTAGTGGGAGATTGTCTGACCGATCACAGTATCGTGCCTCTCGTTGTGGGGGGGGACTTGGCAGCACGAACTTAGGACCGCGAACAACGGGTATCTCGAGGACCCCGCCGGGGAGTGGGGTGGGGACCAAAACTAACTACGAATATAGTAAAAGCCCAATAAACTTTCTCATCAATAAGACCGCTCACCGATGGAGGATGAAAAGGGCTTTGTTTTTGGCCTTCGCGGAGGCCTCAGGGGTGAAGTCGACCCGGGTTTGGGAACAAACTCAGCCTGCCTGTGGTTGAATCAACATCTAACCAGTCAGCGCCCGGCGCTGTTCGGAGCGGTCCAAACAGAACCGGAGTCGCCGGATGTTTTCTCAACTACCACAGGAGGGCCGATGAAAAAAATCCTTAGGATTGTTGCATGGGGAGCAGGAGTTGTCGTTGCGCTGACCGTTCTTGGCGTGGGATTTCTCTACGTGCGGTATCCGAGCGTTGATCCCGTTCGCGATCTTTCTGTCTCTGCCACTCCAGAGCGTCTTGCGCGCGGTGCGTATCTCGCAAACCATGTTGCAGTCTGTGTCGATTGCCATTCCACGCGAAATTGGGAATACTTCGCCGGACCGATCGTTCCCGGTACGGAAGGAAAGGGCGGAGAAGTCTTCGACGAGTCCTTCGGTTTTCCCGGGGCGATCCATGCTCACAACATTACGCCGGCGGCTCTGGGCTCGGCGACCGATGGAATACTCTACCGTGCCATTACATCCGGAGTCGATAAAGACGGCAACGCTTTGTTCCCGCTCATGCCCTACACCAGATACAACTCCATGAGCGAAGAGGATGTTCTGTCTGTCATCGCCTACGTGAGGACATTGAAACCGATCGAGAACACGCCTCCTGCGACAAAACTTGATTTTCCGCTAAACCTGATTGTGCGCACGATTCCGATGAAGCGTACTCCTCAACCGGAGCCCGATACTTCGAACATCTATGAGTACGGAAAGTACCTCACCAATGCAGCCTCCTGCACTGAGTGCCACACGAAACAAGTGAAGGGTGAGCCAATCGCCGGGATGGAATTCGCAGGAGGATTCGAATTTCCATTTCCCGATAAATCAGTCGTACGATCTGCAAACATCACCCCCGACGAAGAAACGGGCATCGGCTCGTGGTCAGAAACCAATTTCGTCGAGAAGTTCAAATACTTCGACGCACCGGAAGCAAAGACCTTGAAAGCTGCAGATATCGGATACCAATCAATGATGCCCTGGTTGATGTATGCAGGAATGACCGAACGGGATCTTTCGGCCATCTACAAATTCCTCCGGACCGTCAAACCGGTGAAAAATCATGTTGAGAAATATACTCCCGCGAAGTAGCTGTGCGACCTTGACTTGCAGGTTCTTTGAAAAGGAAAAAAGCTGCTTGACATGAAACCGGACAACTGTTATCTTGTCTCAGAAATGAGAAAGCAATCGACCATAGTGCATTCGTTCTCGCAATGGTGGTGGCGCGGAGTGTTTTCGTCTGATTCCAACGCGCCCGCGGGATGATGTACTAGTTCCTGAATTTTTCCACAAACCCTTCCCCGGATATTCGCGGAAGGGTTTTTCGTTTTTTAGAAGGGTACTCCATGATCTCATTTGAAGCATTCAAACAACTCGCATCGGCCTATACGGTTATCCCGCTCGAGAGAATCGTACCGGCGGACTTGCACACACCGGTCTCAATCTACCTCGCCCTGCGGGAAGGTGCGGAGTGTTCTTTCCTTCTGGAAAGCGTCGAAACGAATGAGCAGGTCGGCCGCTATTCCTTCGCCGGCGCGAACCCGTCCATTCTTGTTGTGTCCAAAAACTCGGGAGTCGAGGTTACTCGTCGCGGCGACACACAGACGGAGAGCGGCGACATTGTATCGGTTCTTCGGAAGCTTCTCTTCGAATTCAAGCAGGCACCTCTCACCGATCCCACCGGCTTTTCGGGTGGTTTCCTCGGCTACCTGAGCTATGATGCGCTCGCAGCGTTGGAATCGGTCCCCCTCCCGCCCGAGGATGCATCATCAAAACCTGACGCGATCTTCGGTTTGTTTCATTCATTCGTCCAGCTCGATCACCGCCGCCACACACTCACCGTTGTCCAAAATATTGTTGTGAAGCCGGAGCGCTCCCTGCAAGAGCAGTACGATGAGGGAAAGCGCCAACTGGACATCCTTGTCATGCGGCTCAGCAGGATTCCACTCGCTCCGAACAGTTTTGCGTGCGATTTCTCTTCTTTGCGGGAGGCCACATCCCGTGATGCATATTGTGATATGGTAAGAAAAGCGAAGCATCACATCGTTGAAGGAGACGTTTTTCAGGTTGTGTTGTCGCGAAAGGCGACGCTTCAGTACCGCGGCGATCCGTTCCCTGTGTACCGTGCGTTGCGGATCATCAATCCATCGCCGTACCTCTTCTATCTGCAATTCGGTGAGATTCAGTTGATCGGTTCATCTCCCGAGGTCTTGGTCCGAGTAGACAAGGATATCGTAGAAGTGCTTCCCATCGCCGGTACAAGGCGGCGCGGTGAGTCTGAGGAAGAAGATCGTTCACTCGAAGCAGAGCTCCTGGCCGATGAAAAGGAGCGAGCGGAGCACACGATGTTGATCGATCTGGGGCGCAACGATGTCGGACGGGTAAGTGAACTCGGCTCGGTGCGGGTTCCGGTGCAGGCGCGGGTCGATCGCTACTCTCATGTGATGCACATGGTCTCTGAAGTGAGAGGCAAGCTGAAGGGTGACTGCTCGACGCTTGACGTCCTCGTTTCATGCAGTCCGGCCGGAACTGTGAGTGGAGCCCCGAAAAAAAGGGCGATGGAGATCATCAGTGACCTGGAAGGAGTCCGGCGCGGCGTCTATGCAGGAGCGGTGGGGTACCTCGGTTTGAACGGATCCCTCGACACGTGCATTGCCATTCGCACCATTGTGTGCTCAGCCGCGGGGCTGGAGATACAAACGGGCGCAGGCATCGTGGCAGATTCAGATCCCGATCGGGAGTTTGAGGAGACAGAGAGCAAAGCGAGGGCGCTTCGGCTGGCTGTGGAAATGGCAGCGAAGGGCCTGCAATCGGATGATGTCCAGAAAATACTCGAGGAGCGAAGACTATGATTGTCGTCCTCGACAACTACGATTCATTCACCTACAACCTCGTGCAGGCGGTTGGCCTCGTGACATCCAGAATCACGGTCTTTCGCAATGACAAGGTCTCGGTGGAAGAGATCGCGGAGCTGAAACCGGAAGGCATCATTATTTCGCCCGGCCCGGGCAGGCCGGAAAACGCCGGCATCTCGGTCGCTTTGATACAGACGCTTGGCTCGTCCATACCAATCCTTGGGGTGTGCCTCGGTCACCAGGCTGCCGGTCTCGCATTCGGTTCGGTCATTACCTATGCGCCTTCGCCCCTCCATGGGAAGGCCTCGCAGATTCACCACGATGGCACGGATCTCTTCCGCGGTCTTCCGAGCCCCTTTCCCGCTGCGCGGTATCATTCGCTGGTGATTTCCCCGGACGGGCTGCCCCCGGATCTCATTGTCACCGCCACAACAGGCGAAAACATCATTATGGGAATAAAACACAGGGAATTCCCGGTTTACGGCGTCCAGTTTCATCCGGAATCCATTCTCACTCCTCACGGAATTCAAATAATCAAAAACTGGATGGAGAAAAGAGTATGACGCTCAGCATATTCATAGAAACATGTCTGGCCGGAAAAAACCTCTCCGTCGTTGAAGCGTCGAAGGCGCTTGATGTTATCATGACGGGCCAGGCCAGCGATGTACAGATAGCCGCGCTTCTGGTCGCACTGCGCGCAAAGGGGGAAACCGCGGAGGAGATTCAGGGATTCGCCGAAACGATGCGCGAGCACTCCGTCAAGATCACGATCGATGACAAAAACGCAATTGATCTTTGCGGCACGGGCGGCGACGGCACAGGAACCTTCAATATTTCCACGACGGCAGCGTTTATCGCGGCAGGGGCGGGTGTCACGGTCGCCAAGCATGGCAACCGCTCCGTTTCCAGCATGAGCGGCAGCGCCGATGTCCTGCGCTCTCTTGGCGTGAATATTGAGTGCTCCGCGATGCGGACGGGTGAGTGTCTCAACTCCATTGGGATCGGGTTCCTTTTTGCTCCTCTCTACCACCCGGCCATGAAGCATGCAGCGAAGGCGCGGAGCGAGCTTGGCACCAGGAGCATATTCAACATTCTCGGCCCCATTACCAATCCCGCGCGGGTCAAATACCAGGTTGTGGGTGCGCATGACAAAATTGTGGCGGAAAAAATTCTCCTTACGCTCAAGAATCTCGGCGCGGAGCGGGCGGTCACACTCCACGCTCAGGACGGTGCCGACGAGGTGACGCTCTCGGGTTCGACAAACCTCTTTGAGCATTCGACCGGAAAGGGGATATCGAGCTATGAGGTCAGCGCACACTCGTTTGGGCTCCCACCTGCCCCGCGGGGAGTTTTGAGCGGAGGAACGGCATCGGAGAATGCAAAAATATTGACTAGTATCCTGGGAGGAGAACATGGACCACGGAGAGACGCCGCCGTCGCCAATGCGGCGCTCGGTATCTATGTTGCCGGGAAAGCGGCCACCCTGATTGAAGCGCGCGTGAGAGCGGAAGAAGCAATCGATTCCTCAGCGGCGATGAAAAAGCTGGATCAATTGCGGGAGTATACGAACCGGCCATGAGCTACCTGACGACCATCCTGGAGCAGAAGAACAAAGAGGTGGCGGCGCTCAGGCTCCGGTGCTCGCGATCGGACTTTGATTCCTTTGAGCTCTCGCATAGACAGCCGTTGTCGCTGAAATCGGCCATGCTGGCAGACAAGCCTGCGATTATCGCGGAGATGAAAAAAGCGTCACCTTCGCGCGGCGTGATCCGCCGGGAGTACGATCCTGTCTCCATTGCTCAACAATACCAGAAAGCGGGTGCGTCAGCCGTCTCCATTCTGACCGACGGGCCGTTCTTTTCCGGGTCCCTGGAGCACCTGCAGATGGCTCGACCGTATTTGTCAGTTCCCATCCTGAGGAAGGACTTCCTGCTCGATTCCCTTCAACTGTACGAAGCGAAGGCGTATGGCGCCGACGCGATTTTGCTGATTGTCGCTGCACTCGATGCAAGTCTCCTGCGCGACCTTCAACAAGAGGCTGCGGCAATCGGATTGGAGTGCCTGATTGAAGTGCACACGCATGACGAATTGAGCGGGCTGGACTGGCAACAGACACAGATTCTCGGCATCAATAACAGGGATCTTCTCACATTTCAGGTCGATATCGGATTGACAGAACGAATTCTTCCGTATGTCCCCGACGGAGTTCTGGCGGTGAGCGAAAGCGGATTAACCGGGCCGGAAGAAATTCGCAGGCTCCAGAGTTCCGGTGTGGATGCTTTTCTCATTGGTGAGGCGTTCATGCGCGCGCCCGATCCGGGTATAGCTCTTCAAACGTTGCGGGAGGGCTTGAGGCCTTGACAAGAACCAGGATAAAGATCTGCGGCATGACAAACCACCATGATGCTTTACTGGCGGCAGAACTTGGCGCGGATGCCATCGGCTTCATATTTGCCGAGGGCAGCAAACGCCGCGTTTCACCTTCTGTTGTTCGAGAGGTGGTGTCGGAAATCCCTCCTTTCGTCTCAAGTGTCGGTGTCTTCGTCAACGTCACTCTGGAAGAATTGCACAGAATCATGGACGAATCCCGTCTCGATGTTGTGCAGCTCCATGGCGAAGAATCCCCCGCGTACGTCAGAGAAGTGCGATATCCGGTCATCAAGACATTTCGGCCTCGCCCCGGTTTTGTTCTTTCTGATCTCGCTGACTACAACGTTCACGCGTTTTTGTTCGATACGTACTCCGATAGCCGGCAAGGAGGAACAGGGAGGGCCTTCGACTGGAATCTTGTGCGCGGAGCAGACACGTACGGACGAATCATCCTGAGCGGCGGAATCTCGCCGGCCAATGCTGCAGAAGCCATTCAAACACTCCGGCCGTACGCCCTTGATGTAAACAGCAGCGTGGAGGTCTCCCCGGGGAAGAAAGATCGCCGGCGGTTGGTGGAATTGTTCGATGCAATCCGCGAGGCAGACTCAAAGAAAGGGCCGCTATGTTGATTCTGATGAGAACAGACGCAACGCGAAACGATATTGAACGGGTCGTGAAGAAAATCAAGCTTCTCGGATTCACAGGGCACGAGATTCCCGGCGAGACCAGGGTGGCCATCGGGGTCACCGGCAACAAATCAAGACTGGACCCTGAACTTTTTGAATCGATGCCGGGAGTGGCGGAAGCGGTTCCGGTGACAAAACCCTACAAACTTGCGGCGAGAGAAACCAGGCAAGAGCGATCCGTTGTGCAGGTGGATGGAGAAACGATAGGAGGTCGGGAACTCGCGTTGATTGCCGGACCATGTTCGGTGGAAACGTGGGATCAGCTTCTGGAGACGGCCGTGGATGTGAAGGCTGCGGGGGCGAAGTTCCTGCGAAGCGGAGCGTTCAAACCTCGGAGCTCCCCGTATTCATTTCAAGGCCTGAAAGAGGAAGGCCTTGTGATGCTCAAGGAAGTCAAGAAGCAGACCGGACTGAAAATTGTCACGGAGGCAAAGGATATGCTTACACTTCCGGCTGTGTCGGAGGTCGCGGATTTGATCCAGATTGGGGCGAGAAACATGCAAAACTACAGCCTTCTGGAGGCCGTCGGGGATTTGAAGAAGCCGGTCCTGTTGAAACGGGGTATCGCCGCTTCTCTGGAGGAATTACTTCTGGCAGCGGAATACATTCTCGCCCGGGGAAACTACAATGTGGTCCTTTGCGAACGCGGGATTCGTACCTTTGAGCAGTCAACACGCTTCACACTCGATCTCAACGCCATCCCTGTTCTCAAGAAGAACTCTCATCTTCCGATCATCGTTGATCCGAGCCATGGCATCGGTATGTGGGATGGCGTGGCACCGATGTCGATGGCAGCCATTGCGGCCGGCGCAGATGGGTTGATGATCGAAGTACACAAGAGGCCGGAGGAAGCGCTTTCGGATGGATTCCAATCGCTCAAACCGGAACGGTTTCATGAGCTGGTTCGGCGACTCGCGGAACTCGCACCTCTTGTAGAGAGAACAATTACCAGGGAGAAGTCCACACGATGACCAGAACACATCGGCATGCCGGCTATCACGCCCCCGATGCCCGCGGATACTATGGCGCTTATGGAGGGCGGTTTGTTCCTGAGACATTGATTGCTTCGCTCGACGAACTCGAGAAAATCTTCCGCGCGGCGCAGCGAGATTCTTCATTCAAACAAGAATACCTGTCGCTTCTGCACTCGTTTGCGGGGCGGCCGACCGCTCTGACCTTTGCCGAGCGATTGACCCGGCACTATAAACGAGGCCGCATTTATCTGAAGCGGGAAGACCTGTGCCACACCGGGGCGCACAAGATCAACAACACGATTGGTCAGGTGCTGCTCGCCAAGCGCGCCGGAAAAACGAGAGTCGTGGCAGAGACCGGGGCGGGTCAGCATGGTGTTGCTACGGCAACCGTTGCTGCGAAACTGGGACTCGAGTGCGTTGTGTTCATGGGGCAGAAGGACTGCGAGCGCCAGAAACTGAATGTGCGCCGCATGAAGATGCTCGGTGCGACGGTCATACCCGTGACAGCCGGAGCAGCGACGCTGAAGGATGCAACCAGTGAGGCGATCAGGAACTGGGTGACCAATGTCGGGTCGACCTTCTACGTGCTTGGCTCGGTTGTCGGTCCGCATCCGTATCCTCTCATCGTGCGGACGTTTCAATCTGTCATCGGCAATGAAACACGACGTCAATTGAGAAAACTTACCGGGCGGACTCCTTCGCATCTTGTTGCATGTGTTGGAGGGGGAAGCAACTCGATAGGGATGTTCTATCCATTCTTCGCCGACAAGGTGACCATGATCGGTGTCGAGGGCGGCGGAAAGGGTATCCGGACCGGCAAGCATGCGGCGACGCTGTCAAAGGGCCGGCCCGGAATTCTGCATGGTTCGATGAGCTACGTGCTGCAGGATGATTTCGGACAAGTACTGGAGGCACACTCGATTTCGGCGGGGCTCGATTATCCGGGTGTCGGGCCGGAACACAGCTACTGGAAGGATCTCAAGAGGGTGACGTATGTGTCCGTCACGGATCGCCAGGCTGTAGAGGCGGCGCACCGGCTGACCAGACTGGAGGGGATCATTCCGGCTCTCGAAACAGCGCATGCAATAGCGCATCTTGAGTCTCTTATGCCGCGCACAAGAGTGGATGACATCGTTGTGATCTGCCTCTCCGGCCGGGGTGACAAAGATATGGACAGCTATGCCGCCTTCGCCGACGCAGCGCGGAGGAAACAATGAACAGAATAACCGCACGCCTTGCCGGGCTTCAGGAAAAAAAGGAAAAAGCACTCGCCTTGTTCATAACCGCCGGATTCCCGAATCTCCACGATACTCCATCGATTATCCTGGAAGCAGAGAACGGCGGAGCTGATCTGGTCGAAATCGGCATGCCGTTTTCCGATCCGCTGGCGGATGGGCCCGTCATTCAGCACAGCTCTGCACGCGCTCTCAGGAATGGCGTAACGCTGAAGCACATTTTCAGGCAAGCCGGCGAACTGCGGAGGCATTCCGAGATACCGATCATACTCATGGGATACATGAACCCCATTCTCTCCTATGGACTTGAGCGTTTTCTTGCGCACGCGGGCGAATCGGGAGTGGACGGGCTTATTCTCCCGGAAGTGCCATTGGAAGAAACACCTCGTTTTGCTTCACAGATTCGTCGTCATGAACTTGCGCAGATTCTCATGGTGACGCCGACAACGCCGCTCTCCAGGCAGCGAATGATCGACCAGGCCTCCACAGGTTTCCTCTATTGTGTTTCGGCGACGGGAGTAACGGGTAAGAGATCGAAGCATCCGGATTTCGGCTATGTCGGCCGCGTAAAGCAAAGAGCGAAGAAAAATCCCGTTCTTGTGGGATTCGGAATCCGCAATCGTGAAGACGTCAGGCGCTTCTCATCGGTCAGTGACGGGGTGATCGTCGGAAGCGCGTGTATAGAGTTTCTGGAGAAGAATGGAAAACGCAATTTCGGAAGATGGGTTCGCTCTCTGAAGCAGGCCTGAATTGCCGCGCCCCGGATTCGTTCAGCGCTCGGTTTCGACAAACCTCGATTTATCCCGAAGAATCTCCTGTCAGGTCCTGCGGACCACGACAATGGTCATGTCGTCAGACTGGGGCGTGCTGCCGGTGAATTCCTTCGCGGCTCCGAGTATCCTGCGTATGATATCCTCCGGCGGGAGGTGGTCGGGCTGTGTGAGAATGGCGGAAAGCCGTTCCTCGCCAAATGGTTCTTCATCTGCATTCATCGCCTCTGCAATTCCGTCGGAGCACATGACGATCAGATCGCCGGGCTCCACAGATATTGTCTCTTCCTCGAAATCAAACTCCTCTATCATCCCCAGGGGAATTCCCCCGGTCTTCAACCTTGATTTTTCAATTCCACCATTCAGCACAAAAGGATTATCGTGGCCTGCGTTTGAGAACAGCAGCGTGTGACGGCGAGCGTCGAGAATTCCGTAGAACAGCGTGGCGAATTTTTCCGGACTCGTGCTCTGAAAGAGCAGCCGGTTCGCCCGCTTCAGGCACTCCCCCGGCGGGACATCGAGGAGAGTCTGTCCGCGCAGGGTTGCCTGCAGATTGGCCATGAGAAGAGAGGCAGGGAGCCCCTTACCCGAAACATCGCCGATACAGATCGCCCATCGGTCCTCACCGATCTGAATGAAGTCGAAATAGTCGCCGCCGACAGCATGTGCGGGAATGTTGCTTCCTGCAATTTCGTATCCCCTCATCGAAGGAGGCGACGGCGGCAGCAGATTCCGCTGAATCTGCGCAGCCAGGCGAACTTCTTCCTGCATCCTCGCAAAGGCTTTCTCCTGCTCGTGCAGCAATGCATTATCAATCGAGATGGCAATCTGGGATGAGAGCAATCTCAGGACTTCTATTCTTTCCTGAGTGAATGCTCCTGCCGTGAGATTGTTCTCGAGATACAGGAGCGCGCTCAGTTTCCCCTGGTGAAGAATTGGCACGCAGAGAATGGACTTTGGCTTGTTCTGCAGAACGTACGGATCGGCCGCAAACCTGGTGGAGAGCATCGCGTCCGTGAGAACGACGTGATCCTTCGTTCTGGCGACGTATTGCACAATAGCTTCGCAGACGTGCCCTCCTTCTCCCGCGGGTAACCACTGAAGGATCTCCGTCTTGCGGGTTCTTTCCTCCCGCTCGGCTACAATCGCCAGAGAATTCCCGCGTTCCATCAGAAGACATCCTCGCTCCGCACCGGCATTCTCAACGACAAGCTCGATCATCCGTTCCAGCAATTTGCCGAGAACGATTTCTCCCGAGAGAGCCTGCGATGCTTTGAGGACTGAAATAAGGTCGAGAGTGGAACTGGCGACATCACCGGTCATGGTGGTTGTCTCAGTGACGCCACGCTGTTGCACCCTCCCTGTTTCGCTTTGAATCAATTCGAAATACTGTTGTTCGAGGTGCCTGGCTTTGCCGATGGCTCCCCAGGCGAGGTACGCTTTCCGGGCTTCGAGCAGATAGGTGCCGGCGACTTTTTTCTTGCCTTCCGACAAGTAGAACCTTCCGGCAAGCTCCGACGCGAGTGCTTCGTTCTGGATGAAGCCGTTCTCCCGTGCGGCAAGAAGCGCCCTCTCATACAGGTCCATCGCTTGCGATCTGTCGCCATGAAGGCGCGCTCGTTCTGCCTCGACCAGCAGATACTTGTGCAAAAAGTTCTCAGCGCAGTTGTCTGCCCATTTCTTCATTTTCCTCTGGTTCCGTTTCAACGTGCGGAAGTGACTTCTGGCCGCCTCCCGGGAGGATGTCGGGACAAGGGCGGCGCAGCTCAGAGAATGGTAGAAATTGTATTCAACCTCCGGAAGCTGCCCCATCAGGGCGTGGATCTGGGACTTCGATCCTGCGGCAAGACGTTCAGCTTCGGCGAACTCGCCAAACAAGAACGAGGTCTGCATTTTGCCGGCAACGTAATACATCTTCGCGACGACAAATCGGGACGACTCCAATTTCTTGAGATACTCTTCTTCCTCAAAATCAGAAGTGCTGTAACTCCCGAACCTGAGAGTTTCACCTTTCAGGCACCGGACAATCTGCCGCGCAATAATCGATTCGTGCGTGAAGTCTTCGAATTTGACACGGTTGCCGAATTGGACGTATTCGGTCGCGCGGGCAAAGAGTTCATCAAGAGGGACACCTGTGAAAAGTGAAACCAGGACGATGTGAATGTGCCCGCTGGCAACAAATTGCAGGTCGCCGCTTTCCGTGCTGAAACGCTGTGCCTCATGTAAATAAGCGAGATTGCCGTTGGCATGATGCCTCCAGTGGTTCAAGACGGCGCCCATGATGAAATTGCAGCGTCCGAGAAAAAGTTTGCTTCTGAAGTGATCGGCGACCGCAATGCCGAGCTTCCCAAACTCAAGTGCTTTGTCGTACGATCCCAGCCCGGATCCGACAAGGAGTCCGTAGTCGGCAAAAGCGAACGACGAAACCGGGGCAGAACCATGCTTCAGGGTCAGGTTGAGCATGGTCGTCATGGCTATGGCAGACAGCTCCGCGCTGGATGAATAGGCGACCGTCATCAGGTTCACGAGTATGTTCAGGGCCACCATCGGTCCGGGATCGACCATCGCTGGAAGCCGTGACAGGCTCTCGATGGACCTTCCGCGGAGGTTCCATTTTGTCCTGAGGATCTCGACGGCGACGCCGGGCTTGCCGGGATTTGGAGATATCCTGACGCCGACGAGCCGCAAACCGGCCAGGCCCGCCTCGATTGCCCGATCGAATTTGCCCATGGCCGTGTACAGCATGGCCTTGGCGGCATAGGCCTGTGCCTTGTCGAGGTCGGTAGCCGCTCGGGCTACGGTCAAATCAAAGAGACGCTCCGAAGCCTCAAAATCGCCTGTAAGATATTCACACTCACCGCATTCCCGGTGCAGGTCATAACAAAGCTGATACCGGTCAGTCCAATCGTCCTCCAGCAGCAACTTCCCGCTTGTGAAGTACTTCAGAGCGGCGTCAAATGCTGCTGACTCCTTCGCCTTTCTTCCGGCGATCAGATTCCACTCGGCGAGCTTCAGCCTCTCGGCCTCGTCACCGATCGAGGCGCTTCCAAGATTGAGATGATTGACAAGATCGAAGAGATGCTCATCACGATCGTGCTCGGGGATCTTTTCGAGAAGGCAGCGGCCGATGTGAAGGTGGATCGAAGGTTTCTGATCCTCCGGAATCAGTGTATAGGCTGCCTGCCTGACCCTGTCGTGCGAGAATTTGTAGGAAACATCCGAGTAATGCGTCGGCGGCTGGTAGAGAGCGACTTCAGAATCGGATCCGAATTCCCGGACGAATTTGTATGAGTCTCCGATCGGAAGCACCAATCCTTCCTGAATGGCATCCCAGAGATCGCTCGCTGTCCGGGCGTGGGTCTGCCCCAGCACAATCGAAAGCGTCGCGAGATCAAAGCTGCTCCCGAGACACGCTGCAGTCTGCAATGCGTGTTCGGTGTTCTTGGGGAGACGCTGGATCTTGCCCGTCATCAGGGTGACCACGTTGTCGGTGATTCCCTTCTGCTGAATGACCTCCAGATCCCATTCCCACTCTCCCGTATCTGCGTCGAGAAGCAGGAGCTGCTCCTCGTGAAGAGATTTGAGAAACTCGTTCATGAAGTACGGATTTCCGCCGGTCTTCTGATGGACAAGTGTGGCGAGCGGGACGTTCCGCTCGAGTTGAGTATGGAGAGCATCGGCGATGAATTGTCCCGTGGTGGTCTGGTCGAGCGGGCGAAGGAAAATCTCATTGACGGTGACGCCGCGTTTCCGGATCGCCTGAAGGGCAAGCGACAACGGGTGATCGGAACTCACATCCTGATCCCTGTAGGCACCGAGAATGAGAAGATGTTTATTCTCGGGATCAGACATCAGGAGTTCCATCAGCCTGAGCGAGGCAAGATCCGCCCACTGAAGGTCGTCGAGAAAAAGGACAAGCGGGTGATCGTGCTGTGCAACGACACGGACAAGGCTCTGGAAGACATTGTTGAACCGGTTTTGCGATTCAGTCGGCGGGAGATCCTGAACAGGAGGCTGGTTGGGGAGCAGGAGCTCAAGCTCGGGGAGGATGGGAACGAGAACCTGCACGTTGGGACCGAGTCCGCTGAGGAGGCTGGCTCTCCACGCTTCAATTTCCGCGGGCGTGCCGGCAAGAAGGTGGCGGATCAGTTCCTGAAACGCATGCGCGAAGGAGGCATACGGAACATTCCGCTTGAACTGCTCGAACTTTCCGGAGAAGAAGAATCCCCGCTGACGTGCAATCGGTTTGTGCACTTCACAGACCAGCGCTGTCTTGCCGACGCCGGGATAACCGGCGATGAGAACCATCTCGGATCTGCCGCGGCACGTTCGCTCGAACGATTCCAACAAATACCCAATCTCTCGTTCTCTTCCATACAATCTCTGGGGAATGATGAAATGGTCGGAAACGTCCTCACTCCCCAGCGGGAAGAAACCGACATGTCCGTCTTTCACGAGCGCTGCCAGGCATCGGTCGATGTCTGCCTTCAATCCGCGAGCGCTTTGGTAACGCTCCTCTGCAGTTTTTGAAAGAAGTTTCATCACGATGTCGGAGACAGTCTGGGGCACGTCGCGGTTGAGCTCGCGCGGGGGAACCGGCAATTTTGCTATGTGGCTGTGAATGAGTTCCATGGGATCCGTTGACTGAAATGGGAGCCACCCGATGAGGAGCTCGAAGAGGGTCACGCCAAGCGAATAGAAATCGGTCCGGAAATCGATGGAGCGATTCATGCGGCCGGTTTGTTCGGGCGACAGATAGGGGAGGGTTCCCTCAAGAGCGTGCGGATTACTGGCTCCGGGCGTCTCACGGAGCAGGAGGGAGGCAATGCTGAAATCGGTGATCTTGACCTGGCTGGTGCCGCCGTTGAAGATAATGTTGGAAGGATTGATATCCTTGTGGATGATATTGCGGTGGTGAAGCGCTGCAAGAGTGTCTGCAAGCTGCGAGGCGATTTGCAGAATTGTCTGAAGGTCGAGACGTGTCGACTCGATGAACTTTTTGAGAGCAATTCCCCCGAAATCCTCCAGAATCAATGCGTGTACATCCCGGTGGTGTTCCAGCCCGAAGGATCGCACAACCCCGGGTATATTGATGGTGTTCAGAATCTCGTATTCGCGGTAGAGGCTGAGTGCACCTGACGGAGAGGAATCATGACCATTCGTAGCTTTGACCACCACCGGATGCTGATCGCGCTCGCGCCGCGCCCGGAACACCTCGGACTTGGTCCCCACGTGAAGAGTTTCGATGATTTGATAGCCAGGGAGTTTCAACGATATCCTCAGCCTCCTGTCTCAATTGCATGGCCGACGCTTGTTCGACGATGAAACACGTACAGGTAGACTCCATCGATAACGGCGCTGAGAGTGCACAACATGAGCAGCAGGTAGTTTTCCGGATAGTGGAGAAACATGAAGATGGAAATGAACCCCGTCCCGAGGCTTCGAAGCCATGCGATGGGGGCAGAAGACCAGACAAACTTCCGGTGGCGCAGGATGAGGAGCAGATAGAGGATCGAGATCAGAATCTGCGCCACGTACGCCGAATTGGCGCCGATCGGAGTATCATATCCCTGCGCTTTGAAAAACCAATAGAGAAGTCCCCAGCATACGGCGACAAAAATAATGAGGGGTTTGAAATAGCGTTTGAGAGCGGGTATCGAAAGCTGTTCGGCACCATAGCGCCAGACCCCGTAGAAAATGTACAGATCGAAGAAAAACCAGATGCGATACCCCCACAGGAAGAGAAGCCCCATGTCGGTGTAGGGGGGGAGAAAACCCCAAACGAATTCCCAGCCGAAGTTGCTTGCCGCCGCGAACACCGGCATGCCGATCATCATATGCCGGGCAATGTGCCTGGCATACAGAAAATAGACAACGACCCACATCGAGCATCCAACCCCGAAGAGCACAAGTTCGAAAGGCGAATACACCTGCAGATTAATCCACGGTTCTTCCATAGTATTCTCCTCTTCGGGTTAGAGAGATTCGGCCTTCGCGGGTTGAGCGGCGGAAGGGCCATCGCGTTCGTTGATCATATCCTTCACCTGCCGCAAGTCCGTCGGCACGGTGAAGGTGACGTCTCCGCCGTATGCCCGATCGATCAGATCCTGGAATATCATCGCGCCGAAGCGTTCATGGCGGGTGACGTGGATAAGCTCGAACGGTTTCCAAAGTCGATGAAGATGAAGCAAGACCCATCTGACCAGTGCGTCGGTGGATATGCTCTGAATTCCGATGCGGGCACATTGCTCGGGGCCCATGAGATCCTGCATGTACGCGCGTGGAAGGTTGCCAAATCCGAACCACCGAAGGAACCGCGGGACGAAGCCGACCAGCATCGCGAGGTTCGCCTCACCGAGCGCAACGCCGTCCGGGTTCTTGTCGGCCGCGACGTAGTGACGGCGGCGGTAGACCTCGTAGAAATCGCGGGCGTCGTCGATGTTCTCCGGAATGCGCTCAAAGCTGGCGGGCTTGTCGGCGGGGTGAATCCCCATCATCAATGCGAAGACACGCCAGACGTAGAAGAAATTCTCTTCCTCATCACGGGTGAGGCCGGCTTGCAGCGTTCGCATCCCTTCGATGACGAGGTACGAAAATCCCATGACCGTGGCGAGCATGTCTTCCTGGTTCACGGGAACTCCGTACTGTGACTCAAACGCGGGACGATACCGTCGGGTGATGTGCCTGATGCCGGCATGCAGAAGCCGGAGTTTTTGGGCAGTCAGTACCGCGCGGCCGCCGTGTTGAAAACCATGAAACGACGAAACGTTGACCACTGTCTGGAGAGTCGAGAGGAGCCGTTTGTAAGGATTGGTTCTGAGGTTTCCGGAGAGGTTCAGAATAATGGATAGATTGGGAGCGGCGTATCCTTCCGGCAGGCTTTTTGTCAGCAGGACGAGTGCAACTGTGAAGGCGTTTTTTTGAAAAACCATCTCGCCGTGATCGATGCGCTGGGTATCGATCGTTGGCGGCAGATTGTTCGTGCGTGTGAAGAATTCATGCAGCTCGGGAAACGTGTCGGCCGGAGGAGATTCGTCGTTGGAGTCCATCTCGGAAAACACCTTGCGGATGCTTTCCATCTCGTCGTCCTGTGTGAGTATGCTGAAGTATGAATCAGCGAGATGGTCTCCTTCTCCGTGCATCATGTCGAGAAAGGAGCCGGTCCAGCGGTGTTCAGTCATGAATGAGTGTATCGCAATGGTGGGTGGGAAGTTGTTACGCTATAACACAAAAAGCTGCGAATTAGTTGCCGGGGAACAGGGTTGGAGTGGCCGTAAAGGTAAGGGTTCGAGCAGATGATGCCGCAGGCAGGTCAATAGTGCCGTCGAATTCTTTGCCTGCCCGAAGATCTTTCGCCGGTTCAGATGGTCCGCTGTGTTGATTCGTCTGCGTTTGGTTTGGGAGAAGTCTTTTGCCTCTTCCGGCTGTAGATCATCGATATCGTGAGCAGGACGCTTCCGACAACAAGAAATGAAACGATGCGAACAACAGAGTCTACCGTGGTTAAATCCACGATGAAGACATAGAGAATGGTCAGGAGAGTCGTGAGAAGGGCCATCCATCGATATTTGCGGCTCCTGAGCGCGCGGCTGGCGACATAGTAGAACGCTGCGAGAATCAACCAGGACACGCTGACAAAATGCGGCGCAACAGAATTGTACAGAGCATATGGAAGAAAGAGCAACGCGCTGGCGAGGTAGGCGTTACGCATGAGCTCGGTTCTCAGTTCAAGCCGATCCCTCTGCCAGTTAAGAATACGCGCACTGAGCAACGCAACAATACCGAAGCTGACACTCACGGAACCGACAGCGCCGGCGGTGCTCAGGTACGCAATGAACACGATCAGATAGATGACAAAATTCGCCACAATGATGAATCGCGATCTGTACCACACGGCCGTCGAGACCACGATGATGCTCTGCCAGCACAACCAGACGAAGAAGTCGGGTTGCGGAAACTGCGCGACGATGGCGGCGCTCAATGCAGTATAACCGATGATTGCGTAGACGAATGTCGCATATACACTGTGCTCGCGAATCCAAAAGACAATGGAAAGAACAAGAAACAAGGCCGAAGCTGCGACGTGCCACGCAGGAATGCTGATGCCCTGCGCCACGAGCGTGGAGAGGCCGAACAAGCTGTAGCCAAAGAGAGCTGTGAGGACCGTGTTCAGTATGACCGGAAAATTCTCTGGAATATCTCGCGATCGGAACAAGGCCGCACCGGTGAAGATCACCGTATAGAGAAGAATGAACGCCAGATGAATCTGAGGTGAAGCACCGAACTGAAGCGTGTTCCCGAAAAACGGATTGTTCGCTGTCCAGAGGAAGTGGGTCATGAAGGTGAGTATGATGCCGGTAGCAAGAAGGGAGTTCCACCGGAACTTCAACGTAAAAAAGACGACCGTGACAGACAGCGCGGTCAGCACCGCAAGGACGAAAAAGGTCTGGCCTCCGATAAGCGCCGTGAGATAGCCGAGGGCGAGATGTGAAGCGGTGAGATAGATGGACTTCCGTCTGAAGGAAACCGAGAGATTGTACGCGACGACAACGAGAAGCAATGCAAGCTCGATGCCGGGATTTGTAATCGCCGGGGCCGACGTGAAATGCGAAAGTCGGAGTGTGGCAAAATAGAGAAGGAGCAGCCCGCCGCCAAGAAGATACCGTGAAATCTGCTCAAACGACTCTTTCCAATAACGGGAAAGGAAAAAGATTCCCCCTACGAGAACGAAGCCAAAGAGACTCGGAAGATAAGAGGGAAGGCTGTCGTAAGGCAACGTTAACAGAAATGCAATCCCCAACGCCAGACCGACAATACCGGCTTTTGCGAACCAGTTTTGTCCGACCTGAAGTTCCAGCTCTTCGTCATCTTCAGCGGCGATCGTCGGCGCTGACGGCGATTCCGGTAGTTCTTCGGATGTCGATTGGGGGATTTCGAGATGGGCTTCAATGCGCGCGATGCGGGATTCGAGTTCGCGCAGGTGTTGAAGGATCTGCTCGTTCGAGAGATTCTCAGGTGATTCGCCCATGTCCGGGCTCCTTTCCTGCTGTCCGATGCGGTACGGTGCGTACGGTGATGTCGTGAACTCGTGGGAAATCTTGCTTCTCGAAGAATCTGTTTTTGCCTGACTCCAACAGGCTTTCGTGGAGAAGAAAGGATCTTCGTTTCTTGCTCTTCAATCTTTTCGGCACATCGCGTGCAGGAAGGAACTTCACATCGGCTGGGGTAACGGGGCGTCAAAACCCAACGGCAACTTTAGCGAAAAATTCTTCCACTCACAAGCTGTGAAGACCAGGAATGAAACTGCAGGTTGTTGCTACTGGCAAGTATCATCACCGCAACATTCGTTCACAATCTCTTCAGCCAAGTTGATGAGGTTGGACAGCCCGACTCCTGCCGTCTATCAAGAATCAGTTTGAACGCTGCGTCTTTCGCGGCGGACGAAGCTCCAACCCCATCTTCTTCGCCAGCTTGCCGAAGCGTGGATCGCCCCATGATCGTTCTGCGATCGGATCCGCAGCAAGGAAAATCATGATGCCGTCACGCTCCTCGTACGCCTTTTCGAGGTATTGATACGCCTCGTCCATCCGACCGCGGCCCATCTCCAGAATGCCGAAGTAGTAAGGCGACACATGTGACGTCGCAGATAACCGTCGAAGATCTTGAATAATCTTCTCTGCCGCCTGCGTATGCCCCGCCAGGCCCTCCATGAAGCCAAGCATGGACATCATCACCAAACGATTACCCGAAAGCTGAATCGCCTTTTTGTAATCGGTGGCGGCCTCGTCGTATCGTCCCGCAACAGTGTAGGTCATACCCAGACCGAAATACGCCTCGGCGTAATCAGGGTCAAGCTCGAGGGTCTTTTTGAACTGAGCAATTGCTTCTTCCAGCTTGTACTCAAAATGATAAATTCGTCCGATCCCAGTGCTGACGCTTGTCGAGAGAGGATCGAGTTCTTGCGCTCTCAGCATTTCTTTCATGGCCTCGTCGAATCGGCCCATGATCGAGAGGTAGAGTGCATACCACTCATGAGCGCGGGCATATCCGGGTTTCAGCTGAAGCGCCCGTTGAAATTCCCGCTCGGCACCGGCCCAATCCCAATCGATCCGAAACTTCACATATGCGAGAGAAGCATGTGCTTCCGCTTGCGACTCATCAAGCGCGATGGCTTGCGATGCGAATCTCTTGGCGTTGGCGATCGCCTCGTCCCGGGGGAGGGAACCGTACCCGGCGTTTCCGGCAAGCGTGTAGCACTCTGCAAGACCGGCGTAGGCGAGTGCGAACGATTGATCCCTCTGGACGGCCTGTGTGAAGAATCCGATCGCCTTGATGACTTCCTCGCCGGTCCGTTTACTGAGATGAAAACGGCCGAGAAGGTACAGCCTGTAGGCTTCGCTGTTCTCCGTCCCCTTTTTCGCAAGCGATTCTATCTCTCCCGAGAGAAGCTGGACGCTGAGCGCGCTTGTGATGCTCTGAGCGATATCGGTTTGAATTGCAAAAACGTCTTTGATGGGGCGCGTGTACTCGCGGGAAAAGATGGTCTTCTGGCTCGTCACATCCACCAGGTTCACGCTAATCCTGGCCTCGTCTCCAGCCGTTCGAACACTTCCTTCGAGGATAGAACCGACCCCGAGCGCGTTGCCGATTTCGGCAATGTCGAGCTTTCCCCCTTTGTACTTGGCCACGGATGTGCGTGCGATGACGTTGAGATCCCGGATTTTCGAAAGGCTGGAGATAAGCTCCTCGGTCATTCCGTCGGAAAAATACTCATCTTTGGAGTCGGTATTGATGTTGACAAAAGGGAGCACGGCAACGCGGTTCGTTGGCAGTGGAACATGGGAGACCGGCATTGTCTGCCACAAGACAGCGATGACGACTGCCACCGCGAAGAGAAGGGTGGCCATCAGATGTTGTATCTTTTTCCGGGCGACTGCGAAAATGAGGCGATCAACAAAACCAAAGCGCCGCTTTTCCCAGGGGCGGATGACGCGATAGATATCGACAGGAAGGTTGATGTTCTTCAGCTCTCCCTTACCCAGGCGGATGAGGGCGTAATCAACTTTGTTCTGGATTTGCCGTGCGACATCCTCTGAAAGACAAATCCCACCCGGCTCTGCCAATGGCTCAATCCGGGCTGCGATGTTGACGCCGTCCCCGAATACGTCGCCTTCCTTATGGATGATATCGCCGACGTGAAGGCCAATGCGAAGGCGTACGGCATTCTCTCCGGACCGGGATTCTGCATGTTCGAAGAGCGTTTTCTGGATTTCGATTGCGCAGGTGGTGGCCGCGAGGGCGCTTGGAAACTCGACCAGAAACGCATCACCGATCGTCTTGATTTCGTGACCGCCGTGTTTGGTCAAGAGTGGACGGACAATGGAGCGATGTTGCTCAAGGACCCGGAGAGCCAGCGATTCGTCCTTCTGTGTGAGAGCGCTGTAGCCGACCATGTCGGTGAACATAATGGCCGCGAGTTTGCGCTGCTCTGTAAACCTGGCGGCTGCGGCGCGGCTGGGAGAGCGTCGCGTTCTGTTCTTGGGTGTAGAAATATGTGGGCGTTTTGATTTCACTTAGACCGGCTTCATTCACGGAACCGCATTGAATGTCGT